>JAJQFO010000007.1 GCA_021201095.1 Lachnospiraceae bacterium
AATAGTAATAACCGCTGATCTTGACAAGCTTAGTAGCAGCCGCTCCTTTTCGGATTGTGTCGCCTGTCGAGCTGGTCTTCGCTGACTTATAGAAATAATACCAGCTGCCATTTACCTTCTGCCAGCCGGTCTGCATCACTCCGCTGGCATTAAAATAATACCGATACCCGCTGATCTTAACCACCGTATTAACCACAGCAGCGCCCTTCGGTATTGTGCTGCCTGTCGAGGAGGTTTTCTCTGATTTGTAAAAATAATACCACTTGCCGCTTTTGACCTCGATCCAGCCAGTCTTCATGACTCCATTATCATAGTAATAAAGGAATCCATCGACCGTCACCAGTCCCTGCAAAACCTCCTCTGTTTCTGTTTCAGTCTCTGTCGCACTCTCGGTCTCAGCTTCCGTTTCTGTCCCACTGCCTGTTTCACCCTCATCAGCCGTCAGAGAAATTCCTGCGTTTTCTGACTGCTCTGACGATAAAGAATGCTCCGAATCCCCGGACGTTGTCACATCCGCAGACTCCGCAGTTTCTTCTGCATCTTCCGAACTCTCTGCAGCAGTAGCTTCTGATTCCCCGATATTCTCCGCAACAGCTTCTGATTCGCTGGTATTCTCTGCAGCAGCTTCTGTCAAGATATCGCTTTCTCCAACGGCGTCTGCTTCAGATAAATACTCTGCATTCTCTGTCACTGCCTCCGTGTCGTCAGCAGCTGCAGCAGTCTCCGTTTCTTCCAGCGTGTCATCAGCGACTGCAGCAGTTTCCGTTTCTTCCAGCGAGCCTTCCGTGACGGTCTCTGTATCTGCTTCTGCAGCTGCGGCAGTTTCCGTTTCTTCCGTCATTTCATCCACAGCAGCAACAGACTTTGTCTCTATCTCATCCTCTGCGGATACTGCCAGCTCAGCAGCAGCTTCATCTGCCATTGCTGTCACTGCAATGCCGTTTTCATATGAATCCTCTGCAGCCAGAGCCTGACTGCCGGCTCCAATGGTGGAAACAGCCATTGCTGCTATAGCAATCCATGCAACCAATCGTTTTTTCATTGCGTTTTCATTCTCCCCTCTGAATCTTTGGAATTTCCTGTTTTTGCAAAATTTCTTTTATTTTACCATAATACCGGTTTGTCTGTCCAGAGCTTAGAAAAATCTTAATAAAAGCGAAAATTTCCCCTTTCAGCCCTGCATCGAGCAGGAGGCGGTTCACCGGCTCCTGCTCGCCCGCGCGAGCCGGGTGCGGCTTTAGCCGCAAAACTCCTTACCCGGCTCTGCGCATAGAAAAGAAAAGCCCCCGCTTAAGCGGGGGAAGCATCACTTCCTGGAAAGATACAGGAAACGCCTGATCGTGCAAAATAATCCATCCATTCCTCTGATGGTTTTACATCCGTCACAACAATATCTACGTTATGCAAATCGCTCACAACAGAGAAAGCACTGCGGTCAAATTTACTGCTGTCGGCCAGAAGAATTCTCTGTCTGCCCGATGAAAGCATAACTCTTTTGATGCCGGCAAGGGAATCTCTTGATTCCATAAATCCTCTCTCCCTGCTGATTGCTTTGCAGGAAAAAAATACCTTATCCGCATAATGAGCGCGTACAGCATTTTCTGCATCAGCTCCCAAAAATGTCAGATATCTCTCATCCATCACCCCGCCTGTGGAGATGAGCTCCCACTCAGGGGTGTCAGTCAAAGCAAGCAAGACCTCCATCGAGTTTGTGAGTACCGTCAGCCGCTCCTTCGTTTCTTTGAGTGCCTTCGCCGCAAACACAGCCGTACTGCTGGCATCCAGAATTATATGATCCCCATTTTCCACAAGAGCCGCAGCGAGACTCGCGATCATCTGTTTGCCGCGCACGTTCTGATTTTTCCGGATGTTAAAAGGAAGATCAATACTCATATTTTCATTGATTACAGCTCCGCCATAGCTTTTCGTGGCATAGCCTTCCTTTTCCAGCTTGTCAAGATCCCGGCGGATCGTCTCCTCAGAGACGCCGTAATGGGCGCTCAGTTCAGAAACCACCACTCGTTTCTCTGTCTGCAGTTTTTCGAGAATTTCATTCCGTCTCTCTAAAGCAAGCATTTATCTTCCCTCCACTGCATAGATACAGAGCTGCGCGCAAAAACAGCACCGCAGCATCTGTATTACATGATCGCAACCACAATGTCTCACAATATTAACATTTTCACAATATTAAAGAAAGCTTCTCATTCAAAAGGCTCATAGTAAGCCATGAAAGAGTGCCGCTGGTAAACTCAAATCAAAGAATCTTTTCGATCATCTTCTGATCCGGATGAGCAATCACGGACGAATCCAGATACATTCCTTTTTCCGCAACCAGCTGCTTTGCCCGCTCAATAGACGCTTCCACTGCAGCTACTTCTCCGGTAATAAGCATATAAGATTTGCCGCACATTCCTTTTGCAATGCGCAGCTCAATCAGCTCTACAATCGCAGTCTTAGCTGCCTGATCTGCTGCCTCTATGATAGAAGCGGCATCGTAGGTTTCCAAAATCCCCAGCGCACTGATCTCCTCTACCTGCGAAGTCCCGTAGATTGCCGGGAAAATAGACTCATGCGGATTGCCCAGCACAAAGCTGTCGATGCATTTATCCTCATAAGTGCTGACAGCTGAGTCCACTGCTGCCCGAACTGCACTCAGATCACCTGAGATGATCGCCAGATACTTTCCGGGGCACACCGTCTGTGCCTCAATAATTTCGACGTCGGCTGTCTTTGCCATAGCGTCCGCCGCTGTAATGCCTGCCGCGGTCGTCTTAAATTCAATCATTCCAATTGCCCTGCTCATCGTTTGCGCCCGTCCTTTCCAAACGTAATGATATCAGATTTAACAGCAGAAAATAAAACAATACCGTTCCCATTTCCGCGTGATCGATTTTGAAATCATTTTGATGCAATCACTACATAGCGGTCGGTCACTTCCGTCACCGTCCCTGAAATTGAAGCATGGATACCGACGCTTAAGCCCTGAGCGGGCTGTGCTATCAGCTGTCCCTTCGTCACTTCATCGCCTTTGCTTACAACAGCGCACGCAGGCGCGCCAATATGCTGGCTCAAAAGTATTTTCACCTGAGAAACTCCCACCACAGTCTCATCAAGCGGAGCTTCTACATTGTATCTGGAAAGTCCCAGGCGGGCCATCAGACGTTCTTCCGGCACCTTTCGATATTCGCGTGAAGGCTTTACTGGCTCTACCTTCGGGTTCTGCGAAGGACGTACACCAGCCTTTCGCAGGCCAAGCTTCATGTCAGCCAGCAGTGTTCTGGGCGAGAGACTCTGCGGACAGGCGTACATCTCACAGACACCGCAGGAGCTGCAAAACGCTGCGTCCAGATAAGGATTCAAATCACGGAAATCCTGATTTGCCGCGGCCCTCATAAATCTGGCCGGATCAATCGGATGTCCCAGATTGTGGCGCGGACAAAGATCCGTACAGGTGCTGCACTGGCAGCAGATAGATGCCGCCCGTTTCAAATCTGTAGAAGATGTCCGCTGTTTTTTCATCACCACCGGATGATCCTTCGGCAGAACCAGTATCGCGTTCGTCGTTTTTGTAACCGGCTCGCTGCCGTTTCCGAACCGTCCCATCATCGGGCCGCCCACAAAATAAACAGCATCCTTCGTCGTAACGGTGCCTGCCTGCTTCACCACCTCGTCCAGTGTGCATCCTAAGGGCACACGGACGGTCACTGGCCGGCTGACCTCCGCTACTACCGAGACATACTTTTCCGTCACCGGCTCCTGCAATTCGACTGCACGGTAAATGTTGTAGACTGTCTCCACGTTAAATACTGCGACACCCTGCTCAATCGGCAGTCCGCCCGGTCTCACCACACGCCCGGTTGCTTCATAAATCAGAACAACCTCGTCTCCCATCGGATAGGACTCTGCCAGAAGATGGACTCTCATCCCGGGAAATTCATCAATATGCGCATTCAAAGCCTCCACGGTTTTCGTGTAGGATTTTTTAACACCAATAATCGCCTCCGAGGCGCCGACGGTCTGTGCGATCAGAGAAAATGTTTTCATAATCTCATACGCATGCTTTTCCAATAACTGTCTATGTAATTTTAACAGCGGCTCACATTCCGCACAGTTCAAAAGGATCGTGTCTGCACGGTCTGTCAGCTTCGCGTAGGTCGGGAATCCGGCGCCTCCGGCTCCCACTACTCCGGCTGTCTGTATCCTGTTCTGAAGTTCATTTAATTCCATGATCCTGCTCCAATCCGATTAGTTGTGCATAATCATCATTACAAGCTGCCATGCCAGCTTACTGTTTCATCTGCCCGCATCTGCAGCAGATGAAGGATGCACGATAGAACGTCAAATGGCAATGTCATTCCGTTCGTGCAAAAAACCGCTATGTGCCAGTTAATCAGGCCTTCTTCGGACCTTCTGCCCGACGCAGCATGGCGTCCAGTTCACTTCCGTCATCAATAATTCCAACAATGGCCGCATCTACAGGCGCGTTATCCGCCCCGCAGCCAATCCGTGCGGCACTTCCTAAAGTCACCAGCACGTATTCCCCGATCCCGGCTCCGATCGTATCGACCGCAACCATCTGTTCCTGGGCAAATCCTGCCCTCGTATTCTGTACAGGCTCCACGACCATGAATTTGCTTCCTGTCAGTTTATCTATCTTGCGCGTGGAAACAATGCTTCCTACTACCTTGCATGCTATCATGCCGTGCCTCCCTGTCGGACATAGTTTTTTGAAGCTTGCAAAGCCTGACATGGGATTCTCAAGCATTCTGTCATCCCATGTCAGGTCTATATGTGCATTTTGCGCCGCAGCATTCCGCTCCGGATTATCTGAGAATTGTAACCGTATCCCCCGAAGCGATCATAGCCGCATTGGCCTCGTCCGTGTCGATATGCATCTCAAGCGTGAAGCTCTCGTCCACACGGATTTTTACCTGATCAAAGATCGTGCCGCGCTCATTATCCGCCTTTACACGAACAATATCCCCGTCGTGAACCTGAGCCATCTGCGCATCCTTCGGCGACATATGGATGTGACGTTTCGCCACTATGCAGCCCTCATTCAGATAAATGGCTCCCTTAGGTCCTACTACAGCAATCGGCGCACTGCCCTTGATATCGCCGGACTCGCGCACCGGAACCTTCATGCCAAGCTTAATGGCGTCGGTGGCGGATACCTCTACCTGCGATGCTTTACGCACAGGACCGAGAATGCGGACATTCTCAATCGCGCGCAGCTTCAGTCCGACAATGGTCACTGTCTCGTTGGACGCAAACTGCCCACCCATGAGTTCTTTTTTCTTAGTAAGCTGGTATCCCGGTCCAAACAACGCTTCTACATGCTCCTGGGTCAGGTGGATGTGCCTTGCAGAAACTCCGACCGGCACAACATAGCCGCCTCCCTTTGCTTCGGTCTTGTTGATTGTCTCGATCACCAGTTTCGTGATCATTTCTACAGTACTTGCTTCCAAGATTGCACCTGCTTTCTGTCACTGTAAAAACCGCATATCAGTAACTGTGAAGGTACTGAACTGTTACGAATATTATTTTAAGGTCGGAAGGATTTTCTCCACATCGCCATGCGGTCTCGGGATTACATGAGTCGCTACAAGCTCGCCCAGTCTGGACGCTGCCGCGCTGCCGCTCTCTACTGCAGACTTCACTGCGCCTACATCGCCGCGCACCATGACGGTTACAAGACCGGATCCGATCTTCTCTGTACCGATCAGGGTTACGTTTGCTGCCTTGCACATCTGGTCAGCTGCCTCGATTGCTGCCGTAAGTCCTCTGGTCTCCACCATTCCTAATGCTTCCTGTGTCATTTTCTTTTCCTCCTTGCTGGATGTTGTTATAGTGATTTTCTGGTTTCCTGTTCCCTTTTTCTGCGCGGCTACGGTCTGCTCAGACTCTTTAACAGGCTCCTGTGCCTGCCCCGCATCCGCGGCTTTTGTTGTCCTCCGGGACGCTGCTGTCCTCTTCGGCGCAGCGCTCCGGGTCGTTTTCTTTTCTTCTGCCATAATGCCCCTTTCCGTCTGAGTTCATGAAAGCTCCTGTTTTTCGGCCAACCCGAAGATGACGCTTTCAACCTTCCATACTCTCATGCTCTCCGGCTATTCGAAAGGTATCTGTTTGTACCTGCCTGATTGCTCGGGGCAGCTACAGAACTGTTGTAAATAATGTTGTATACTATATACTTTCATGCGTGTTTCGTAGCGAGTGCAAGGTACCGTCCTGAATAGTTACATAGTATTACCCTTTATCCCATCTGCTTCTGCTCAGCTCCACGATTTTGACGATCTCCTCGTGAGGCCTCGCGATGACAGCCTTGCAGACCGGCTTTTTTATCCCGTTAGCGGCAGCGGTCTCCACCGCCTCTGTAACAGCGGCCACATCGCCCTGTACGATGATGGTCACCAACCGTCCGCCAAGCTTACGCTCCCACGTCACCAGCTCCACATCTGCCGTTTTACACATGATGTCCAGTGCGTCGATCGCCGCCACCACACCTGAGATTTCAATAAATCCATATGATTGATTCATGAGTGAGCCCTTTCTTCGCAAGCTTCCCTATGCGGCTACTGCCGGTTTACACCAGAGTCGGATGCTTACGTATGTATGCTTCCAGCCGCACGTCTTGTGATTGAGTGCTTTTTCAGATCGTCGGCAGGATCTTCTCCACATCCTCATGCGGTCTCGGAATCACGTGTGCCGCTACCAGCTCTCCGAGACGGGAAGCAGCCGCCTGTCCGCTCTCTACTGCTGCCTTCACAGCGCCAACATCGCCGCGCACCATGACGGTTACAAGACCAGATCCGATCTTCTCTGTACCGATCAGCGTAACCTCAGCCGATTTGGTCATCGCATCCGCCGCCTCGATCGCCGCTGTAAGACCTCTCGTCTCAATCATTCCCAATGCTTCCTTTGCCATGGTTTGAATCCTCCTCTGATTTTCTTCTAAAAATATAACATATAATGAAACATATGAAAAGTACTTTGTGTTCTGAGCATTATTCCTTGTCCAGAGCACTGATCTTCATCATCTTCTCCGTTCCTTCTTCAGGATTGGGGATAATGTAATGCTGGACAACGCCTGTCATGCTCTCAGCCGTGCGAATACCAGCCTCCATCGCCGCCGTCACAGCCGCCACATCTCCCCGGAATTTGATGCATACAAGAAGAGGGACCGGAAGCGCATCCGCATTCGCCGGTTTGTTTTTGTCAAATACCTCAAGGCTGACATTTGCAGCCTTACACCCGGCATCCGCCGCCACAAAAGCTGTTGCAAGCCCATATACCTCTAAAATTCCTGCCGCCTGTGCCATACGATCTGTTCCTTCCTCTTTTTTGATATGTCCTACTTAATCAGTTTATAATCGCAATCTTCAGACCAGTCATGGCAAGGTTGGTCTGCAGCGCCTCGTTGATCTGCTCAAGCGGGAACCGGTCGGTAATCAGATCCGAAATCGGAAGTCCGATTGCCTTTGCTCTCTTGAGGAAATCAAAGGTGGTCGCATAATCACGCAGGGTGTAAACCCAGGAACCTACGGTCGTGATTTCCTTTGAGCAGATATCAAAGTGCGGGTTGATCGTCGCGTCGCCGCCGTTTACGAAGAAGCCCAGCTCACACAGACCGCCGCCGTTGCGGATGAATTTATAAATATTGGAATGTCCGCCCGGAGCTCCGGTGCACTGGAACGCGAAATCTGCCAGGTGTCCGCCGAACGCATCCTTCACGCCGCCGGCAAGAGCCTCGATGCCCTTGAAGTTTTTAAAGTTTACAGAGGTCTCAGCGCCCATCTTCTTCGCGAAAGCAAGACGTCCATCGTTGCCGTCTACCGCACAGATGTTTTCCACGCCCATCGTGCGCAGAACTGCGATGCAGAGCAGACCGATCGGTCCGCAGCCCTGTACCACCACGCGGCTGTTGAAGCGGAGGATATTTGTCGTCTTCGCACGCTCTACTGCATGTACCAGCACAGCTGCCGGCTCGATCAGGATTCTGGAATCCAGATCCAGGTCGCTTACATTAAAGAATGTGGAGCCAAAGCTTCCGCCGCGGATAAAGATATAGTCGGAAAACCATCCATTCAGATGAACATCATCATCCGGCAGAAGTCCGTACACATCCGCGCCGCCGACATTCTTTTTATTCAGATCGTACATGGTGATCTCCGGATCATCCTTGAAGATCATGCAGGTCACGACCTTGTCGCCGATCTTTACCGGTTTGCCCGCGGTATCGGTCTTGACGTTTTTGCCCATCGCGACGATTTCGCCCGTGCCCTCATGGCCAAGCGCTACCGGGATCAGTCCAAACGGGTCGTTCTTAAACTCATGAGCGTCCGTGCCGCACACGCCGCAGCCTTCTACTTTTACAAGAATATCATCATCGCCCACCGGCGGGATCGGATACTCCTTGATATCAAAATGATTCTTCGCCGTCAGGACTGCCACTCTGGAAGTCTTCGGAATACTGCCGCCAGCCGCAGGTGCTGCTGCCGGAGCAGAAGCTCCATTTGCGCTGCCGCTCATGTCAGCGAGAACCTGTCTTACAATTTGTTCAATACTTGCACTGTTTATATCCATTATTCTACCTCCTGGACGGATCCCAGAAAGCATTGCAATGTAATCTTTCTTCTACGGATCCGATATTTATCACTGTCAAACGCAAAAGCTCACTCAATGTAAATCAGCGGATGCACAGACTGTCTGACATCACGCAGCGTCTTCTTTTGGTAAAGGTGCTCGCGCTGGTAAGTCCCTCGCCGGTACGGCTGGCAATTGTGAAGGTACAGAAGCCTTCTCCGCCAAAACCGATGGCTGAATAGGACGGACCGTTTTTAACCAGAATCGCCGTGTCAATTGCTTTCGCGTATTTGGTGATATTATCCACGTTTTTCGAATGAATGTGCGCGGAATGGCGGTTGCCATGCTCCAGCCAGACGGCCTGCTCGACTGCGTCATCAAAATCCTTCGCGCGAACCATTCCCAGAATCGGCATCATCAGCTCTGTCGTAATAAGCGGATGTTCCTTTGGTCCTTCAAAAACGATGCAGCGGATATTTGCCGGAGCATCCACGCCGATCATGGAAAGCAGCGTGCGGGCGTCGCGCCCCACACATTTACGGTTCAGCTTTCCTCCTGCGAGTACCACGGCGGTCAGCGCATCCTGCTCCTCTTTAGAGGCAAGATAGCAATCGTTTTCAGAAATCAGAGCATTCATCAGCTCATCGGCGATCGAAGCTACCGCGACAATTTCCTTCTCCGCGATACACGGCAGGTTGTTGTCAAAGGTACAGCCGTTTACAATATCTCTGGCCGCCTTATGGATATCCGCGGTCTCATCAACGAGAGCGGGCGGATTGCCTGCACCTGCGCCGATGCCTCTTTTGCCGGAGGAGAGAACCGCTGTTACCACGCCGGGGCCGCCCGTCGCGGCGATCAGGTGAATATCCTTATGTTTCATCATAATATTGCTCGTCTCGAGTGTCGGAGCTTCTACGGTCACGCAGATGTTGTCCGGTCCTCCCGCTTCCAGGGAAGCCTCGTTGAGCATGTTAATCGCATAAATCGAAGTCTTGATTGCGGACGGATGCGGATTAAATACAACTGTATTTCCACCTGCGAGCATGCCGATGGTATTGCACAAAACGGTCTCGCTCGGGTTCGTACTCGGTGTAATCGCTCCGATCACGCCGAACGGTCCCATCTCAATCAGAGTCAGTCCCCGGTCTCCGGACCAGGCTGTCGTCGTAATATCCTCTGTGCCGGGTGTCTTATCCGCTACCAGATGATGCTTTAAGATCTTGTCTCCGACATTGCCCATCCCGGTTTCATCCACGCCCATACGTGCCAGAATCTCCGCGTTTTCATGGATTTTCTTGCGGATGCAGGTAATAATCTTCTCACGCTGATCCATGGACATGACCTTGACAATCTTCTGTGCGCTCTTTGCAGCCTCGATCGCGTCATTCATGTCCTTAAAAATACCATGTTTGCCGGTCGGAGCCTCCGCAATCTGCGCTTTGGCCAGTACAGCCTGTACAATTTCCTGTACCATTGTTTCACTAACAGGCATGAGGTTGTCCTTCTTTCCTAAGTTTTATCCTTATTTCATTCCCAGCTGCTCCAGCACCTGCTTTGTGATCTTCGCGACCATATCAGCATCCACACCGTCAGCCTTTGTCTCTTCCGGATCCTTACCCACGAAATCATACTGATATCCCGGGAACTGCTTGTAATCCTCGTCGCCGCACTTGCCGCAGTTGTGGCAGTTCTTGCCATCCTTGTTCAGGCAGAGGTTTGCCGGATGCTTGCCTGCCATACCGAACTTACGGCGAATCGCATACAGCTTCTCAATATTCTTTTCATCAAATTCCTTCGGTCCGCCGAGTACCTTGGACTGATAAAGCAGCTGAGCATAAAACTCAACAGACTCCATCTTCATATATGCCGCGTTCAGGTCGGTTGACCAGGTCAGAGCTCCGTGGTTCTCAAGAAGCACTGCGTCAAAGTACGGGAGATACTTCTCCAGACGATCCGGAATCTCATTGGTAGACGGTGTGCCATACTCAGCGATCGGTACACAGCCCAGCGCGATCACTGCCTCCGGCATAATCGGCTGTGTCAGCGGAATACCCGCAATAGCGAAGGAAGTCGCATAAATCGGATGTGCATGTACAACGCTGCCTACATCCGGTCTCTTCTGATACACTCTCATGTGCATCTTGATCTCAGAAGACGGCTTAAATCCCGGATTTGCCTGAATCACTTCACCCTGCGCATTCACCTTGCAGATGAATTCCGGCGTCATGAATCCTTTGGAAACACCCGTCGGTGTGCAGAGGAACTCATTGTCATTGAGCTTTACGGAAATGTTTCCGTCGTTTGCGGCTACCATGTTGCGATTGTAAATCCGCTTTCCAATGTCACAAATCTGTTTTTTGATCTCGTATTCGTTTGCCATGATTTTGCCTCTCTGTTGTTGATGTCTGCTTCCAGTCAGCCTTCTTCCTTTGAAAAACAGGCCTGACATTCCGCATTGGTGGTCGTTGCTGCTGTTTTGTTACTTCGTTTTTGCTGTGAAGTTTTTTGTTGTGTGGTTGCCTGTTGGCTGGTTGTTAGTTGCTGTGTTGCTTTTGTTGTTTTTATTAAAACCCATCTTACACCATTCCACGCAATTCGTCAAGGATGTAATGTTGTTTTTTGTTGATTTATTTGTAATTTTGTGTGGTTTTTGTGTGTTCCAACCATTATGGATGTTACTCTCCGATTTCATATCAAAGCACAGAAGTTTTCTCCCCAATTCTCCGCTCTGAAATGCAAAAATATATTTTCTCCCTCAGTCGTCGATTTAAATAGTAAAACAGTTTTTCTCTCAGCCGCCGATCTGGCAATCCAGAGCGCAGACGGCATGAACTGCCTTTTTCAGGGTATCCATATGCTCTGCCGTCGGAGGAAGGATTTCCTTCATCAGATAATCCCTGCCAAGTCCGTCATATTTGTCCTGGCCAAGCCGGTGATAGGGCAGAAGGTGGATTTTCTTGACCCCCGGCAGGAAAGATGCAAACCGAGCAATCGCCTGGATTTCTTCCACGCTGTCATTAAATGTAGGAATCACCGGAACGCGGATCACCAGCTTTGTCTGACCGGAAAGCGCAACCTTTCGGGCATTCTCCAGCATCAGCGCATTGTCCCTGCCGGTAAATTCCTTATGCTTATCGCCGTTCATGTGCTTGATATCCATCAGGTACAGATCCAGCCAGGGAAGAATTTTTTCTATTGTATCCCAGGAAGCGCAGGCCATACTCTCAATAGCTGTATTGATTCCATGCTCCTTCGCCGCCCGCAAAAGGTCTGCTGTAAAATCCGGCTGGCAGAGGCATTCGCCGCCTGAGAGAGTCATCCCGCCTCCGGAGCGGTAGTAATAGGGGCGGTCCTGCTCCACTTCTTCTATCATCTCGCGGACGGTCACATCCCGGCCAATCGTCTTATCTACACCGGCCACCTTCATCGTCTGAATCCGATACTCCTGAGATTCCGGATTGCAGCACCAGCGGCAGCGCAGCACACAGCCTTTTAAAAACACAATCGTCCGAATCCCCGGTCCGTCATGGATGGAATAGCGCTGGATGTCAAAAACACGCCCCGTCGTATCCAGATAGCTCATGTATATCTCCTCTTTGCCTTACAGCTCTTGTAGCTGATCCGCGATCGATCATGATCAGAACACAATGCCGCTGTTTTTTCCGCACGGGTCACAGAAGGTGAAAGCACCTTGATTTTCGTCCTGGCATCATCAGCGTCACCGCATCCTGCGTCTCAGAATCCCTGCTCGGTACGGTTGATGATATCGTCCTGCAGCGAACGGGAAAGTGTCGTGAACAAGGCACTGTACCCCGCCACACGCACCACCAGCTGTTTGTAGTTCTCCGGATGAGCCTGCGCATCCAGCAGCGTCTCGCGGCTGACCACATTAAACTGCACATGCATGCCCTTCTGGTCGAAATAGCCGCGGATCAGAGATACAAACTTCTCCAGGCCTTCCCTTCCAGAAAGAGCAGATGGATGGAACTTCTGGTTAAACAGTGTTCCGTTTGACACGATAAAGTGATCCAGCTTCGCCACGGAGCTTGCCGCGGCCGTCGGTCCTTTGACATCTCTGCCTGCTGACGGAGATACGCCGTCCGCCACCGGTGTATGGGCATAACGTCCGTCCGGGGTCGCGCCCGTCTGCGCGCCGAGCGGCACATTGGCCGATACCGGATAAAGTCCCGCCTGGAACTGTCCGCCTCTCGGGTTTTTATAATTCTGCACCGGCTTCGTATAATAGTAGGCCATCTCGCGCGCCAGAGCATCTACCTCCGGGATGTTATTGCCAAATTTCGGTGCTGCCTCGATCAGCGAGTGAATCTCCTCATAGCGCGCCTTATTCTCAGGGGGCAGCTGCGTATTGATCACTGTAGCAAGTACGGCAGCGGCGGTATGCTCGTCAATCTTCTCGCCCGCAGCCTGCGCCTTCTTAAGGATCGTTGTTGTCAGATCCGCTGCCGACTGCTCGTCCAGACCCTTTCCATAGTCCCAGGCAAGCGCCTCCTTCAGCTCCTGCATGGTAAATTTTTTCTGTTCAAAAACCAGTGTCCTGACTGCGTAAAAGGCATCCGCGATGTTCGCAACCCCAAAGCCCTGCGGACCTGTGAAATTATAAATGGCGCCGCCTTCCTGCAGGGATTTTCCTCTCTTCATGCAGTCATCCACCAGACAGGATTCAAACGGCAGAGGACACCGTTCCGCATGAGCCATGTCAATCGCGTTGTCCGCATTTACCATCAGGGAAATGCAGTAATCCATCTGCTGTTTGTAGGCATCACAGAACTCTTCGAAGGTCTTCATCTTCGTCACATCGGGAGTTTCAATGCCGACCAGCTCGCCTTTGTCGTAGCCGCTCGAAAATACCAGCTCCAGCGGGCGGCACATATTAAAGAACGCCGCGTCATGCCAGCCGTCCGTCTTTCCTGGCGTCTGAGGCTCCACGCAGCCAATGATGCAGTAATTCCGCGCTTCCTCGAGTGAAAGTCCCCGGTTCTGCAGAGCCGGAATGATCACCTCGTCATTGTAATAAGCCGGCTGTCCGAGTCCTGTGCGGGTCAGCTCTGCCGCCTTGATCAGAAACTCATGTGGCGAGCCATTCCATACACGGACTGAAAACGACGGCTGCGGCAGATGCACATGCTTCGCTGCCTGGATGCACATGAAGGACAGATCATTCGTCGCGTCCTCTCCGTTTGAGTTCTGCCCGCCGGCGATCAGATTCTGGAACAGGCTGTAGCCCGCAAATCCCTCCGCTGACGCGCCGTCACGGCACTTATTCAGGTCATTCAGCTTCACCCAGATGCAGTCGATCAGCTCCTGCGCAGCCTCCGGTGTGATCTTGCCTGCCTCGAGATCCTTCTTATAATAGGGATACATGTACTGATCAAACCGCCCCGGAGAGATCGAATGCCCGCTCGACTCCAGCTGAAGGAGCTGCTGCACAAACCAGAAGGACTGGCAGGCTTCATAAAAGCTGGTTGCCCCTTTTGCCGGCACACGGCTGCAGTTTTCCGCGATCTTCAGAAGCTCCTGTTTTCTCACCGGATCTGCACATTTTGCGGCCATTTTCCGCGCCAGGTCAGCATAGCGGAGTGCGTAGTCTGACACTGCCTGGCAGCTGATAATCACCGCCTCCAGGAACCGGGACTTTTTCGCGTAATCGCCGTCGCCCACCTGGACGGTCTCCAGCTCAGCCTTTGCTTTTGCGATAATGCCCTCACAGCCGATCTCCAGCATCTCCCAGTACTTGACGCAGACGTGTCCGATGCCATTGTAATAATAGTTTCCGGTTGTAAAAATATTGTGCTCGATCGCACGGATCGCCTCCGGAGCCATGTAGGAGATCGCCAGCTCACTGGTGGTCTTTCCCTTCCAGTATTTGTCCGCCTCGCGAATCTCCGCCTTTGTCTCCTCTGCGATATAAAAAGGATCTGCCGCACGCGTTGCCACGGTATCGAACTCTGCCTCCAGCCACTCATACGAGTATTCCGGGTAGGTCTGGCAGCCCCTCGGGGCGAGTGTGCTGCTGCCCACAATCAGCTCCCCGTCGCGGATCGTAATCGGAATGTGGCGGCAGATATGCGCAAACGCCTTTGCCCTGCGAATGATGATGGGTTCGCTTTCCGTCTCTTTGTACGACTCGGTGACCAGCTTTGCCCGGGCTGACTCGATCACAGGCATATTGGCAAACAGATCGTCAATCAGCTTCGTGATCCGCTCCGTCTTAGGGAGGTCAATAATGTGAAACGTTTCCATGGTTCTCCTTTCCCATGAGTGCCTTCTGAAGCATTTTGCAGGAGAATAGCAGGCTGCCGCGCAGAACAGGCTGGCGGCTGACCTCTGCTGTCATTTTATCTCCGACGGCTTCGTGAAACAGGCACATCATGATAGTA
Organism: Lachnospiraceae bacterium; assembly: GCA_021201095.1. Classification (GTDB taxonomy): domain Bacteria; phylum Bacillota; class Clostridia; order Lachnospirales; family Lachnospiraceae; genus Choladousia. Next base: position 14,982 of record JAJQFO010000007.1, read on the forward strand.
AAACAATTGCTGATTCTGATTATACTCTCCTTTTTCAGGTATGTCAACGAGATCCAACATGTTTCTCTGTGGTTTTGTGTTGTTTCCTCTTCTATTTTAATGTGGTTTTTTTCATTCTTGTGTTCTCAGGAGCAAATGCCTCTTGTTTGCAAAATACTCATCGCCTTGCATCAAAGTTTACCAAACATCTATTCTCGCGTCAACATTTTCTGCAAAATTTTCATAAAAATATTCTAAAATTTTATGCGTATTTGTCACTGTTCACCAGTACGCCGTGATCGTGAAAATAAAAAAACACCGACCGCAGAATCTATCAGAATTCTTTGATCGGTGTTTTATCCGGCAGAGAAAGAAAGCTTTTCAGGCTACTGTCTGAGCCGACTCTTCTTTTCCGCTTCCAGATACAAGGTCTGTTTTATCGTTATCACGCATTCTCATCCGCGATTGCTGCCTGCGCCGCTGCCAGACGTGCGATCGGTACGCGGAACGGTGAGCAGGATACATAGTCAAGACCGATCCTGTGGCAGTACTCCACGGAAGACGGATCGCCGCCGTGCTCGCCGCAGATACCGAAGTGCAGATCCGGATTTGCCGGGCGGCCAAGCTCGATCGCCATCTCCATCAGCTTGCCGACGCCGTTCTGGTCGAGTTTCGCGAACGGGTCGTTCTCGAAGATCTTTGCGTCGTAATAGGAGGTCAGGAACTTGCTTGCGTCGTCACGTGAGAAGCCGTAGCACATCTGTGTCAGGTCGTTTGTACCGAAGCAGAAGAAATCAGCCTCTTTTGCGATATCCGTAGCTGTCAGAGCCGCACGCGGGATTTCGATCATCGTGCCGACTTCGTATTTCAGCTCTGCACCAGCTGACGCGATCTCCGCATCCGCTACTTCGACAACGATCTTCTTGACATATTTCAGCTCCTTGGCGTCGCCAACCAGCGGGATCATGATCTCCGGAACGACGGTCCAGTCCGGATGTCTCTTCTGTACATTGATCGCTGCGCGGATAACCGCCATTGTCTGCATCCGGGCAATCTCCGGGAAGGTGATGTCCAGACGGCAGCCGCGGTGTCCCATCATCGGGTTGAACTCCTTGAGTGCGTCGATCTGCTTGCGGATATGCTCCATGCTCTTGTGCTGTGCGTCAGCGAGCTTGCGGATATCCTCCTCCTCAGTCGGTACAAACTCATGAAGAGGCGGATCCAGGAAACGAATGGTAACAGGATTGCCTTCCATCGCCTCGTACAGTGCCTCGAAGTCTGCCTGCTGATACGGAAGGATTTTCGACAGAGCTGCTTCTCTCTCTTCCGTCGTCTCCGCGCAGATCATCTCGCGGAACGCGTCAATTCTCTCCTCGCCGAAGAACATATGCTCAGTACGGCAAAGGCCGATGCCCTCTGCGCCCAGCTCGCGTGCCTTGCGCGCATCTCTCGGAGTATCTGCGTTCGTCCTTACCTTCAGCTTGCGGTACTGGTCTGCCCATGCCATAATCCGTCCGAATTCTCCCGCGATCGTCGCATCTACGGTCGGGATAATCCCCTCGTAAACATTACCGGTCGAGCCGTCGATGGAAATCTCGTCGCCCTCATGGAATTCCTTGCTGCCGATGGTGAACTTTTTATGCAGCTCGTCCATCACAATATCGCCGCAACCGGACACACAGCAGGTACCCATACCACGCGCTACCACTGCCGCATGGCTGGTCATACCGCCGCGGACAGTCAGGATGCCCTGCGCGCTCTTCATGCCTTCGATATCTTCCGGAGAGGTCTCCAGACGAACCAGGACTACCTTCTCACCTCTCGCTGCCCATGCCTTTGCATCCTCAGCTGAGAAGACAATCTTGCCACAGGCTGCTCCCGGGGAAGCGCCCAGGCCTCTGGTCATCGGCACTGCCTTGTGCAGAATGTAGGAATCAAACTGCGGATGAAGCAGGGTATCCAGGTTACGCGGATCAATCATCGCCACCGCTTCCTTCTCGGTGCGCTTGCCCTCGTCCACAAGGTCGCAGGCAATCTTCAAAGCCGCCTGTGCCGTTCTCTTGCCGTTACGTGTCTGAAGCATGTAGAGCTTATTATTCTCTACTGTGAATTCCATGTCCTGCATATCTCTGTAATGGTCTTCCAGGATCGTGCAGACTTCTTTGAACTGTTTAAATGCCTCCGGGAACTTCTGTTCCATCTCGGAAATATGCATCGGCGTACGCACACCTGCTACCACGTCCTCGCCCTGCGCGTTCGTCAGGAATTCACCGAACAGACCCTTCGCTCCGGTCGCCGGGTCACGTGTAAACGCTACGCCCGTGCCGCAGTCATCGCCCATGTTGCCGAATGCCATCATCTGTACATTTACAGCAGTACCCCAGGAATACGGGATATCATTGTCGCGGCGGTATACATTTGCACGCGGGTTGTCCCAGGAGCGGAACACAGCCTTGATTGCCTCGACCAGCTGTACCTTCGGGTCGGTCGGGAAATCGCTGCCGATCTTCTCTTTGTATTCTGCCTTGAACTGATTTGCCAGCTCCTTCAGGTCATCCGCATCCAGCTCTACGTCATGCACAACGCCCTTTTTCGCCTTCATCTTGTCGATCAGTTCTTCGAAATATTTCTTGCCGACCTCCATTACGACGTCAGAGAACATCTGAATAAAACGGCGATAGCAGTCCCATGCCCAGCGTGGATTGCCCGACTTCTCGGCAAGCACCTCTACTACTTCCTCATTCAGACCCAGGTTCAGGATCGTATCCATCATGCCCGGCATAGATGCACGCGCACCTGAGCGAACCGATACAAGCAGAGGATTCTGAATATCTCCGAACTTCTTGCCGGTGATCTCCTCCATCTTGCCGATTGCCTCTACAATCTGACCCATGATCTCATCATTGATCTGACGGCCGTCCTCATAGTACTGTGTGCAGGCTTCCGTGGTGATCGTAAAGCCCTGCGGTACGGGAAGTCCGAGGTTTGTCATCTCGGCGAGGTTTGCTCCCTTGCCACCGAGCAGGTTGCGCATGTCGGCATTGCCCTCGGTGAACATATAAACCCATTTGTTCATGTTTCCTATTCCTCCTGAATTGTTTTTCGGGAAAGAGCCAGTCCTTCCAATGCACAAAACATCCGGCGGCGGCGTTCTTTTCGAAGCCTCCGGCGAATGAGCCTGATGTGCTGTTTTCCGAACCGCGTTCTGTCTGTCTCATTTGCCCGCCTGTCCAAAGGCACAGCCAAACGGGTAAATGACTGCTTTCAAAGCTTTTCGTCATCGCGGCTTTTGGATTTCCCATTTGGATATCTAATCTTCATCCATAGGTCAATTGTAACATATTTCTAATAACAGTCAAGAATATCCTTGTCTATTTTCTTGACTTTTTTGTGCATATTCTTTGAAAAGAGTATGTCGTCCAGCTTATTTTTGTATTTTTTTACGGATAATTCTATATAAGCTTTTGTGTGCCTTGCCCGGCTCTGTGCATAAAATACCCCGCAGCGAACCGCGGGGTACCATTCTAAACTATGAATACAGGGAACCGATTATTTTCTGTAGGAGCTGCGGTTCAGCACAAGGTGCTTCGGCACACCGTTCACCATCAGCGGCATCAGCTCGCCCAAGATCAGCGGGCGCGCATACTCAACATATCCCTCACCGATGTCTGTACCGTCGTTGATGATCCACTCGGACGGAACCGGTCTCTCTACGTTTGCAATCGCATGAATGTCATAGATGCTGTAGCCAACCTGATACGGGCTGCGCTCCTTTACATCGATCGTGATCATCATGCCGGTCTGACCCTCGTCAGCCGCCTTGCATGCCAGATAGCCTACGTTGAACGCTTCATTGATATCATTCAGAGACGCGATATGGGTTGCCGCTCTCTGCAGAGTAGAAAGTTCGATCGCACGCGTCTTCAGGCCTGTCTCCGCGGCAACCTTGTTCGCCAGCGTAGCCGCACATCCGGAAAGCTGCTTATGTCCGAAAGCATCTACATAGTCAGAACCGCCGCCGAGTTCGCATACAAAACGTCCATCCGCAATGCGGATACCCTCGGAAACCGCGATCACTACAGAGCTCTTCTTCGCCGCAAGATCTTTTACTCTTGCCATAAAATCGTCCATATCAAATACGGACTCCGGCACATAGATCAGATCCGGTCCTTCGCAGTCCTCGTCTCTGGAAAGTGCCGCAGCAGCGGTCAGCCAGCCTGCGTGACGTCCCATGATCTCTACGATGCAAACGGTCGGCTTCTCCACACCAAAGCTAGCGTTATCGCGGATCACTTCCTTAAGGGAGGTCGCGATATATTTCGCTGCGGAGCCGTAGCCCGGGCAATGGTCAGTGATCGGCAGATCATTATCAATCGTCTTCGGAACGCCCATGAAGCGCTGGGTCTTGCCCTTAAGTGCCGCATAATCAGAAAGCATCTTGATCGTATCCATCGAATCATTGCCGCCGATGTAGAACAGGCACTCGATGTTATATTTTTCCAGAATTTCAAAAATCTTGTCGTAAACCGCCTCGTTGCCCTCGATCTTCGGCAGCTTGTAACGGCAGGAACCAAGGAAGGCTGACGGTGTTCTCTTCAGAAGCTCGATGTCCTTATCTTCCTTAATATATTCGCCCATGTCCACCAGGTCCTCATTTAAAAAGCCCTGGATCCCGTGATGCATACCATAAATCTTCTCAACGCCAAGCTCTCTCGCCTTGCTCACCACGCCCGCGAGGCTGGAATTAATCACCGCTGTCGGGCCGCCGGACTGGCCTACTACAATATTTCCTTTCATTGTAAATTCCTCCTGAATTTCTGTCTGTAGTTGTTTACTCTGTGAAAATCTGTATCATTCAGAACATGTTCCATATTCGCGAAGCGAATGCAGGCTGCAGGCTGTCCCCATCGCGAAGCAATCTCAAACCGCCCGGTTTCCCTTACATGTCCGTCTCTCAAACGAGCAAACCAGATTTTCCCGCCAAGCAGTATAGCAGAATTTTCCTGATACCGCAAGATGGAATCTGGGGATTTCATGTATTTTACAGCTATTACTGCTATTATTCAGGCTTTTGCTGCAGTTTTTTCACGCGGCGTATGGGTTCCCACAGCCAAAAACCAGTTCCTTCAGGAACGCGCCGTCGGTTCCCGGAAAATCCTTCCCAGCAGAATGACCGCCGCAATCGCCAGCACGAATTCCGCGCAGGGCTGGGCGTAAGCAAGGCCGTACAGCGGCCAGAGCCAGTTCAGCAAAAACAGCGCCGGTATCTCCAGCACGACCTTTCTTAAAATAGCAAATACCAGCGACTTCCTTCCCATGCCGCAGGCCTGAAACACACCCACTGCCAGGAAATCGACATTCAAAAATACCAGTTCCAGGCACATCCCCTTCAGGAAGCGGCCGCCATAGGCGACTACCTCTTCATTTTTCATAAACAGGCGAATCAGCCTTTCCGAACCTGCGAAATAAACAACCGTCATCAGCAGCATGAATGTAACACTGATTTTCGCAGTGAAGGTAATGGCCTTTTTCATGCGTTCCCGGTTCCCGCTGGCGTAGTTGTAGCCGACCAGCGGCATAATGCCCTGCGAGACGCCCATCGCAATATACATGGGGATCATGTTGATCTTCTGGGTGATTCCCATCGCGGCGACCGCGTTGGAGCCGTAGGAGGAGGTAAAGTTATTCAGCACTGTCATGCTGGTCACGTTCAGCAGATTCTGAATCGCGGCTGGCACGCCGACCGCACAGATTCCCTTCAATATCGCCTTGTCAAAAGCAAACACGCGCGGGTTTACACACACCAGCGTTTTCCCGCGGCGCACCCACAAAAGGGCAAAGAAATAAACACAGGCCACACAGTTGGAAAGAAAGGTAGCCAGCCCCGCACCGGCCGCTCCCATGCCCAATCCCGCAGGCAGTATGAAGATCGGATCCAGGACAATGTTCAGCAGACAGCCGCTCATGGTGCCGATACTCGCGTGCAGGGAAGCGCCCTCCGAGCGCACCAGATTGGCCAGGACGACATTCAGAATCGCCGGAACCGCCCCGCAAAGCGTGGTCCAGCGCAGATACTGCCAGGTAGCCTCCGCAGTGTCGCTGGTGGTCCCCAGGATTCCCAGCAGCTGGGCATGGAAAATGCCTGCCATCAATGAAAATAAAATGGAACATCCCAGAGCGCAATAAAAGCTGACAGCAGAGCTTTTCCGCACCGACTCGTACTCCTTTTTTCCAAGAAAGCGGCTCATCAGACTGGAGCCGCCGACTCCAAACAGATTAATGATGGCATTAAACGCCAGAAGCACCGGCGCTGCCAGCGTGACTGCGGCATTTTCCACCGGATCATTCAGCATACCCACAAAGTATGTGTCTGCCAGGTTATAAATCACCATAACAAGGGAGCTGAGCACCGTAGGAACCGCCATCTTCATGACCGCCCGCGGAATCGGCGTCTGCTCAAACAATTCTACCTTCTGTTCTTCTATTGACTGTCCTTTTTCGTCCGGCATAGTGCTCCTTTCAAAAATCCACTTTTCCTCTCATCACCACCGCTCAAAATGCACCTGACTCTCTTCATAGTCCGGATGATCACCCTTCTTTTCCTCAGCCGGATAGCCAAACGCGATAATCGAGTGCGGAATTACCGTCTCCGGCAGGGAAAACAGTTCTCGCTGTTTTTCCACCCGATCCATCTGCGGCCAGGTGCCGAGCCATACGGAGCCGATGCCAAGCCCTTCGGCTGCAAGAATCATATTCTGCCCGGCAATCGCGCCGTCAATCACCCAGTATTCCTTCGCCGGCGGAAACGCACGCTCCATGTCTCCAAGGATCAAAATGCCCACATCGCAATGGCGGAGCGGTCCGGCAGGTCTTCCATTGGCATCCGCCATCTTATTCAACGTCTCTTTATCGCGTACCACCAGGAAGCTCCAGTCGCGGGTATTTGCGCAGCTGGGTCCTGTCATCCCCGCCCGGAGTATGGTGTGCAGATCCTCATCCGTTATCTTCTGCTCCGTAAACGAGCGGATGCTCCTTCTTTTTAAGACACCCTCTGTCAATTCCATGATTATAATTCTCCCTTCTCTCCATGCCAGAACTATGCAGCCGCAGGCTTTCTTCCTGTGTTTTAACCTTATTCCTGTGCTTTCATTATTCATATAAGTTCAAAACAGTAAGGCGGTCTTTGCTTCGCTGTTCTGAATAGCTGCCATTTTTCTAATCATTTTAACAAGCGGTAAAATTCTTCATTCTGAGGAACCGGAATACCATATTTACACCCCATGGCACACACGGTCCCGGCAAACAGCTCCACTTCCGTCTGCCGTCCCGCCAGGACATCCTGCCGCATCGAAGGCTGCCCCTTAGGAGAGAGGCCGTCGATGACATCCACCCAGCCCCGCAGCTCTTCTTCCGTCAGCAGGATCCCTGCCGCGGCGGCCACACTTCTGGCCTCTTCCATCGCTGTTACCATGATATTTCGAAGCTCTCCAGGTCTCTGCACGCCCTCATAATCCACATCAAAGACCGCACAGGTCTGATTGACTCCCACATTCAGCATCCACTTGCTGTAGATCTGATGGCGAATGTCCTCCGGCACCTGATAGGCCAGACCGGTTCGTCCAAAAAACTCCTCCGCTTCACAGACAGCTTCGCTTCGGGAGGAATCTTTTTCACCGAATGCAATATAGCCTGCTTTGCTGTATGTAACCTGCCGGTTTTTCGTATCGCCTAAACACACTGCTGAGTGTGCATCTACCCTGGTTGCGTCCATTCCCTGTACGCAGGAGTACAGCAGCCGCTTTGGTTTCAGAATTTCTTCCAGCATCTGTTCCGAGGACACTCCATTTAAAAACGACATCACAATGGTCTGCTCCCCGCAAAAGGGGCGCGCCATCCTGGCCGCTTCCGCAAGAGCCATGTACTTCGTAGTAAAAATGAGCAAATCCACCGGACTGCCTTCTTCCGGCGTCACATAATGGAACTCGCATTTTTTCCCATTCGCATAAACCCCTTCCGCCCGATAGCGGCGGATGCGTTCCTCATCCGCAATGATCAGCAGGTCTTCCCTGTCCATTTTTTCCAGCAGCAGGCTCCCATAAAGCACGCCCAGGGCGCCCAGTCCTACGATTCCAACTGTTTTGATCATAATATCTCCTCTACCTAATCATTTTCACTATCATACCCTATCCGAAAATAGTCAAGATAGCGTTTAAACCGGTCCTGCGCCGTCAGGCAGGTGTCTCTTAGAAAACCTCTCTCCGTCCGCCAGGATGCCAGGCCCCGGTAATAAAACAGCTTCAGATCGTCCTCGATAATGAAAGGAACGATATTATTCCGCAGGCATTCTTTAAACATAATCAGCCGTCCCACGCGGCCGTTTCCATCCTGAAAAGGATGAATACTCTCAAACCTGTAATGAAAATCCAGTATTTCATCAAAGCTTCTGACTTTAGATGTATTGTATTCAGCCAACAGCCGCTTCATTTTTGCAGAAACCTCTTCCGGAGCTGCCGTCTCTTTTCCTCCCACCTCGTTGGGAAGTCTCTTGTAATCACCAACGACAAACCATTCCTTACGGCTATCGCTGGTTCCGGTTTTAAGCATCAGATGCAGCTGCTTAATCAGTTTCTCAGATACCTGTAAATGAGCCTGATCGATAATCAGATCTATACAGCGAAAATGGTTCGCCGTTTCCAGAATATCATCCACATTCATTCCTTCCGAATCCGTGCAGATGGTATTTGTTTCGTAAATATACCGTGTCTGGTCGTGAGTAAGCCTGCTTCCTTCCATGTGGTTGGAATTGTAGGTCAGGTCTATCTGGATCCTGTGATAAATGCCGCCCTTCGTCCCGCTTTCTTTCTCATTTTTTAGAACTGCAAGCAGCGTCTTCGGCTCTTCCCTATGCGCGTTCGTCCGCACTGGCTTTACGGCTGTCTCGGGAATGTTCCAGGTTTTTCCCGTTAAAAAAGCTCCAGGGATACGCCCTCCGGCACAATAATTCCTGACGCTTCTTTCTGATATATTCCATTTCTTTGCCATCTCGGCTACCGACAAATATTTCATCTGCTACGTCCTCCGAGTAGCAGTATACAACATTATCGGCAAAATTTCAATATAAGCGCAATTAAATCATCGTGATTTTTGCCGTTTCCGGCAGTTTTTCCAGGTACCGCCTGTCCTGGTTTGTCCGTCGGCATTAAAAATGGGCTCGCCTTAATATTAGCCTGTGTCTCATAGGAAATGGGCTCTCCTTAGCTTGCCAATAGCTCACAGAAAATAGACTCACCTTAGTTGCCAATGGCTTACAAAAGAACAGCCTCCCCTTTTTTTAAAGACATCGGCAGCACCAGGGAGCCGAATGACAGACGTTTCAAATAGAGTACTTCATTTCCCACGGCATGGAACATCCGCTTTACTTGATGGTATCGCCCCTCCTGGATGGTTAAAAGAACCACGCGGCCTGAACCAGAGTACGCACGATATTCGTCCGGCAGATAGTTCAGCTCCTGGCTGTCATCATCACAAATCACAAGTCTGGCCGGAAGGGTCGGCGTGTCGTCGCCGATATCCACACCCGCAGAAAAAAGGTCCATATACGCCTTCTCGGCAGGGCGTTCGAGCACGGCCAGATATGTTTTATCCACATGGCTGCGCGGGGAAAGCATGCGGTGTGCCATCATGCCGTCATTGGTAATCAGAAGCAGCCCTTCCGTGTCCTTATCCAGCCTCCCCACCGGGAACAGATCCCTGTTTTGAGGCACGAGCTCCATCACTGTCGGAAAGCGGTCGTCCTTTACCGCGCAGACATAGCCGGCCGGCTTATGCAGCATATAGGTTACGAAGCCGCGCGCTGCCACCAGGTTTCCGTTTACGGCAATCTCATCCGCATCCGGAGTAATCTTCGTCTCCGGTTTTGCGGCACAGATTCCGTTAATCGTGACAGCTTTCCTTTTTATGAGGTTCTTTACTTCACTCCTCGTCCCGATCCCGGCATCCGCCAGGTATTTATCCAATCGTATCTGCATAGGTCCTCTCACACGTTTTCATCCAAATGCTCTCCAATCATCTTTTCCATCCATATCATATCGTACCAGCGGCCAAATTTATAGCCGCATTGATGGAAATAGCCGACCTGCCGAAACCCCATATGTTCATGAAACCCGGCACTGTTGTTATTCAGGTATTCGTCTTCCCTCTGCGTGTACGCAATGCAGGCATACAGATTGAGGATTTCATTTTCATGTCCCATGTCCGCACAACGGAGGCGGGACGCAGGCAAGGCCCATCGCGCAGCGATTTCAGATGGCCTGGCTTTCCCCTCCCTGAGCTGTTTTTCCAGTTCACCGTAGAGTTTCCTGCCGTAACCGCATTTTCTTGATCCAGGAGCCAGATAAATGGACAGCTCACAGCATCTGCTGTACGCAGCCCGCTCATGAAAGGGAGCCGCATATGCGTATCCTTTGTATTTTTGATTAAACCCTTCATTTCCGGTGTCATTCTTCTTCCTCAACTTTCCTCTCTTCCTACTGCTCTCTGGTGAGAATATTCGTATGTCCTACACGAACTTCATTCATAAGCGGCACCTCCACATTCTCCATAGTGCGATACCAGCTCGGGTTGTCGATGCTTTTCCATTCCTTTTTCGTAACTGTTCAGTACCTTCACAATCACCTGATTTTCTATTATATTATTCATCAAAAATAACCGTCGCTATGGAGTGCGCAGGCAGCGTCACCGCGGTTCCTCTTCCGCCCTCGCGCAGAGTAACCCCCAGATCTTCGCCCGATTTGTTCAAAAGGACTGCCACACGCTCCCCATCCGGGTTTATAAAGGCAGCCACGTCAATTTTATCTGTATACGACGTTGTGGCGATCGCTTTTGCGCCGCGCCGGATATAGCGGCTGAAATGACCGATGTAATAATAGCTTAAGCGCTTTTCCACCGTGCCTGTTCCGGTATCGCACATAATGGGCGCCGCGCAGTAATTTCCGACATGATTCGGCCCGCCCTTTTCATCCAGGATGAGATTCCAGTCCAGCTCGGCTTCCACTCCGGCACTTAAATTACCCGCCATGTCATGCGCGTACATCTCGGCTTTCTGCACTTCGTTGGAATCCGCAAAACGGGAATACTCTACGCAGCCTTCCGTAAAGAAAATCCTTTTGTTCGGATATTTTTCGCGGATCAGGCGCAGCGCATCGAAATGGTCGCCGGTATACCAGTGCACAGCTACCCCATCTACCACTTCCCTGGCGCCTGGAACCGACAGTGTCTCATCCGCTCTTTCATAAGCCACTTCTTTATTGTGATCCCAGATAAAAATGTCGACATCCGTCAGGTCTGCTTTCAAAAGCGCAGGTGCAAGATATTCCGTAACAAAGATTCCTTCCTCCTTCGCCGAATAGATGCAGGAATCCCATGTCTGCACAGCATCCGGTTCGTTCTGTACCGTAATATACTTTACGTCGATGCCTTCGTCACGGTAAGCCTGAAGGAATCGGGTCATATATTCAGCCCAGAGCGCGCGGTATTCCTTTTTTAACTTACCGCCGTGGTTCATCTCTCCATTCGTCTTCATATAAGCAGGCGGCGACCAGGGAGCCGCCATAAAGATCATCTTCTCCGATGCTTTCCCCATCGCTCTCTTTATCAGAGGCAGGATCTGGCTCCTGTCATGCTCAATGCTGAAGGTTCCGAGCGTCTCATCGCCCTCCTGCACATAAGTATAATTTCCCATACCGAAGTCGCAGCTGTGGATCGTGCAGCGTCCCATGTTGTAGCGAAGGCCGCTCTCTCCAAAATATGCCTCCAGTATTTCTTCCTGCGCTTCTGCAGGAAGTTTCGCGAAAGTAGAAGCCGCCGCCTCGGTAAACGCGCCTCCGAAGCCCTCGATCGTCTGCCTCTGAAAGTCCGGATACAGGTTCACCACATGCATGTGATCCCGGGATTCTCCCGGCTTCGAAACACTCACTTCTTTCCAGTATTCTTTTTTTGCCTCGTTTGTGATATAGCATTTCATTTTCATGTGTTTTTCCTCGCTTTCCCGTTTTCTTTTATCATACAAAAAAAGGAACCAGGATTGCAGTTCCTTTTTTTCAGTAAGGTTTCTTTTTTACAGCAGCTTATTTCGCTCCGGCACCAGACCGCGTGGGAGAAAATCAGCCCTTTACCGCGCCCAGCGCCACACCCTTCGTGATGTATTTGTTCAGGAATATATACACGAGCAGCGCGGGAGCCGCCGAGAGAGCCATGACCGCGAACTGCACCGCATAATTGGACGAGTACTGTCCGGTAAATTCCAGAATACAGAACGGAAGCGTTTTCCACTTGTCGCTGCTTAAATAGGTCGTCGCCATCATGAACTCATTCCAGTTGTTCAGGTAGGTCATGATCACCACTGTGGAGATGGAAGGCCGCAGCAGCGGCATGATGATCGTAAAGACGACACGGTATACGCCGCAGCCGTCAATCAGAGCCGCCTCCTCCAGTTCCTTCGGCACGGAAGCCATAAAGCCCGACGTCAGGAAATAGCCCTGCGGCAGAGAAAACGCGACATAGGGGATCAAAAGAGCCCAGATTGTATCCGTCAGCTTCAGCCGGTCATAGATCACGTAGTTAGGCAACAACGTAGCATGAATCGGGATCATCATTCCCATCACCATGATCACTGCTACCACATTCTTCAGCTTCCAGTGCATACGTGTACAGGCAAACGAAGCCATGATCGAGATAAGAACGACCAGAACGACCGCCAGGGTATTGATCAGCAGGCTGTTCCCGAGGTAATGCAGGAAATGGCCGTCGCGGAATGCAAGAATGTAATTTTTCCATTGAATCTCCTCCGGCCAGACCAGGATCCCGCTCGTAAAGAGTTCATTGCTTTTGCAGAGAGAAAAGTCGACCAGCCAGATCAGAGGAAACAGCTGGACAAACGCGATCACCGAGAATACAAGGATCCAGATCCTTCTTTTGATCCGGGAATGTTTCGATAAAACACTGTTCACTTTATACACCTCCTATGCTTCTTTTTCCTGAAATACTTTTTGCAGGATCAGGTTCGCCAGCAGACAGATCAGGATAAAAATAACGCTGATCGCATTTCCGTAGCCGTATTTGTAGGAGCTGAACGCCTGTTTGTACAGATAGCTCGCCATAAACTGCGTCTCATTGCCTGGTCCGCCGTCCGTAAGCAGATATACCGTCTCCATCTGTTTCAGCGCGGAGATGATCGCCATTGTAACATTCACCTGGATGACCGGCTTCATCAGCGGCAGCGTGACCCGGAAAAAGGTCGATGTCCCGGACGCTCCGTCGATCGCCGCAGCTTCATAGAGGATCGGATCAATGTTTTTTACACCGGTATAATAGATCAGCATTCCCCAGCCGAAGCCGTGCCAGATCAGAACGACAAGCACCGCCCAGATCGCTGTCCCGGAACCGAGCGGGTTGATGGTGCCCTTATAACCGAAGAATTCCAGAATCTTCTGCAGAAGGCCGAAGTTTGGATTGTAGATAAACTTCCACAGATAAGCAATGACCGCTACCGAAATGACATTTGGAATAAAGTAAATGCAACGGAAAATACCTTCCGCTTTTCCCTGCAGCTTATCCAGCTTTACCGCCACAAAGACCGCAAGCGGATGTTGAATGCAGATAAATCCGATCGCCAGGAACAGGGAATTCTTTAAGGCTCTCCAGAATACCGAATCGTGAAACAACGCCGTATAATTCTCGATACCGATAAACCAGTAATCCCCGATACCGGAATAATTCGTAAAGCTGTAATATATACTCAGAAGAATCGGCGCAAGTATGGCTACGGTAAACATAAATAAGCCCGGCGCTACAAGTGAAAAAATAACGCGCTTGTTGCTGTATAGTTTCTTCATATTCTCCTCCTTCCATTGGAATAAAAAAACGATGTTACGACCCAAACTCCGTGATGTTACTGCCGCCACCGTGTCCACATGCATACCGGCATTCGATGTCTGACAGTCGGCGGCATATGGTTTCGTAACGCTGCAGACATTTGGAAAAAAATCAGGAGGGAGCAGCCTCTCCCCCCTGTTTTTTTTCTCCTGCCCGATCGCATGGTGACCTGCCGATCGCGCGATTTTCTTTGATTCTGCAGTCGGTTCTTTCCGTATCTTTTCTGAGAATCGGCTTACTGTGCAAGAGCCGCGAGTGCGCTGTAGAATTCGTCCACTGAAAGGCTGCCGATCGCCAGCTCTACACAGGAGTCCTCGCACACTGTCTTGAACTCACTTGTGCCCAGATCGTTGATCGGAGTACCGGAAACGCTGGTCGAGCCGCTCACGATGTCGATCCACTCAAGCTGCAGGGATGTTTCTTCTCCGGTCAGATAGTCGCTGAAGTTCTGTGCGGACATACATACGCTGTTCTCCCACGCAAGCTTTGACCAGTGATCCGGCTCAAACATGTAGTTCAGAAGGGCGATCGCTTCATCCTTCACTTCCGAGTTCGCCGTCACGGAATATCCGCCGCCGTTCCACGCACAGATCTCTGTCGCCGTACCGGTCCCGCCGTCTACCAGCGGCATGGTAAATACGCTGATGTTGTTTCTTGTCTCTTCATCAATGTCCTCATTTGTCGCCATGGACATTTCCCAGCTGCCCATGTAATACATGGCTGCCTGGCCATTTGTAAACAGGTTCAGAGCTGTGCCGTAATCCGTGGTCTCAAATCCGGTCTGGAAGCCGCCCGCTTCAACCAGATCCACAACCATCTGCGCCGCCTGCGTCCAGCTCTCATCATAGCTGCCGGATTCCACGGCTGCCACCGCATTGCTGTAGGTATCCGCGCCTCCCGCGATCTTCTGATAGATATCTTCGATCAGGATCGCGATCGGATACTTGTCAGAGCCGTCCATAGAGATGGCGATGTATCCCACATCCGTGATCGTCTGCACCGCGGCAAGCAGTTCATCCCAGGTCGTCGGCACTTCCACACCGCACTCCTCGAAGATCGCCTTATTGTAGTAGAAGCCCATGACGTCCGTATTTCTTGCCAGACCATACAGCTTCCCGTCCTGCGAAAATCCGTTCAGCGAACCATCCAGGAAATTATAATCCGCGTAATCATCCTCGTTCAGCTCCGCCAGCAGTCCGGCATCGATCACTTCGCTGATGAACGCCGGCTGTCCCCACACATTTACCAGATCCGGCATGCTGCTTCCCGAAGCGTACGCCTTGAACTTGGTCTTATAGCTCTCATCATCCAGCGCCTCGACCTCGATCGTGACATTCGGATTCTCTTCCATATACATATCGAACAGTGTCTGTTCGATCAGTCCCTGACCGCTCGTCCGATCCGGAAGATTAGAAAATACCTTGATCGTCACCTGCTCCTCTTCCGCCATCACCGGAACCGATGACACAAGTCCCATCGCCATGGCTGCCGTCAGTGCAATTGCTAATGCCTTTCTTTTCATAAGAACCTCCTTCTTTTGCCCGGGCTTCGCCGCCCGTTCTGTTGTTTTGTATGGTCTGATTATAGAAAAAATCCAAAACTCCGTGTACAAAGATTCTTAAGAGGAATGTTGAAATTTTTAAGATACTGCAGGATAGATCGTGTGATGCACAAACTCATCCGTCAATTAGCCTCATCAGTCATAGTAATCCAGCCGCATTTCCGGTGTCTTCCGCAGAATCTTCATCCGCAGCGTTACCTTCGTCCCGGATCCGAGCTGGCTCTGGATCTGCAGGCCGCAGGACGGCCCAAAGACCTTCTGAATCCTGCGGTTGACATTATTGACACCGATGGAGGTATGTGATTGGGAAACGCCTGTTTGTTTTCCAGGAGCAAAGCGGCCCTGTGTCTGCCCCTGTATTCGATCCAGCATCTGTCTGGTTTGTCCCGAGCCGCCTCTGTCGCTCCGAATACTTTCCTGGCTTGAATTTCCCGGATGTAAATCCAGAATGCGCTCGATCGCCTCCTGTGACATTCCGACGCCATCATCCTCGACCACCATGTACAGGTCATCCTCCTCATGATAAATACGGATCTGTATCAGCGCGGGCTCGATTTTGTCCTCCACCCCATGGATGATCGCGTTCTCCAGGATCGGCTGCAGCAGAAGCTTGGGCACATAAGTATCCAGCAGCTCCGGATCCGCCTCATAAGAGACCGTCATACGGTCGCCGTAGCGGACATTCTGTATTTCCACATAATCCATGAGGTTCTTCAGCTCCTCATCAATCGTCACAAAATCCTTTTTGGAAAGAGAGTAGCGCATCAGATTACCCAGAGAGTATGTAAGATCTCCGATCTGATCCACCCCGTTCAGCCGCGCGATCCAGTTGATCGTATCCAGCGTATTGTACAGAAAATGCGGATTGATCTGCATCTGGAGAGATTTCATTTCAATCTCCTGCTGCATCATTTCCTGCTCATATGCCTCATCGATCAGGGTGCGGATATCATTCACCATCTGGTTAAAACTGTTCGCCAGAACGGCAATCTCATCCTCTCCCTCTGCTTCGCAGCTCACTTCGAAATCTCCCTGTCCAAAGCATTTCATGGCGTCGGAGAGACTGGTGATCGGCCGTGTAATCCCTTTTCCCGCAGCCACAACCAGCCCGACAGCCAGCAGGCAGGTCACTGTCAGCAGGATGGCCATATGGATCTGCAGCTTCTGAATATCCGACAGAAAGTACGATTCCGGAACCGCCAGTACCAGTCGCCAGCCATTCGCGATCTCACAGCCGGTGTAGAAGACATACCTGCTCCCGTCCATGACAACTGTTTCAAACGATTCACCACCATCTGTTACCGGAAGCGCATCGGAAAACGCCTGCCCTGTCATCTCGGTGTTCTGACCGGATACGATGCAGCCTTCCTGATCTGTGATATACACGATGCTGCCCGCATCATAGGAAATATCTTTGACAATATCATAAAATACCGTCGGCTGCACGTCGATCAGCATCGTCCCCAGCAGAGTCTGATCCTCGAAACGATACATTTCCCTGCGCAGATAAATGTGTCCATCCGTACAAATCCATTCCCGTTCCTCATTCCACAGTTCTTCATCCGGCGGAACCCGGTTAAATTTTGTGTAGCTGTAATTCTGTCCGTCTGTCGCGTTAATGTATATGGAAGCAATTTCCTGAGAAAGAAAGACATAATAAGAGAGCAGATCGCAGACATCATCATACTGTTGATACCTGGAAATACGGTCGTCCTCATCGTAATTCCGGTAAAGCAGACTCTGCATCTGTTCATTTCCTGAGATATAAAATGCGGTATTTTCCACGTTCTCAACGGATAATTCCACCTTGGACATCGTCACGGAAGCCAGGTTTTTCAGATAGTCACAGGTTTTTTCCCGCATGGTCCTCGCGGAAAACACATAGAAGAGCAGGGAACTGCCTATGACGGAAACCAGAATGACAGCCAGATAGATCAGAATCAGCTTTTTGCTGAAACTGAAGCCCTGTCCCTTTTTCCGAAACCATCCGGACACTTGTTTCGGTATGGCTGTAAGACCTTGAATCATTTTTTTCAACATACAGGAAACCCCCGGTTCTCTTTTTCGGCCTCTCCCTCCGCACTCTTTCTTTATACTTTTATATTCTTTCGCATATAGCTCTCCAGTGTCTCCATACCGTCCGGTCTCCCGGCCGGGTCCGACGTCTGCTTTCGATATTCATAGGGTGTCACTCCAAACGTTTTCTTAAACACCTGGCCCAGATAACGCTCGTCCGGGATACCGACACGCATTCCAATCTCCCGGTTTCTCAGCGATGTCTCCCGAAGCAGCCGCGCCGTGTGAAACATCCGCACAGAAGTCAGAATCTCCAGAAACGTATGCCCGGTATGCCGTTTGATATAAGAGCTCATATAGACCGGACTAAAATAGAATTGCTCTGCCAGCTGAGAAAGGGTAAGGTTCTCCGCGTAATGAGCATAAATATAGGAAAGCATGTCGTGGATATTCGCTGATTTCCCCGTATCTTCTACCACTTCTCTGGCGCCCAGCACTTCCCGGTACCCATCCACCTTCTGCTCCAGATTCCGTATATACCGCTTCGACTGCCGTTCCTGATCAATCGCCTCGCAGGCTCTTTTTACACTGTCAAAGATCTGATCCGGCGTCGAGGGTTTTAAAATATAATCAAACACACCGCAGCCGATCGCCTGCTGCGCCAGAGAAAATTCCCCATAGCCGCTCAGCAGAATCGTCTTCGCGGAAGCATTCGTCTTTTGCAGATTCTTTGCCAGTTCCACTCCGCCCATTCCGGGCATTTTGATATCCGTCAGCAGAATATCAAATTCCATTCCATCGATATATTCCTGTGCTTCCAGTCCGTTTCTGGCCACACCGACAACTTCAATCTGCCGCTTGTCCCATTTCATACCGGCCAGACCGTCCCGGATCATTTTTTCATCATCCGCGATGACCATCCTGTATCTGTTCATTTTCCCTCTTCCTTATTTTGCATTTTCTGTCATGTCTGAGCCTTCTCATCCTGACCTGGTTACGTATCCTGCTTTTCATGAATTTCCTCATGGTAACAAAATGCCGATTTATATTCAGTGTTATTTTTTCCCTTAAAGTGTCATTTTTAATATTTACTTCAAAGTGCCTCACCGGCATTCACATTCATTGTGCTGCTTTTTCATATACTGTCATGACAGGAATCCCTGAATGTACGGCAGTGCCGCTCCTATGGTAATATTATGTTCCGGCATTTTGCTTACAGACAGAAAATCATCCTCCTCGATGAACGGAGTCATCTGCCGGATCTTCTGATACAGAAACGTAATGTCTTCCTCCCGAAGGTAAGGAGCCAGATAGCCGCCGATTACAAAATCCGTATCATATACCAGATGAATCATGTTAATTGCTGAAGCCAGATCACTCAGAAATTTGTTCCAGCGCTGCAGATGGTCGTCTGTCCCCGCGCGCAGATTTACAAAAAAAGTATCCGGCGTTTCATCCCCACGTAAAAGTGCGTCAAGCGAGCACAGCGTTTCCATACAGCCTCTTTTCCCGCAATAACAGACGGCACCATCCGCTTTCATCTGAATATGTTCAACCGTGGCATTGTGGCCGTGTTTACCGGTCAGTATTTTCCCATTGCGGATGATGGCCGCGCCAAGATGCCTGCTGACAGACAGATATACTCCATCTTTCAGCCCCGGCGAAGCCCACAGCTCTGCCACAGCCGCACTGTCCGCGTCGTGGATAAAAGTACACGGATAAGGAAGATACTTGCGAAACGCTTCAACTGACAAACCGGTGCAGTTCAGTATTTTCCCGTATATGACGCGCTCCCCATCGGGAGAAATGAGACCCTGCAGTGCAAAGCCAACACCCAGAATCTGTTCCTGCCTCAGCTGAAGGGACTGAATAAAGTGCTGAATCTGATCGCTCACTTCCTTACAATAGGCTTCACTGTCTGAATAGAGTATTTCATATATCATTCGATCAATTTTCTTTCCATACAGATCTACTGCAATTATTTTTATTTCTTTTTCAAGAATCTCTACCCCCACACTGACACGGTAGTCCGGGACAATCCTGTATGCGACAGCTTTCCGTCCAACATATTCGGTATTGATGCGCCCGCTTTTACAGATCAGCCCTTTGCTTTCCAGTTCAGCCAGATTGCTGGTAACTGTCGGGCGGCTCAGATGAAGGGAAAAGCAGATATCCTGCTGAGAGACAGCCTCATTGGCATACAAATAATGATAAATCAGATTTTGATTGTTCTGTTTGATCCGTCCGGGTGTAATGCTGTCTTCCATGTTGTTTCCTCCTGGCAATTTTAAAAAATCATTTTACGAAATTGATTATAACATATGATTATCCGAATATAATTGTGCAATTCGCACAAAATTCTTCTTCATATTTTGTAATTTTCCCCATATTGACGAATCATCGTAAAGCTCCTATTATGTAAATGTATTTAGTAAATCGTTTTTACAAAACTTTTTTCCAAAAAACAGGAGGAACTGACATGGGTATTATCGAAAAGATGAGACTGGACGGTAAAAAGGGGCAACCGGCCTCTGCATTGATGAACTCTGCCACCTGAAATATTCTCAAAACCTATCGTTATTATTGTTTTCAGCAAAGAAAAAAAGCCCCGGATCTATGCCAATCCGGGGCTTTCATTTCCATTTTTTTACGTGGTGGCTTCTCCACGAGGCTGATTATCAATTATTTATCGCCGTCCAACCATTTGACGAAGTAGTAGCTAACTGCTTCAACCATGGCTGCCACTGGCCAGTTTATCGGCAACGAAAAAATGAATCCATCTGTAAAAGTGAAACTCTTACCACGCAAATTTCTCCTCGAAATATGCCTTCAGGTCTTCAATCTTTATGCGCTCCTGCTCCATGCTGTCACGGTCGCGCACGGTCACGGCGCCGTCCGTTTCGGAGTCGAAGTCGTAGGTCACGCAGAACGGCGTCCCGATCTCGTCCTGTCTGCGGTAGCGCTTGCCGATGTTGCCGCGGTCGTCGAATTCGCAGTTGTAATATTTGGAAAGCTCTGTGTACACCTTCTCGGCACCCTCGTTCAGCTTTTTGGAGAGCGGCAGCACGCCGATCTTGACCGGAGCGATGGCCGGATGGAAGTGCAGCACGGTGCGCACGTCTCCGCCCTCGAGGGTTTCTTCGTCATAGGCGCTGCAAAGGAAGGCCAGAACGACGCGGTCCGCGCCGAGCGACGGCTCGATGACATACGGGATGTATTTTTCCTTCTTTTCCTCGTCAAAATAGGTCATATCCTGACCGGAGGTATTCTGATGCTGGGTCAGGTCATAGTCGGTGCGGTCCGCGATGCCCCAGAGCTCGCCCCAGCCAAACGGGAACAGGAACTCGATATCGGTAGTACCCTTGCTATAGAAGCAAAGCTCCTCCGGATCGTGGTCGCGCAGGCGCAGCTCGTTCTCGTTCATGCCCAGCTTTTTCAGCCATTCAAAGCAGAAGGTCCTCCAGTACTGGAACCAGTCAAGATCCGTGCCCGGCACGCAGAAGAACTCCAGCTCCATCTGCTCAAACTCGCAGGTACGGAAGGTGAAGTTGCCCGGTGTGATTTCGTTGCGGAAGGATTTCCCGATCTGCGCGATACCGAAAGGCAGCTTTTTGCGGGAGGTCCGCTGTACGTTTTTAAAGTTTACAAAGATGCCCTGTGCGGTCTCCGGACGCAGATAAACGGTATTCTTCGCGTCCTCGGTCACGCCCTGGAAGGTCTTAAACATCAGATTGAACTGACGGATGTCCGTGAAATTGTGCTTGCCGCAGGACGGGCAGGGAATCTTATGATCTTCGATGTAATCCCGCATCTCTTCCTGTGAAAAAGCGTCGATCGGCTTGTCCAGGGTCAACCCCTGCTCTGCACAGTAATCTTCAATCACCTTGTCCGCGCGGAAACGCTCGTGGCACTCCTTGCAGTCCATCAGCGGATCCGCGAAGCCGCCGAGGTGGCCGCTCGCCACCCAGGTCTGCGGGTTCATCAGAATTGCGCAGTCCACTCCGACATTGTACGGATTCTCACGCACAAATTTCTGCCACCAGGCCTGTTTGACGTTATTCTTGAGCTCCACGCCAAGGTTGCCGTAGTCCCAGGTATTCGCCAGGCCGCCGTAAATCTCCGAGCCCGGATACACAAAGCCTCTGCCCTTCGCCAGCGCTACAATTTTTTCCATGGTCTTTTCCATAACAGTTTCTCCTCTTCTTTATTATCATTATGTCCGCATATCCATAAAAATGTTTCCGCAAAGACAAGAAAATCCTTATCTTCCCATCTTCAGTCTTCCCTCCATGCAGATGAAGCGCGGAAGCATCTGCTGCAGACACTTTTTCAACCAGGTGAATACCCCATCATCCAAAACCAATGCGATTGCGGTCGATTGATTTCAATCAGTTCAGCTATCTCCATATATAATATAAACGCGGTTTGCAAGCTTCTGTTCAGCGTAGGTCTCTTCCTCTCCTCCATAGACCTTGCTGGAAGGAAGCACCAAGCCTTCCTCTTCTTCCTGATCTCCGGTCGCGTTTACCGTATCCGCTGAAATCATCTCTGCGTTCGAGCTGATATAGGTCACGCTTTCTCCCTCCACATGGACCTCCATGGGAGCCTGCACAATCACTACCTCGGCCGACATATCGCTAAACACCGCACTGTAGCTCACCTCGCCGCCAGATATTTCTCCGTCCTCAATCCGGTAGAAATTTGTATCAAACAGATACCCCTCCAGCTGGGCGCTGATGATCGAACCGCAGAAAAACTCTACATTATTAAATGCAGCATAATCCTCCGCAGAAGAATACAAAAGCTTCAGTGTAACAGTGCTGCCGTCATTGGTAAAGCTTTTGACTGTGATAGAATCCTCACCATTCTCCGCATTGTACGCATCCACTTCCGCATTGATCATCTCTTCCAGTTCTGTCAGATCATAGTAAGACTGATCCAGAGTCTCCTGAACAATCTCTGTCACACTTCCATCGGAAGCAATGGAAATCGCGTCTGACTCCTGCGGAGTCCACGCACTGTCCAGATTCAGCATATCATCCAGCGTACCGCAGCCGCCAAGCAGCATGACAGCCACGCAGATCAGAGCCAGTGCTGCTCTTCTTTTTGCTGTAGCCATTTTTCCTCCCAAAATATCCAAATTTCCAAATTCTAATATTAATTATTTCCTTGTGCGCCTGTGTCTTTCATTCGACCAGCGGCCACTGCCGTCTGGTCGCCGCGCCAGGCGCATGGCAGCTTCAGCTGCCAAATTTCCTTATGCGCCTGTGTCTCTCATTCGACCAGCGGCCACTGCCGTCTGGTCGCCGCGCCAGGCGCATGGCAGCTTCAGCTGCCAAATTTCCTTATGCGCCTGTGTGCATTATAAAGGGAAACGCCCCACGTTTCAACTATTTTTTATGCATAGATGTACAAATGGTTTTTATATGCTTTTCATGTACAAAAACACAGGCAAACGTTTCATGCCGTCATCTGCCGCAAAATATCGAGAGATTTAAATTTCCGGTCTATGGAAACACTATTACGATAATCCTGCACTCTGCGGAATTCCTGAAAAATTTCCGGCTGCAGGGTGAACTGATAAAGCTTCTGTATCGGTGCACGTATCACGTAAGAAATCGCATATCTGGTCGATTCGTTCAGGGATGGATCCTCGGCTGTTTCAAATGGAAATTCACCGTTCATGACCATGGCCTTCATCTCAAAAATGCAGCGGATCAGCTCATTGTCCGGCTCCGGCTTTGGCAGCATGCGCAGCGTCACGTACAAAAGATTCAGCATTCCGGCCGCCTCCAGGTTTTCCCGGGTATAATATTCCGCAAGCTCCATGAAATAACAGGCATAGCAGGAATCTACAATGTCCTCCCGCACTTCGCGGAAATATTCGGAAATATCGGCCTGTACGAGCGTGTAGGCATTCTTCCCCTCATAGACTGTAAAAATACCGAATGCAAACGGAGTTGCAGCCGCGAGCAGCGGGCTGTTCGGCTTGCGTGCGCCTCTGGCAAAGGCGGTGATCTTGCCTCTTTCTCTGGTCAGAAGAACTGTCCGCCTGTCATATTCGCCCACAGGCGCAGCCAGAAGCACCATACCTGTCAGCTTTAAGGGATCGCTCATCGTGCCTCACTCCCGTCTTTTCTTAAATCCTAAAGACTTTTTGATATCAGTCCAGTTCTTTCTTATCATATCCAAAATTCTTAATCAGAAAATCGCTGTCGCGCCAGTCTTTTTTCACCTTCACCCACAGCTGGAGATTGACCGGCTCTTCGAGCATCTGCTCGATCTCATAGCGCGCCTGAGAACCGATTTTTCGGAGCATCGCGCCGCCCTTGCCGATAATCATCCCCTTATGGGAATCCTTCTCGCAGATAAT
This sequence comes from Lachnospiraceae bacterium, assembly GCA_021201095.1. Taxonomy (GTDB): domain Bacteria; phylum Bacillota; class Clostridia; order Lachnospirales; family Lachnospiraceae; genus Choladousia. The sequence continues at coordinate 38,843 of JAJQFO010000007.1, forward strand.
GGTCGCCTCTATGTCCATGATCCAGTCCGCGGTCTCACGCACATGAATCTCCGCCTGGGCTCTGCGGCCAAGAGGAACGTTCTGGGAGCTCACTTCCCGGCGAGACGCATCTTCGGAATTTTGCCGGTGCGGTTTTGTCTGTGCATCTTCCTGCAGATTCCCCTGTTTGGCGTCTGCATGGACATTATTTCCAGAGTTGCACTGTCTGGTATCTGCAAGAGCACTATGGGCGCCATCCTGAGTTTTTCTATCTCCATTTTTCTGAGCCGCGTCCATGTATCCCGCATTACCGTTTCCGCTTTCCTGCTTCGCATCCGTGTGTCCCGCCCCGGCTTTTGGCGGATGCTCGTGCCTGTGCCGGTTTCTGCTGCGCACAGCCTCGGCTCTGCCATCCTTCCTTTTCTGGCTGCCCGCCGGCCGCTCCTGCATATACTCAATGGTAACCGCGATCCCATGCGGAATCTCTTCCTCCAGGCAGCGGAGAGCTTTTTCCCGGATCAGCTCCGCAACGATCTGGCGCTGCGGCTGATCGGTCACCGTATCTTCATCGTAAAACTGCGGGCCGCAAGGCAGATAGCGGAATATCGCGCGGATCACCTCATCCATATGAAGTCCCCGAAGCGCACAGACCGGAATCATGTCCGCGAAATCATAGAGTTCCCGATAGACATCCAGGTAATGAGAAATTTCATGTTTGTCCACCGTATCCATCTTATTCAGAATCAGAATAACCGGCAGATGCACACTTTTCAGCATCTGCGCGATGGCCAGCTCACCCTTGCCAACATAATCGACCGGCTCCACCAGCCAAAGCACGACATCCACTTCCTTCAGCGTCTGCTCTGCGGCCGTCACCATATACTCGCCCAGCTTGTTTTTTGCCTTATGAAGGCCGGGAGTGTCCAGAAAAATAATCTGGCCCTCCTTCGAAGTATAAACAGTCTGAATCCGGTTGCGCGTCGTCTGCGGCTTACTGGAGGTGATCGCGATCTTCTGCCCGATCAGATGGTTCATCAGTGTGGATTTTCCAACGTTCGGCCGTCCGATCAGTGTCACAAAGCCGGATTTAAAGTCTGCGTTTTGCATAAAAAATGTCCTCTTTAACTTAAGTTTCCTTCCATGCCCCGGCAGGAATTTTTCATACTTTTCTTTCGATTCCACCAAAGACTCAGCAGCTTTCCGAATCGGATCCCATCTAAGCTCAGCAGCTTTCCCAATCGGATCTCATCTCAGCTCAGCAGGTTTCCCAATCGGATCTCATCTAAGCTTAGCAGCTTTCCCAACCGGATCTCATCTAATACTCAGCAGGTTTCTCCTCCGGCTCCCGTCAAAGGCTTTACAGAGCCAAAGAGGTCTTCCGCTTCTTTGATTTTCTCCTCGTTCCCGACTACACAGAAGGCGTGATCGTCCAGCACTGCCTGCACGACCGGCGCAAGAGCGCGGATCTGCTCCGGGGTCGCCGAGAGGATCTCATCACGCTCCCTCTGCACGTCTTCTTCCGTCACGCCGCAGAAATACGCATTCAGAGACCGGGAGCCCTTCATCGCCGGAGTAAGAGGCGTATCCAGATCACTGATCGTCCCGATAATATATTTGGTCATTTCACGCTCATCCGCATCGAATCCACGCAGATACTCAGGAATCCCTTCAAAAACCTCATTGGTAGCACGCAGATGCGGATCGCGGTAGGAAACCAGATAAGAGTCTCCCCGCCGCGTGAAAGCACACATGCATCCATAGGCTCCGCCTTTTACACGGATATTCACCCAAAGGTATTCATAGCTCATCAGAACCGTCAGGATTTTCAAAGTCCCTGTATAAGGCAGCCCCGCCCTGCAGAAGTTGCCGGCACGAGCCACATACTGCACCTGGCCGGGGGTCGTGAAGCCCTCATTTTTCTTTTCCAAAACACACGCCTGCTGATAGTTTTCTTCCAAATAGCATTCTTTGCAATTTGCTTTTCCCGAATTCTGTATCTGGTCAGAACAAGCATCCGGCAGTTTGGTTTTCTCTTTCTTAAGCTGCCCGCCGAATTTCTCCAGTGGTACCCGCAAGGCGTCCAGACCTTCCCGGTCAGCAGTCACGCTGACAAAAAGATTTTCCTTACGGAACAGCATCCTGCAGAGAGTGCGCAGCTTTTCCTTCAGCATTTCTTTCTTCTCATCAAAATGCTGCTCAAGGTCTGCCGCCAACTCATAAAACGCGATGCCGGTCACCGCGTCATTGAAAGCATTAAACTCTGACAGATACGACAGTGCACGCCCGGCAGCAGCCTGATGTCCGGAAGCCGCAAGCTGCATTGACAGCCGTGATTTGAGCTTTGCCAGAATTTCATACAGCCGCTTATCATCATCAAAACGTGAGGTAAGGATTTCCCCGGACATCTCCAGTGCATATGGAAGCTTTTCATAAAGCACACGCGAGCGGATACCAATGAATGCGCGGATCGTGCTGGCCTTTGCAGCACTCCCTGCGCGGTCCTCGTCCGGAACAGCTTCGGAATCATCAGCAAGCGGAAACACGCTGATTCCTGCCGAGATTCCTCCTGTATTCATGTAAATGTCATTGTTCAGATCGCTGTAGGTGAAATGCTCCGTGTCCACCATTCCCAGCACTGCCTTCAGAATTCCCAGATACCCGGTATCCTCTACAGGCACCTGATCCGCGTCAAAGAGCAGGTCCAGATAACAGATGCCATTGGTAAACTCTTCATGGTGCAGCACGGTCACGCCGTCCCACTGATATTCTGTGTTTTCAAAAGGCGCCGCCTTTTTCCCGATATCATCTCGCGTCAGCATCGGAAGCTTTGAGAGCTCCTCCGGTGTCGACGGCGTCTCCTGAAACGCGCGCAGCCGTTTTGTCGCCTCGATCCTTTCCTGTATCCCAGCCTCGTCCAAGGATTCTTTATAAATACGGAGCTTCTCGCGCAAGGCCGCATCTTTCTTCGCGGTCAGTCCTTTTTCCGGAACCAATGTCACCAGTGATGCATGAGTATTATCCAGCAGATATTTGCGGATCAGATCTTCAAAATACGAGGTTTCCGCCCGCTTTTTCAGTGAATCGTAAACATCCAGCTGCTTCAGATACGAAAATGCCGCCTGATCGTCATAGAGCCAGCTGTCAAATACATCCAGTCCGTACATCAGGCCCTTCGGATAAGAGCCATAATCTGCCTCGCGGAACTTAAATTCCATGGAATTGATCCCGGCGTACAGAGACTTTTTATCGATTCCCTCGTTTACAATTTTTTCCAGAGTCTCCCGGATTACCTTTAGGAACCGCTCCGTATCCGACTCATTTGCATTTTTCGCGACAATGCTTAAATACGGCTGATACACGCCGCTGCCATAGTCACTGATAATGTCATTGCCAATCCCAGCATCCAGAAGAGCCTGCTTCAGCGGAGCCCCGGGGGCAGAAAGGAGTGCATACTCCAGTACCGCAAATGCGTTGGAAAGCTCCACATCCAGACCAGTCCCAATGACTGCATTCCAGGACAGATAAGTGCTGTCCTCCGTCTCATCCGCATCGGAAATCGGATAGCTGCGCTGTACACGCCGCAGCTCCTCAAACGGAGCCTGCAGCTCAATGACCGGCCGCACACCCGTATCCTCAAATGCGCTCAGGTACTCCCGGTCCAGCCAGGTGAGCCGTTCTTCGATATCCATATTTCCATAAAAATAGATATAGCTGTTCGAAGGATGATAGTGTTTTTTATGAAAAGCCAGAAAATCCTCATATTTCAAATCCGGGATATGATCCGGATCCCCGCCGGACTCCACGCCGTAGACCGTATCCGGGAACAGGCTGTCCATGATCGTGCGCTCCAGCATATCCTCCGGAGAGGAAAAAGCGCCCTTCATCTCATTGTAGACCACACCATTGACCGTAATCTCGTCATCTGGATTTTCCAGCTGGTAGCTCCAGCCCTCCTGCCGGAAAATCTGCTCGTTTTTATAAATATTCGGATAAAAAACCGCATCCAGATACACATCCATCAGATTGCAGAAATCCTTGTCATTGCAGCTCGCAATCGGATACATCGTCTTATCTGGATAGGTCATCGCATTCAGAAACGTATTCAGTGAGCCCTTCACCAGCTCCACAAACGGATCCTTCATCGGAAACTTGCGGCTGCCGCAGAGCACACTGTGCTCCAGAATATGCGGAACGCCGGTACTGTCCGTCGGCAGTGTTTTAAAGGCAATATTAAACACCTTATTTTCGTCATCATTCTGCAGCACCAGAATCCGCGCTCCGCTCTTTTTATGGCGAAGCAGATACCCGTCTGAACGAATATCCTCAATTCTCTCCTGCTGCACAAGCTCATACTGTGGAAGCAACTCCAGATTCATTCGTTTTTCATTCCTTTCCCCTGATCTTATTCATGAAATATTACTGTTCGGCATCGTCTTCACAACAAGCGCAAATGACTATCCTGAATAACTCTGTTACAAAATTCCATATCACAATCCTGCTTCAAGCTACATCCCAACATAGCCGGGAAATCTCTTTCATAAAACATCTTTCATGTCTTGTCTGTCAGCAAAATATCTTCCTGTTTACAATGTTTTCGTCTCAGCAGGCAATACGCGATCCCTGTCAGTATTCCCCCTGAAAACAAAAATAACAGTATCGCCCCCGCACAATGCGCAAAAAACGTATCCGGCAGGATCAGAATCACCGGATCCGTATTTGGATCAAACAGCCAGTAATCATTCTGGAAAAACAACTCGTGAAAGCGGACAAAAAAAGATTCCCAGTTCAATGCTGCACAGACGCCTAATACGATCGGCACCACAAATGTCAGCAGGAAAATCAGCTTCAGGCCCCCATATTCCCGGCGAGGCAGCTTCCAACATAGCAGAATCAGTACAGTGATCCCGGAAGCCACACATAAAATCTGCATCGCAGCAAAAATACGCTTTACCTCTTTAAAATGAATCTCCGCCTCGTCCGACATCGGAAAATCCGGGAATTCCAGTTCGTCCACACCCTTGATCAACAGATTGTAATCAATCAGCGTGTCATAGTTTTCACGGATCAATTCTTCAGAATACCCAGTTACAGCCTCCAGATCCAGATAGTCAATATCAAAATAATAAATGCACCGGAGATTCAGCACCAGAACTACAGACAGACACACGAAAAAAAGGAACCCCATCAGTCCCAGAAATACATCTCCCGCTCTGGATCGAATACTCATGCACAGAACCCCTCTTTATTCCATCTTTTGCTGTTCTTAAAAGCCGGCCGCTTCTCATTTCCGCATCCGGCCAGCCGCTTATTCCGCCAATGCCTGGTACCTTCACAGCTCCTTGGCTTCTTCTAATGTGGTACTATACCACAAAAAAATACGCTTGTAAATCGGATAGTTGCTTTTTTAGATGATGCCGGCAGCAGCAATCGGGCAGGGAGATTTGTCCCCTGTGCATCGAAAAACCCTGCCAAACCATTTTTCACAGTTCGGCAGGGTTTCTTTTGCTTTTACATAAGTGCTTTTATCTGCGCACTCTTTTGCTCACTATCTCTGGCTTCTTCTCCTGCGGATAAATACCACCAGGACGATGATGAAGATCAGGCATGCCACAATGGCGATAGCCGCCACCGCGAAGATCGGTGTCGAATCGCCGGTCTGTACCGACTCCAGCGAATTCACGATATTGAAGGTCACCGAAGTGGTGGATGTCGTACCGTCAGCCACCCAGGAGCTTCCGTCATAAACCTGTCTTGCAAATGTCACCTTCAGGGTGTATTCTCCTGTCTTCTTGATCGACATGGAGGTCTCATACGGTGAAGAAGACCAGGTATTGGATACGTTGCCGATCTGGTATCCGGTCGGCACGTAACGAATGTCGCCAGGATTCGGATCTGTGTTGGACATACCGGCTCCGACCGGTGTAAAGGTCAGCTTCTCATTCGCCAGATAGGAACCGCCCTCTGTGATGCCGCTGATATAGTTGCTCGCCTCAGTCGGTCCATCCTCATAGGTAGCCGTGATCGTCACATTGCTTGCCGAGAGGGTCGCCGTCGTGGTCGCGCGGGATGCATCCGTGAAGGTCACGCCGTCGCTCGAAGCAGTCCAGGCACTGAATTCCTTGCCGCTCGCCGGATAGTTTGCCGTAAGGGTAACGGTATCGCCATAGTAGTAATAGGTCTGACTAGAAGTACCATTTACAACGGTAAGTGTATACTGCGCCAGCTTGTAATTAGCCGTCACCGTCACGTCTGCAGAAGGCATCGTGAAGGTCGTAGTCGAGCTGGACGCGTCCGCCAGCGTCACATTCTGCGTGTTAACAGTCCAGGAATCAAACTCGTATCCGGCTGCCGGAGCTGCCGCGGTGATGGTAACCGTTGTCGCCGCGGCGGCCTGTGAATAATCTGCAGAGCCGCTTGTTACTGTCACATTGTATTTAACGCCGGTATAGGTTGCCTTCAGAGACAGATCCCCGTTCACTGTCAGACTCAGCGTAGCGGAAGAAGCATCATCGCCAAGGTCATAGTCGCCTGACTCTACCTCCCAGCCAGCGAATTCCTGGCCGCTCACCACATTTGCAGTCACTGTAATCGCAGTACCTTCCTCATAGGTATTCGTAGTGTAGGTTCCATCAATCAGGCCATTCGACACCGTCACTGTGTAGGTATCCGGAAGCTGCACGTAAGTCGCCTCCAGCATCACATTGCCTGCCGGCATGGTAAAGGAAGCTGTCGGTGAGGAAACCCCAGTAATCGTGATCTCTGTTGAACCTTCCACAACCGTCCAGCCGTCGAATTCCATACCATCCTCAGCTGTATCCGCAATAATGCTCACGGTAGAGCCATACTCAAAGGTGCTCTCTCCTGTTCCTGTCGTACCGCCGTCTACAGTCACCGTGTAGGAGGCATTCTTGAAGCTCGCTGTCAGAGTAGCATCCGACGCAGACATAGTAACCAGCGTACTGCCGTCGCTCTGTGCTTCCAGATACACTGTTCCACTTGTAATCTTCCAGGTATCGAAGGTCTTTCCTGTCTCAGATGTCGTAGCATCCGGCAACGTATATGTCTGTCCGGCAGCGAGTTCGTATGTCAATGTCTCAGAACCGCTCACTATGGTAAGCACATACGTTGTCACCGTATAGTTTGCTTTGATGGTCACATCTGAAGCAGGCATGGTAAATGTTGTCTCCGCTGCAGAAGAATCTGCAAAGGTCCCCATGTCCGTATCTACATCATCTGTAACAACACTCCAGCCTGTAAATGTATAACCTGAAAGTGTCGGAGCAGATACAGAAACTTCGGCACCGCTTGTTATATCTGTCTGAGTCGTCTCTGTCTGCAATGCGCTGTCATCATCTGATAAAATATAGCTGATAGTCAGAGTATAGGTCGGAGTAACCGCCGTATAGGATGCAGTCACCGTCACATTCGATGCAGGCATGATAAATGTATAAGTTCCATTATCTACAGTTACGTCAACTTCCGTACCATCCTCTTTCTCTACTGTCCATCCAGAGAAGGTGAAACCATCATATGATTTCGCAGCCGGCAATGTAACTGTGGTATTCTCCGCATAAGCTGCAGCGTCGGTCTCCGACTCTGTAGTCTCACCCGTTTGGTAAATATAGGTTACCGAATAGGTTGCCGTGGTCGTGGTATTGATATCTTCTACAGGCGTCGTGTTGTCATCCACCGCTGCCTCTTCATTGTCCGTCACGTCTACAACTACGATTCCATCGTCGTCAGATGCCTCAGTCGCTGTAATCTCTGCAGTTGTCTCCGCAGTGGTTTCTGCAGTGGTTTCTGCCGTTGTCTCCGCTGTAGCTGCTGACGTATAGGTGGCCAGAAGAGTGACATCTGTATCCGGAACGGTGAAGCTGATCGTCTGCGCGGTCAGATCGTCCAGAGCGACATTGAGAGTCGATACATACCATCCGCTGAAGGTATAGCCGTCCAGCGTGTCTGCTGTAAATGTGACAGTTTCTCCGGCTGCGTAAGTATTCACAACCGAGTAAACATATGCCTCCGCCCCTGTATCGCCATATACGGAAACGGTTGAATAGGTAATGTCTGCTGTCGATGTATCATCGATCACCACCACGTCTGTCGCTGCCGAATTGTCCGCTGCAGATGCCTCTGTCTGCGCAGAAGCTTCTGTCTCTGCTGCAGGTGCCTGAGTCTCTGCTGCAGCTGCTTCCGTCTCGACGACTACCACATCCGCTGAACTATCCGCTGCCGGTGCATCTGTCTGTGCAGGTGCTTCCGTCTCCACAGCTGCTGCTTCTGTTTCTGCAACCGCTGCTTCGGTCTCCACAGCTGCCGCTTCGGTCTCTACAGGAGCCTCTGTCTCAACGGCCTTCTCCTGATAATTGGCGGTCACGGTAACGCCCTTATTGATCATCGTCAAAGTGGTCTCCGCGCTCGACGCGTCCGCAACCGACACTGTGACCGTGTCATCTGTTACCGTCCAGGTCCATCCGGCGAACTCGTATCCTTCATCCGGCTCAGCAGCCGTGATCTTTACGCTCTCTCCATTCTGATAGTAAGCGATGTCTTTGCTGACTCCTTCTGCTTCGAGAGCTGTCTTTTCCTCATCCGTGAAGGAATAATGATTCCCAGTTGTGCCGGTACCATCCGCAGCAGCAGATTCCGAAGTACCGTCCACTACCGTCAGGATATATCCTGCGGTCGTCAGGGTGACTGCTGCCGCCGTGGCCTCAGCCTCCTCAGTAGCCTCTGTCCCGGCCTGATAAGTAGCTGAATACGCCTCATCCTCTGAGGTATTCTCCCAGGAACCACTGCCATCAGCCGCCGCAATCTGCTCTCCGGCTGCATTCAGAATCAAGGTCCCCTCTGAAACCCCTGTCAGTATATCGCCAGGGAACAGTACGCTCGTGCTAAGGTCGGCGGATACATCATAGGAAGCCGCCAGGGCCTGCGCTCCCGGAACACATGTCAGTACACATGCGAGCAGGAGGCTCAGAAACGATCTCTGCTTTCTTTTCATAAATAACCCTTCCTTTCTTTTTCTTACTTTCCGTAATGATTCAGGAAATCCTTAAACACCCGTTCTGTCTGCTCTGTTCTCCCGGCATTTAAGTTACTGCGATTATAGCATATCATTTTCGAAAACAAATGATGGTTTCCCTGTGACTTTCTTAAAAAATGATTAAGAAAAAGGAATCCTGCTGTCGCTCCTGTGGCAATGCCGCGAGAAGCAACAGCAGGATTCCTTACGTAAGTGGGACGATAAGCCGGGTTCTGTCGTTGAGTGATCATCTGTCTCGTCCTGCCGTTGCCGGCAGGCTCAAGCGACCTACCTGAGGCTGGCGGGCAGCCTGGTATTGCTCTTTCGCCTCTGTGCGGTCTTGCTTCGGATGGGGTTTACATATGCAGGCTCTGTTACCAGATATAGAAAGCCGCGCAATTCCGTCTCGCTGCGCGCGAAGGCGCGGCCTCCGTCCTCACTCCTGCGGAGTGAGAACATAGCCCCGGTAGTCTCTTACACTGCCTTTCCACCCTTACCGCTCTCAAAGAAAAGCGGCGGTTTATTTCTGTTGCACTGTCCCTGGAGTCGCCTCCGCCGGACGTTATCCGGCATCCCTGCCCTGTGAAGCCCGGACTTTCCTCAGCCGGTACCTTTCGGCTTTGCCGGCCGCGATCACCTGTCCCACTTACGCGGCGTATTTTACCACAGGATTTCTTTTTTGTAAACCCGCCCATAAGTAGAAAATTGCCCCTGTTGAATCTCCCGTTTATGATTCCAGCTGCTCTCCCATAGATACAATCATTTCCTGATATTCCTCCGGCAATGTGACCTGGGGTGCATCATCGATCTGCCAGCCGAGCCAGCTCGTTTTCTCCTTTACCTGCTCCAGAAGCTCCTGCACGTTCTGTACCCTCTGATAACAGATTTCGGCACTTTCGGTTTCTCCACTCTCCAGATAAAGGGAAAAACAGTAAGACAGGCCGTCCAGATAGTCCGTATAGCTGTCAAAGTCATAAGGCGAAAGCTGAAGTGCTGTTTCCTTATAGTCAATGTAGTCCGATATCTTTCCTTCCACGAGAGCTGCCTGCGCCATCGCGTGGTAAGCGAGCGGTACATGCGAATTCGATTTCGTGATAGAAACAGCAAGCTCTGAAAGCTCGTCCACATCTTCCAGCTCTGTCAAAAGATAGGTCTTCGCCAGTGTGTTGCCATTGTATGCCCACACGGATGCTTCGTACCTGCCGCTCATCATCAACAGGTCCGAGCTGCCGATACAGACCGCTCCGGCAGCGGCTGCGGCCGTCCCTCCCACAGCGATCACCTTTGTAAACATGGAGACCGGATATCCTTTCCCATTTTGCTGATTCAAGAAAAGAATCAGGACAAACAAAATCGAGAGAAACTGAAAATCATAATCCAGCAGACTGTGCAGCATCAGCACCAGGATTGTCAGCCGGTCGCGCCCGGGTATGCATTTTTTGCAGACGGCGGCCAGCAGAGTGCCATAAAAAAGCAATGCCGGAAGAATCCCGATGTCCAGCATCATCTGCAGCAGCTCGTTATGGACATTCACGACGGAATAAACGCCGGTCTGCACTTCGCCCTGCAAAAAATAGTAGCCATAATATCCGCAGCCAAACGGATGGGCAAGGATCAGCCTCAGAGAATCCTGGGCGTAAAGCAGCCGCCCTAAAAAGGTGCTGGAGCGAAAAGACACATCCAGCAGGCGTCCGAAAAGATCGCCTGTCACGCCAGTGATCCCCAGAAGTGCCACCAACAACAGCGCGGCGGCTGCCAGAGGAAGCAGAAACCGTCTGAGGTTTTTGCTGCGCACCGCAAAAAGCAGCAGTACTGCCAGCAGAAGTAAAAATGTAGTACGGCTCCCGCTCATGAAAATGCCAAAAGCCGCTATTGCGCAATGCGCCATATCAAGCCAGTCCACCGGGCCTTGCGTCAAGTGGTCCGATGCTACGATCAGGCAGATGAGCATAAACAGTGCGTAGGTATTAGGATACTGGAAAAATCCGGCCAGCCGGTTCGCCACACTGACATAATCGCGGAATACTGAGAACTGCATCATGAGAAAAGAAAAGATCGTCATCAGGCTGCCGCAAACCGGCAGCAGACGGATCAGCCGCTCCTTCTCGTCCGTCACCCGGTTCATCAGTGCGTAAAACAGAAACAGTGGGAGAAAGTGAAAGAACCCCTCCAGCGCCATTCCCCGGTCTGCCGCCCAGAGTGCAGTGACCAGATACATCAGCGTAACTGCCGGAATTGTAACAGCACAAATGCCTCTTCCGATCATGACTTTACCGCTTTTTATGATCACCAGGGTCAGCATCACCCCGGATGACAGGGACAGAAGAGCCGCTGACCACTGCGTATATCCGCCGGTCATCACCAGCGAAATGATGAAAAATACGGTCAGAAACCAAATGATTGTCTGTTCATCACATATCTGTTTGTCACCCTGGCGTGCGACTGCTCTCATCTCTTCTCTCCCCTGTTTTATTACTGTTTTATTTCTGTTTTGTTCCGTTTTATTGCTGATTTTTTTCTGCTGTTCTCAATGATTTTCCTACAGCATCTCCACTGTTTTCCCGCGGTCTCTCTGCATCTGTCAAAAACTATTTGCAGATACTCTGTAGTTTTCTGTCCAGGTTTTTACTGGCAATCTATAGCTTTCCGTCTGGACTCTTCGTTGACACTTTATATCTTTCTGTCCAGAATTTCCGATGATGAACTGCAGCTTTCCAATTTTCTGCAGTTCATCAACTATTTCCCTTCCAGGTTCTTTTACGGGTTTCTTTACGGGTTTCTTTACGGGTTTCTTTGCAGTTTTCTTTACAATTTTTTCACCGAAATCTTGCTTCCCGCGCCTTTTGCCTTGAATATCTTCTTATAGGCCGACACCTTTGCGGCCGGTACCTTAAAGGCACAAGTACTCTTTATTCCCTTGAAAGCATCCGTCTTCACATTGGAGGACGTAAGCTTTTTGGTAGACAGGGAAATCGAAGAAAGCTTTTTGTCTCCGTAAAACGCTTTTTTTCCGATGCTGTTCAGCTTTGCCGATTTACTCACAAAACTCGTCATCGCCGTGCAGCTCTGGAACGCGCTTGTCCCGAGGGAAGTCAGGGCGGTGGATGTCAAATTGACCTTTTTGAGCGCCTTGCAGCCATAAAACGCACTGCTGCCGATAGTTTTCACTTTGGCGAGCGTGACAGTCGAAGTCTTGCTGCCCACGCAACTGAGTTTTTTGCATCCATAAAATGCCTTGCTGCTGATAGTGACGAGCTTCGTCATGCCTTTTACCGTGGTCAGGGCCGTACAGCTCTGGAACGCGCTGCTGCCGACGCTCTTTACTGCCGCGCATCCGATGACAGCCGTAAGCTTCGTGCATTTGTAAAATGCTTTCGAGCCGATGGAGGTGACATTTTTCCCAACTGTCACCTTTGTAAGCTTCGTACAGCCGGAAAATGCGGATGCAGCAATGGCGGTTACCTTATAAGACGCCCCTTTGATTTTGACGGTAGACGGGATGGTAATGCTGGTCGCGGTCTTCTTCACCGGTCCCGTTACCGTCACCGTATTCCCGTTTGAACCGGAAGCCGTCACCTTGTATTTCAACGTGCTGGTAGAATAAGTGGTTCCGGCAGAAAGAATCGCCTGCGTGACCTTCAGCGTGATGGTTTTCTGTGCGGAATTATAGTTTCCATTTCCCGCTGCTTTCACTGTAATAGTTACCGTTCCGCTGTCCTTACCGGTCACTACGCCGCTGCTGCTGACAGTCGCAATCGAGGTATCACTGGAGGAATAGGTGGTCGTTCCCTTGCCGGAGACTGTGATCTTTGTCGTTTTCCCGACCTGAATCGAGGAGGCCGCCGCTTTCGCGGTCAAGGTCTGGTCGATTTTCGTGATAGAAAACGTCTTCTTAACGCTGCCGGTCAAAGCATTTTTTCCCGTGATCGTCACCGTCGCCGTTCCTGCATTGGTATTGCTGGAATAAGTAACGGTATAATTATCTGAGGAAACCGCTCTTCCGCCGTTCGTCACGGTAACTGTCGGACAGATTGCGCTGCCCGTGTAAGCATACGATGCGGAAATCCCGGTGATCGTACACTTTGATATATCCTGATTCAGCGCAGAAAATGTGATCCCATTCTCATTTGCATAGGTCTCGGCCGCTGTCCCCGGATAGCCATAGATCACAAAGTCCGAATCGACAGTCCCGCTGAACCAGTCGTCGCCCGTGGTCGGCCAGCCGTATCCGCTTGTGTATCCCACCGAGCCTTTGTCGATTGTGGTCACAGAAGGCGGAATATAAATACTGCTCAGACCCGTTCCAAGAAAGGCTCCATATCCGATACTGATTAAACCTTCCGGTAAAGACACGCTCGTCAGGTTTGTCTGATTTTCACAGGCATACCCGGAAATACAGGTAGTACCGTCCTTGATCACCAGTGAAGTGTTCGCAGACATTGTGCCTTTATAGAAATAGAAAACCTTGTTTAAGTAAACGGCTCCCTCCGGCTGGCTCTCATACCAGGCCGTCCCATGGAATTCTCTTCCGTACAGATGCTCGATCGTATCCGGCAGCGTAATCGATGCCAGGCTGGAGCAATTGTAAAAGGTACCATACTGAAGCTCCGTCACACTGGATGGAATGGTCACACTGGTCAGCGATGTATTTGAGCTGAAGGCAAAGGACTCGATCGTCTTAACCTTGTTTCCGATGGTAATGCTCTTCAGGGCACTGTTGGAAAAGGCATACATTGAGATATAAGCCAGTCCATTTCCGACAGTCGCCGAGGTCAGACTGGCACAGTTGTTAAACGCTCCCGCACCGATGGATGTGACCGAATCTGGGATCGTCAGTGTTTTCAGTCCGCTGGTGCTGAAGGCATAATCGCCAATCGAAACCAGCGTAGATGGAAATGTAATCGCCGTGAGAGATTCGCACAGATAAAATGCGGAATCTCCGATTTTCGTCACAGCACTTCCAAGTGTAACGCTGGCAAGATTTTCACAGTAGAAGAACGTGGAATCCTGAATCTCTGTAACCTTGTCCGGAATCTGAACACTTAAAAGTCCGGTATACATAAAAGCACTTGCCCCGATTGTTTCCAGAGCATCATTAAAGGTGACTGCCGTCAGGCTTTCATCACCTGCAAAGGCTGCCTCTCCAATCGTGGTCAGGCCATCCGGACAGGTAATCTTTTCCAATGCTGTATTGTAGCGAAACGCATTGTCCCCGATGGTCTCCAGCGCACTGCCAGACGCAAAAGTCACGGTTTTCAGGCTGGTACAGCTGATAAACGCGGAATACTGAATCGCGGTAACGGTATTGGGAATGGTCACTTCCGTAAGCGTCTCATTGCCGGAAAACGCGCTTTCCCCGATCTGTGCAACCGTGTAGACAGTGTCCCCTTTTGTAAGAGTCGAAGGAATGGAAAGGGTTGCCGCCAATCCATTGTATTCAGTAATTGCCACCGTACATGCAGCAGCGTCCAGAATCTGATAATTCCACGTCTCGGTATCATCTGTGTATATATCGTCCGATACCGTTGACAGACCATCTTCTGTGACTTCCTCAATCGAAATCAGAAATACGGATGCGTCCTCCTCCGCGGCCTGTTCCGTGTCAGCTTCTTCCGCATTCTCCGATGCTTCAGTAATTGCTTCTGAATCCGCAGAAGCATCCGCATCATCTTCCACTAAAGGTTCCAGTGCGGAGGTCTCCTGCTGCGCAGCGCCGGTATCTTCTGCTCCACCGGCTTCGGTCATTTCGGTTGCTGCGGATTCCGTAGTCTCGGCTGATGACTCCTGTGAGGCTTCCTCCGCTGCCTCTGCTGATAATTCCTGCGAAGCTTCCCCCGCAGTCCCTGCTGATGATTCCTGTGCAGTTTCCTCTGCTGTCTCTGCCGATGATTCCTGCGTCGTTTCCTCCGCTGCAGCTCCTTCTCCCGAAGTATTTCCTGTAATCTCCGCTGTGGTTTCCCCTGTGTCCCCAGACACGGTTTCAGCCGCAGACTCCGCCTCGGCCGTCCCTGCAGTCCCGGATGCCGTTTGCTCCGCTGCCTCTGCTGCCGTTTCCGCCGCGATCTCTGCCAAAGCTTCCTCCGCAGTTTCCGTTGCGGTCTCTGCTTCGGTCTCCTGCGCATACACCGTCAGCGGCTGCAGCGAAGCAACTGCTGAGACGCACAGAAAGCAGGCCATCAAAAACGCACAGGCCCTTTTCTCAATAGTTGTCATACTCTTTTCTCCTTTTTTAAACATTTTTCTGCTTTGTTTTTCTCTGTTCTTCGTAATTGATCAGAGTCTTTCCTTTTGCAAGGTACTAACCAGAATCAAACCTATTCTTTTGTGTTCTTTCTCTCCCCCTTTCTCCAAATAGCTCGCGCAATGCAATAAAAGCCTTTTATTCAAGGCCGAATAGCATCTGAAAATCATGCGGAGCCATTACAGATATTTTTTATTCTGAAACCGGCTGACAGTCACAGACCTCTGTAAAGGTACCTGTTTTATAATATCCGTCAGCCGTTTCTTCACAGTATTCTCCCGCGAGGAGGCCGCTTTTCACACAATAAGACAGCTTCTCCACGCCCTCCGGGCAGGCAAACGCAAGACCTTCCTGATCCGGCAGACTCTCCATCACCTGTCTGCAGATCGATACCGATTCGTTCTGTGTATGCAATTCCACATTTTCACAGCTGTACCAGATGGCGCATACATACTGCGGCGTCATTCCGATAAACCAGTTATCCTGGTAATCACTGCTGGTGCCGGTCTTTCCGCAGAGATCGACGCCATCGAGCATTGCGGCCTCTCCGGTACCGCCCTCTTCGACAACACCTTTTAACATGCGGTTCAGGATATACGCCGTTTCTTCTGAAAAAATCTGAATGCCTTCCTCCGCCTCTCTTTGCCAGATATTCTTCCCGGCTTCTATGTAATCCACCGCGTAAAGAGTCCGGCGGACGCCTCCTGCGGCAAAAACCTGATAGCTCTCCAGCATCTGCCTGACGGTCACTCCCGCTTCCAGATAACCAAGGGCAAGGTTATCCAGAATTTCATCCGTTCCGCCGGACGCCAGAATGTCCCGCTCGCTGTCAACCGTATATCCCAATCGGTTCTCCAGCCATTCAAGCGCGTTTTCCAGGCCAAATTTACTCAGTGTTTTGACAGCCACGGCATTGTTGGATTCCTTCAAAGCCTGCGCCATCGTAATCATGCTGCCGGTGTAATCCGATGTGTTGGACGGCCAGCCTGAAACGGTACCGTCTTCCCCCGCAATCTCGCTGTAAGGGGAGTCCTCCTCCAGCGTGGACCAGCAGATCACATCTTCCTCCAGAGCCGGGCCATATACAGCAAGCGGCTTCATCGTAGATCCCGCCCAGGTCGGCCAGGTCACATAATTCACGCCATCCGGATCCGAAGAATGGCTGTAGCAGGCAAGCAGCTCCCCGTCCAGATTACAAAGTGCCCCCGCCGAATTGGCCGCTGCCGCTTCCCAGGACTGGCTGATGGCCTCTGCCAGAGACTCCTGCATCTCTTCCTGCAGATAAGTGTGTATGACAGCACCCTTTTCCACCAGCCTCTTCTGCGCCGCTTCCTCCGATATCTGTTCCTGTGCGGATAAAAGCTCCGCAGCCTCGTGAAATGCGACGTCCGCATAGGCCCAGTCGGCATCTTCGCAGTCAATCTCATAGATACCGCTTTCCAGACTGACCGCAGCCAGCACGTTTCCTTCGGAATCCACAATCTGGCAGGAGGAAGACCGATCGGAAAGCATTCCCACAATTATGATAACCACGCAGACGGCAGCGGTCAGCACGAGGCCAAGTGCGCGATATTTCGGGAAAGAAGTCTTTTTTAAAGTTCCTTTCGTTCTTTCTGTCCTTTCTGCCGCCTCGTTTGCGGTTTTTGACATCCGTCCCGGCAGCCAGGTTCTCTCATCCATCATGCCCGCAATTCTCCTAATTTTCAAAACAGCTTCCGCCGATGAATTCCCGGATCAGGGAATTGTTCGGGATGTCGTCCGCAGGGATCGGCAGGAAATAATCCAGAAACTTTAAAAGTCTCCTGGCTTCTGTGTATTCCGGCTCATCCGGGCGGATGGAAAAAAGCAGCGGCTCCACGTACTGCTTCAGGACGGCCAGCTCATAGATCAGTGTAGAATTAAATACGTAATCCGCTGTCTCCTGGAATGGGAATATGTAGCTGGATTCGCCGCGGCGGACAGATGGCCACATGTCGATGGTCTTCTGCGCACTCGCTCCCCTGGTACGCGCATCGCGCACCATCCTGCGCAGCATGCGCCCGTCCGTCGTCGGAATCCGGTTATGTTCATCGATGTTCAGCTGTGTGAGAGCACTGATGTAAATTTTCACCTTATGGTTCGCGTCCAGGCGGTAGGTCAGGGCATCGTTCAGGCAGTGAATGCCCTCGATGACCAGAATATCCTGCTCGCCAAGGGTGAGCGTACTTCCTTTGTATTCCCGTTTTCCCGTCTTAAAATTGAAGGTCGGAAGCTCCACCGTCTCACCGTTCAGAAGGGAGAGCATGTCTTCGTTCAGCTTCTCCACGTCAATCGCCTCGAGGCATTCATAGTTCGGCTTCCCGTCTTCATCGATCGGCGTGTGCTCGCGCTCCACAAAATAATTGTCGGCTTCGATCGGATGAGGCTTCAGGCCGCAGACGGCAAGCTGTGTGGAAAGCCTGTGGGAAAAGGTTGTTTTTCCGGAGGAGGACGGTCCCGCGATCAGGATCACGCGCTTCTGGCTTGATGCAGCGATCTGGGCCGCCATCTGCGCGATCTTTTTTTCGTGATATGCTTCCTGGATCATGATCAGATCCTTCACCTGGTGTCCGGCGATATAGGAATTGAGCGCACCTACGGTCGGAATGCCAAGCTGTGCTCCCCAGACAAGTGCGTCCTTCTGTGTCTGCCAGATTTTCTCCTGCGGGGTAAATTCAGCCAGCCGCCCAGGCTCCGCCATCGAGGGGAAACAGAGCAAAAAGCCATCCTCAAACAGCCGCAGGTCAAAGCAGGTCAGGTAGGAAGCGTCCGGAAGCATGTAGCCATA
>JAJQFO010000017.1 GCA_021201095.1 Lachnospiraceae bacterium
ATCACGAGTGTAAAGGCACCGGACATCAGGGAAAAGCCCCAGCCCAGCGTGGTCGTGAAAAACAGCAGTCCGAACAAGCCAAAAACGATGGAAGGAATGCCGGAGAGCGTCTCTGCAGTAATCCGGACCAGGCCGACCAGCTTGCTTCCTTTTTTTGCATATTCCACGAGGAAAATTGCCGCGAAAATGCCTACCGGGACAGCCACCACCAGCGCCAGCAGGGTGATAATCAGGGTGTTGATCAGTGCCGGCATCAGGGAAACATTATCCGACGTATATTTCAGTGCAAACAGACTCGGCTTCAGGTTTGGAATTCCTTTTACCAGAATAAAGCCCACAATAAATACCAGTACAACGGCCGTGATGATCGCGGCCAGCCAGACCAGGCATCTGACGATCGCGGAGATCGGATGATGCTTCAAATAATCGATTTTTTTACTCATGCTCGCCCCTCCTCTTCAGAAGAGATACGCTCAGGTTGATGATCAGGATGAAGACAAACAGCACCACACCTGTGGCGATCAGAGCCTGCCTGTGCAGTCCGGATGCATACCCCATCTCAATTACAATGTTCGCCGTCATGGTGCGCACGCCCTTTAAAAGCCCCTGCGGCATCCAGGTCTGATTGCCTGCCACCATGATGACTGCCATGGTCTCGCCGATTGAACGGCCGATTCCAAGCACAATGCCCGCGATTACACCGGATTTCGCTGCCGGAAGAATGATGCAGAATACGCTGCGCTCGTGAGTAGCGCCAAGCGCGAGGGAGCCTTCATAATAGCTTTCCGGCACGCTTCTGAGCGCGGGCTCCATGACACCGATCACCGTCGGGAGAATCATAATCCCCAGAAGAACGCACGCGGTCAGCATTGTGCTGCCGGAGCTTCCAATGATGGATTTCATCATCGGAACAATCCAGACCATACCGAAGAAACCATATACCACGGACGGAATACCCGCGAGCAGGTTAATCATAGACTTCATCGGCGAATAGATCCGTTTCGGACAATAAAACGCCAGAAAGATCGCAGTCAGCATCGCGATCGGCACTCCGATCACAATGGAACCGGCTGTTACATAGATGCTGCCAAGAATAAACGGCAAAATACCGTAAATGTTATTGGATGGTTTCCAGGTCGTACCCAGCAGAAAGTCCGGAATTCCGATTTTTATCATAGTCGGAATGCCGTTGGCAAAAAGGAATACGCAAATCAGGGCAACGGCCAGAATGGAAAAGCAGGCCGCGATCAGAAATACCAGCCTCATTGCTTTCTCAGAGAACTTCTGTGTCATACTCTCTCCTTCATGTACATAAATACTATGCAAAAACGATTATCCATATTAAGATAACGCAACAGCGGCACCAGCCAGATCGGTTCCCCATATGGCTGGTGCCTTCAGGTCGCTCTATAGAGTTCTTACCTGTTCTTTCTCGTACGTTTTGTTTTTACCGGTTCTTCAGGTTCTTTGCCAAATGGCCAGACATTACTCAGCTTCAGCCTGAAGCTCTGCCAGCTCTTCCCAGGTAGTGATCTCGCCTGTGTAGATCAGCATAACCTGCTCGGTGGTCAGATCTGTGATACCGCTCTCATTGTTAACGATCACGGCGATGCCGTCCTGTGCGATCATGGTAGAGGATACGCCTTCTGCCTCTTCCTCTTCCTTCAGCTCTCTGGAAGCCATACCGATGTCATAGTTGCCATCAATTGTGGAAGTAACACCTGTGGTAGAATCGCTCTGCATGACCTCGATCTCCAGATCCGCATTGACCTCTGCATAAGCCTCAGCCAGTTTCTCCATAACCGGAGTCACAGAAGAAGAACCGCCTACAACTACCTTGCCGGAAACATTTCCGCCTGCAAACGGCTCCGCGTCGATGAGTGCGATATAACCGTTGTCAGAGATGACCGCCTGGCCTTCCTCGCTGAGGATGAAATCAATGAAATCCTGAGCCTCTTCGCTGACCTCTTCCATGGTCAGAATGTTGAACGGACGTACCACGGTGTAATCACCAGACTCTACATTCTCTACCGAAGCCTCTACTCCATCGATTGCCACTGCTGTCACGCTGTCATCCAGGGAACCGAGAGATATGTATCCGATCGCATTCTCATCACCGGCCACCTTGGTCATCATAGCTGCTGTGCTGTTGGTGATCTCAGCTGCTTCTGTGGTCATATCTACTTTATTGCCATCCTCATCCTTCTGCTCTACGCCGACCAGCTCGATGAATGCGCCGCGTGTGCCGGAACCGTCTTCTCTTGAGCATACTACGATATCTCCTGAAGCATCTGCCAGAGCTGTTGTGCCAAGGCTTGCTACCATCATTGCTGCGATTACTGCTGCAACTGCTTTTCTCTTCATAATAATTGTCTCCTTCTTTTCTCTAAGAACTTTTTTATACCGAGGACTTATCCTTTCCACTGTTTCCGTTTTCCGGTGCCTCATTACGAGACCCATTTTAAGTCTGCTATGTAAAATACATAACCCTTCTTATGTAAAGAATCGGTAAATTAAGGGTAAAGAGATAGCAAGCGACTTTAGTCGCTTTGCTTTGCGCCAGGCGCAAGGCTGCTTAAGCAGCCTATTCCTCATGCGCCTGTGCGCATCAGAAAAGCGAATGTAAAATTCCCGCCGGCTCTGTACATAAAAAAAGAAGCAGGGGCGCTCACTCCTGCTTCTGAAAGGTCTGAAACCATTGTTTATCCAGTTTATTTGTCATTTTGAGAATTCGATGTGCTGTTGAGACGGTACTCTGAATGAAAATTGCGTTTTTTTCTCAAAATTCGACACTGCAAAATCACCTAAGGAAATAATATCCATCCCAATCAATACATCTATCCCCTGATTGCCTATTTCAGAATCCATAACTGAAAGGTCCGATATCTTCACCTCATTATTTAATATCAGATTAATTTTATATTTATTCATTACACCGGCACCCGATGGGGTATTTACGCTAACCATCCCTATCGGAGCCAGTTTCAGGTATTTAACCACTTCTTTAGATATACAAGTTCCAGTCGCACCAGTATCCCACTGTGCACTTGCAATTACAGGTTTAACAGCTTTTCCAGGCTCAGCCGACTCTATGATAACTGAACTGATTAGCTTTTTTTGAATGGTTGAGTATTTTTCAGTAAACGCAGATAATATCATATGTCACCCACCAATCTTATATCTGTATAATCTGCCAGGATGAAATATAATTCGTATAAGCAGATTCATCTCCATTACATTCTTGAACAATGAAAGTCCCAAGCGGCCATACTTTTATTGTTTCTTTAATCGCAGTATTCTCTGAATCATAACAACCAATTACCTTTTGCTCTTTTATTACAAGAAACGAATGACCATATTTTCTATAAAACTCCTGGTAATGCTCAATGAAAAAATCAAAATCTTCTCTTCTCTCTTTATCTCCATAATCTTTCATAGAACATCCCCCTTTCTTTTTTTAATATTCTACTACATTTTTAAGACCATATCCACAATGATTTTCATAAATCACATCATTCCCACAGCTTCTGCGGATAAATCCCCTGCTCCTTCATGCTCTGGATGGCAGCCATCAGCATGGGTTTGTCCTCTTTGTAGGTCACCCCATACCATTTGTCCGGCGTCCGCTCCACTTTGACAGCAGCCTTTTCCTCTGCAAGCAGCTCATCCACAACAAAGGGAAGAAAATACTCGCACTTCAGCGGATTTTTCTCCAGATTTTCTTCGAGGAAAGCCCGGAATCGTTCTTTTAAATGAGTAAGAATGTCCGCAGAAAATCCCCACATATTCAGAGATACTGTGGTATCGGCCGCCAGAGGATGCGTGGTCACTCCATCGTCCTCCATCCAGATGATATTCTGGCCTTGTTTTTCAATGTGCGTGCGCTCGGTAATTTTTTTCAGGAAGCCTTCCTCGTCCGTCTCGCAGATGCCGCGCGCCACAGAGCCATTCTCAGTGAGGGTGTTTTCCAGGCGGTAGCCGACCATCATATAGCGGCCGCCGCTGGCAGAAGCAGGCTCCTGCGTAAGGAAATCGTAAGCCAGGGCAAACGCGTTTCTCCCATAGTAATCGTCCGCGTTGATGACCACAAGCGGACCGTCCACCTCGTTGATGCAGGAGAGCACCGCATGTCCGGTTCCCCAGGGCTTCACTCTGCCTGCCGGCACGGAGAAGCCCTCCGGAAGGTTGGTCAGCTCCTGGTAAACATAGGCCACCTCAATGTGGCCGCTCAGCCTGTCGCCGATCGTCGCCCGGAAGTCTGCCTCATTTTCTCTTTTGATGATAAAAATCACCTTTTCAAATCCCGCACGGACTGCGTCATAAATGGAAAAGTCCATGATAATGTGTCCCTCTGCATCGACCGGATCAATCTGCTTGAGTCCGCCGTAGCGGCTCCCCATCCCGGCTGCCATAACTACTAAAACTGGTTTTTTCATTTTCTGCCTCCCTGATTCTTCCGCTCTCTTCCTGTTTTTCCAGCCAGGAGACCGGCTTTCATTTTTTCATATGTCCGTACATTTTATCATCGTTTCTTTATATATGTTTTTTTCTGTACGGCTCAATCTTCTCTCGTCGTGCCCCAGACGATCTCGCCTGGCTGCAGGCAATATTCTTTCCAGCACTGCCCGTCACACACGGTCGTCTTCTGTAGTTCCGAAGTATTGTTCAGCACTGCGAATTTCCCGGTCGCCGGATAGGCATGCACTTCACAGGCCGGATTAGATGAATACCACGTAAGAATGTCTCCGGTCCTGTGTGCAGCGTAATAAAGCGCGTTCATCAACAGCCGCGTATTTGCAAAGCTGTAAGGAAGCCCGGCAAAATAAACACCGTAGCCTTTGCCGTAAGGATGCGCCGCCGCGTGAACCTCCCCGTCGGAATATTCGATAACCTCCGTTTTCTCATCAATCGCATAAATATTTTTTACACTTTCGCCAAAGTCAAAGGTCGTCTGAGACTCCCGGATAAAGTGTCCGCTCTGCTCCTGGGTAAAATATTTATCCGTGGAAAGAGTAAAGCCCAGCTCCTTATCGACGCCCAGCACATCGGCAAGCTGGAAAAATCTGCCGTTTGCGTGACACGCAGTCGGCTCGCCGACCCCTAAGAAGCCCCCGCCGTTCCATACCCATCTGCGGATGGCCGTCGTGACGGCCGGATCCAGCCACTCCTCACCGCCGGAGAAGGCCGTCATGGCATCACCCGCGTTGATAATCACATCGATATCCGCAGGAATTCCGTTTTCACGGATGTCGGCAAAGCTCAGGAAAGAGACATCCACCGCCATTCCGCTTAGGCTCTCCATCATGCCCATATAAGAATAGCACTGTTTGTAGCGCAGCTCATGCGCCACCATGTAAGGCTGCCAGGAGCGGAGCGTTCCCCAGGAATTCAGGATCGCTACCTTCAGGCCGCAGTAAGGGGAAACGCCTCTGATGTTGTCATAGATGACCCGGAATTCATCCGTCACCTTTTCAATATAGTCGACAAACGCAGGAAATTTGTATGCCAGACTTAAGTAGCCGCCATATCCAATCCGGTCCACCGGCTTGCGCATGATGGCGCGTCTGGCCCGAATCCAGTCCCGCATCGCCTCCGGCACCGGATCATTTCCCTCATAGAAGGTATCGGGAAAGAAATAAGGTAGAAATCGTCCTTCCGTATATTTTACATGCGGAATCTCCGAAATCAGCCGCAGGCTCACTCCGCCGCCGACGCTGCCGACCACAGCATCCAGCCCGATCTCGCCAAAGTACTTCCCATAAGGCTCCGTGCCGATCCAGTTATCCCCGAGGAACATCATGGCTTCCCGTCCCGCCGCGTGGACGAGGTCTACCAGTTCTTTGGCTTTGCGGGCCACAAATCTCTGAATAAAGTCCATATAATCCAGATAGTGCGCGCTCGGCACGCGGAACGGTGAATTGTAATACCCATTGTCCACCAGATCCTCCGGCCTGAGCGCATAGCCGTATTCCTGCTCAAACTCTTCCAGAGCCTGAACAGAAACCGTGGCTCCATAGCCGAACCAGTCCACGAATTTTTCTTTTGCCTGGTCATTAAATACCAGCGTGAAGTGATAGAAAAAAGTAGTAAAGCGGACGACATCCGTAGACGGATTGTCCTTCAGCCACTGGATCAGATACTCCTTCGCAAATGTTCCGGAGCTGTGCTGGCGCACATCAAACGGAATCTCGTGCGGCCTCTCTCCCCAGTCATTAGTAATATGGTTGTACATCTGGGTCGGATCCCAGATGGCATACACCAGAAACGATACCGTATATTCATGAAAAGGCACCGCGTCCAGCGTGATCCGGTGCTGCTTCTGATCCAGCTCCCAGGCATCCGCCGGCACCACCTCGCCGCTCGTCCGGTCGATGACTTCCCACCACTTTTTCGGGTCATGAATGTAATCCGGAATTACCTGTTCCTGAAAGTATCCATCCATAAAGGAAATGATGAGTTTCCCCTCAACAGCCGTGTGTCTCTGAGACATCAGATACAGCTGCTGGCATTCCTCCATATGCTCTCTGGCAAATTCATTGTGCCCGCGCGCGACAAAATACGTCGTATAAATCTTTGCATCCAATGCTTTCAGGTCGTCATCCAGCTTCGTCCCGTCACTGTCCCGGAGCGCATCCGCGCCCCAGCGCTCCATGATTTTCTTTGTCTCTTCCAGAAAGCCGGTTTCACTTGGAAGGGTCACTCTTCCTTTCGTCTTTGCCATAACTTTCCTCCCTTCTGAAAATTGAGCCATTCCTCACAAGCCATTCTTTTGTCAATTTCTTTTATACTATTCTCCCTAAGCCATAATGACCTCATAAGCCACAGTCATATTTCGCTCAAAACCACTGTTTTCATGCTCCTGCTATAGTTCCTGACGCAGACAGACAGCGGCGCAGTATTCTCCATTTTCGCCAAAACGATACTCTGTAAATTCATATCGTGCCTGATCATACCGCTGCGTGATTTTCACCCTTTCACTCCGCGCTACACATGCAGATTCACACAAGACGACGTCAGCTTCCATCTCCTGCAAGCCTGATTTTCTCACAGGCTCACACAGGTATCGTTCCATTTGAACCTGCTTACTTTCCAGCCGAAATCCAGATGCTTTTTCCAAAAATGAAAAACAAAACGAGTCCAGCGGCAGGCGAAGTCCCATTCCTGTCGTCTTGATAAAGCTCTCCTTCAGCGTCCAGAGGCGGTAAAAACGAGTTTTCCTCTCCTCTTCATCTGCGGCCTCCTGCATCCACGCATACTCCTGCGGGCAGAAAAAACGCCTGGCCAGATTCTCATTCACCTTTTTCTGATATTCAATATCACAGCCGATTTCTATCTCAGAAAATACCGCCATAGCCATCGCTTTAGAATGAGAAAGACTAAAATGGATCTCTGGATAATCTGGAAGGCAGGGTTTTCCATATTCTCCCGCACATATCCGCACATCAGCCGCATTCAGTCTGTACTTTTTCAAACCCAGATCGAGCAGAATCCCTGCCGCGAGGGAGAGCTTCTTATCCTGCTCCATCCGGGTCCTTTCAATCTTCTTTTGTCGTTCCTTTGGCATATTCCGATAGTATTGTGCAAACAGTTCCGGATCTGAGAGCAGCTCTGTCGTCATCGTATATGCCCTGAATACAATACCCATATTTCTTCCATCAACCTCATCGTTTACTGCAGCATCCCATTTTTCTCTTCTGCCAGCTGCTCATAGGTGACGCCGTATTTCCAGGCAATGTCCATGGCATAGGATTTTCCTCCGGGAGGAGCGACCTTTATGCGGTAGGAGCGGTTTCCTTCCTCCGCTTCAACGATCAGGCTCGCGATCTGGCTGTCAGAGTCTCCCTCCTCATTGAGCTCGTCCAGTTCCATGGCCAGCTTGTGCATATGTGTATTATAAATCGTCCGCACGCCCAGGCGGCGCAGAATGCGCGTGACATCCCGCGCGATAAAATAGCCTTCTTCGAAAGATGTCGTAGAAAAAGACTCATTGAGCAGCAGCAGGCTCCGGGAGGTCGCCGCGCGGAACAAATCGCGGAACCGGCTGGATTCTTCGCCCAAACGGCCCAAATCCATAGTCTGGTTCTCATCAGCGGGATAATGCGTAAAAATATTGTCCGCCGGGGAAAAGGCAAAGGATTCTGCCGGGACATACAAACCGCTCTGCGCAAGCAGGAACGCCAGACCGACTGCCTGCGTAATCGTTGTCTTTCCTCCGCGATTCGCGCCCGTCAGAATATAGATCCGATGCTCCCTGTCAAAATCAAGATCGTTCGGCACGATCTGATCCGCAGGCTCTTTTTTCTCAAAAAATGACTGCGCAAGTTTAAAGTTATACAGCCCCCTCGCGCGCATATCGCGCTCCCCAGGCGCGAGAACCTGAGGCTTGCAGAAGATAAACCCGGCTTTCTGCATGTTTTCTATGTATTCGGCCCAGCGGATGTAAAACAGGAATTCCGGGATCAGGGCGGAAATTGTATGCGTGCTGACAGATACATGTTTGGACAAAATAGATTTGAGCTTTTTTACTGTCCTGGTAAGCATCGCGCTGATCGCCCGGTCCAGCGTCCGGATCACGTCGCCGCCCCGGCTGTCATCGGCAACCGAAGCCAGGCCTGCAAGCATCGGGTTCGCCCGCATAAGTCCTACCCTGCCCATCTTTTCCGTTGCCTCATCCAGGTCAAGCCCTGCCGTGCGGAAATTCATATTCCCCTTCCACTCGGTGTCCTTCTGCGTGTCATCCCCGCGGTTCAGAAACTCACAGAAATTGGAAATCACACTGGATTTGGTAAAGGGTTTTTCATTAATAGAGACAATCCCCGTCTCGACCGGCTCAAAACGGTCATTCAGGTTCACGCCGAGCGTGACGCTTTTGACCTTCGAAGCGTCCACCTTCAGCGCGTCGATGTCCTTTTTTAACTCCTCAAACCCACTGTCCTCATAAAGCTTCCGCACGTATTCCTTCAGGTTTTTCAGTCCCTCCGAGGTAATCGCATTTTCATTTAAGACCCGGTAAATGGACTGCACACACTGAATGTATTCGTCCATCTCGTCCAGCCGGTGCACCAGCTCCCATACCCCGGCCGCGTCCGACCCCTTGTCAAAGCTCCCATAGGTCTTCAGGAAATCCACACGGTCCAGCAGCTTCTGCATCTGTTTCCGCAGCATGGGAAAACGCAGAATGTCCTCGAATACATCACAACGGTAGCGGACCACATCCTCGTCTCCCGAAATACGCTGCAGCATCCGCCGCAGCAGGGCGCGCTCCGGCTCCATCTGGGAAAGCGGGCTGCATATCGTTTCTACAGAAAGATCATGGTAAGTCGCTTCCGGCAGCTTTTGCTCCCTGGCATTCTTTCCCGGCGGGAAAAATAAGCTTAATTCTTCTGACATTTGCCAAAGCCCCCTTTATCGCTTTGATCCATTGCTTGGCTTTTACTTCGTACTTGCAACTGCGTTGCTCGCCCGGCCTCGTGATTTTCTGCTGCAAGCAGCAAAAATCTCTTCGGCTCACTTCCCACTCGCAACTCCGTTGCTCGCCCGGCCTCGTGATTTTCCGCTGCAAGCAGCGAAAATCTCTTCGGCTCATATTATAGTATAAATAAACCGGATTCACAATATTTTTAATGGAAATAACTGCAGGCTGAAACAGCTGCAGACCGCTCCTTCTCACAAAAGCATTCCGTTTTACAAAAGCCTGTAAAATCGATATACTTTTTTCGAAAGGAAGCGGCCTGCGCGTTTTTGTCTGAATAACAAAGTGCAGAACCTGTCACAGCATATTTTCAATGAAAATTCCATATCCCTTTGTGGAATCCGCCACGAAAACGTGAGTAACCGCTCCGACGAGCCTGCCGTTCTGCAGGATCGGCGAGCCGGACATTCCCTGCACGATGCCGCCGGTCAGCTCCAGAAGCTCCGGATCCGTCACTTCAATCACCATCCCCTTGTTGACATCACTTCCGTTTTCACGTACCTCCCGGATTCTGATCTCGTATTCTCTGCATGTTCCGTCTACCGTGCACAGAATTGTGGCCGGACCTGTCTCTATCTCCTGTCTGAACGCTGTCTCATAAAGCGTCTGGTTCTGTACAGCCAGTGAAAATCCAGTGATTCTTCCATAAATACCGTTTTCATTGTTTTCTTCAATGGTTCCGATTTTATAGCTGTCACTATAATGGATGATTCCAGAAAGCTCCCCCGGCTCTCCGGCACTGCCTTTGATGACCGACACCACTTCCGCACTATAGAGGGTCCCATCCTGGATATTCAGCAATTCTGCCGTATCCACATCACTGATGCCATGCCCCAGCGCGCCGAAATAGCCCTCCTCATCGACCCAGGTCAGTGTCCCGATTCCCTGAGTATCATTGCGCACCCAGATGCCGGCCTTGTACGTGCCTTCCTCATCCATGACCGGAGTTACCTTGAGACTGATCTGCTCCCCCTGTCGGTCCACATCCAGAATCAGCTCATCTGACCCATACTTTGCGATGCAGGCAACCAGCTCCTCTTTCGTATGGACCTGCTCTCCGTTTACCGCCTGAATATAGTCGCCCGAGCAAACGATATTCTCTGCCGGGCAGCAGTTGGTGCCATCCTCCGCTGTAACTGTCCCGGTATCGACCACAAACACACCGTCC
Organism: Lachnospiraceae bacterium; assembly: GCA_021201095.1. Taxonomy (GTDB): domain Bacteria; phylum Bacillota; class Clostridia; order Lachnospirales; family Lachnospiraceae; genus Choladousia. The sequence continues at coordinate 10,641 of JAJQFO010000017.1, forward strand.
GTCTCGAGATAAATACCGATGGGCGTCCCTCCCAGGTAAACCTTTTTACGCTCTGCCACGGGAGCACTGCTCTCTATCCGGCTCATCTGCAGCTCCATATTATGAAACACCGCCAATCCACATAAGATCAGTGCAAATACGCTAAACAGCAGAAGTACGCAGACAAATCTTCTGTACCTTTTTCTGACATTCATCATGAGCACCTCTTATCTGAACAGAATCCCTGCTTTCACAGGGCTCCGCGCCGAAGCATAAACCAGGCAGCCGCGAAGCGATTTTTGCTGCGTCATTTTCTTCTATGCATCAGGCGCGTCAGAATCAAATCTCTGCTCTGGCCGAATTCCCGTGTTTTTTGTGTAAAACCTCGCCAGGCAGAAAAGCAGAGGCTGCAAATTTTCAGCCTCTGCTTTCAGTATGTGAGATTTTGTCTGTTTCACACTGGTATATTGCTGTGCCTTTTTCCAAAACTTTACATAGTTTCGTACCTTTTTACCTCATCTTCGCTTTAATGCGTGACGCCAGCTCTTTCATTTCCCGCGCATTCTGCATGACCGTGTCCGTGATCTGCGCGCCTCCAAGGATCCGGGCAAGCTCCGTCACGCTCTCTTCCTCGCTCAGAACAGCGATGTTGGTCACTGTCTTGCTGTCAGCCGGCTTTTTTTCAATAATAAAGTGCTCATCCGCCATCGCCGCGATCTGAGCCAGATGCGTGATACACAGAATCTGGTGAGAACCGGCGATTACCGCCATTTTTTCTGAAACCTTCTGCGCAGTTCTTCCGCTGATGCCGCTGTCAATTTCGTCAAAAATAAGTGTCTCTATGTTGTCCCGGTCCGCCATCACTGCCTTGATCGCCAGCATAATCCGGGAAAGCTCGCCGCCGGAGGCCACGCTGCCGAGCGGACGCAGAGGAAGGCCAGGGTTCATCGAAATTTCAAAGCAGATGGAATCCATGCCGTCCTCGCCCGGCTCCGGAAGCTCTTCAAATGCAATCTCAAAACGCACATCCAGAAAATTCAGATCTACCAGCGCAGCCCGGATTTTTTCTGCCAGAACCAGGGCGAATTCCTTCCGTACATCCGAGAGTTTTCCGGCAGTCTCCCGCAGACTTTTTGCACTCTCATCCAGTGTGCGCCGCAATCCGGCCAGATATTCCTCGTAATTCATCAGGATTTCTACGCGCTCTTCCTTCTCACGGCAGGCCTCCAGAATCTCTTCTATCGTATTTCCATATTTTACCTTCAGACCATTGATCAAATCCAGCCGTTCCTGAGTCTCATTTAACTGCCCCGGGTCATAGACCAGATTATCCATATACTCAGTCAGACTGCGGTTGAATTCTCCGATCAGGGATTCCATATCCTCCAGAGTCGCCCCCAGGCCTTCGAGTGTGTCATCCAATCCGCGCACAGAGGAAAGTGCCCGGGCCGCCCGGCTGATTTCCTCCTCCGCACCGCCATAGCCGCCGGCGCCGGTCAGATTACCCGCTTCAGAAAGCGTCTCCATAATTTTCTGACCGTTGACCATGATCCGGTAGCTGCTCTCCAGCTCCTCATCCTCTCCCGGCCGCAGAGCCGCAGACTGTATTTCCTGAATCTCGTACTGCAGAAAATCCAGCTCCTTCACACGATCCTTTTGCGAAGCAAAGGCCGCCTCCCACTCCCGCTTTGCCTTTTGATAGCGGCGGTGTTCTTCCCGGCACTGCTGCAAAAGCGGCGCCGTTTCCTCCCTCGCAAACGAGTCCAGGATCGTCAGATGATTTTTGGCGTACAAAAGCGACTGATGCTCATGCTGACCGTGAATGTCGATCAGCTCCTGCGCCAGTGTGCGCACAAAGGAAAGGGGAACCGTCTCGCCGTTCACCTTGCTGGTGCTTCTGCCCCCTTTGTATCTGCGCGCCAGAATGATTTCTCCATCCTCGCAGGGCAGATCCTTCTGCTTCATTAATTCCAGAACATGAGGATTCTCCGTCGTAAAAATCAGCTCTACGAGCGCGTAATCCGCATCCTCAGGTACATAGTCCTTAAAATTGCCGGTGCCAAGCGCGATATTAACCGAGCCAATGACGATCGACTTGCCCGCCCCCGTCTCGCCGGTCATAATATTCAGTCCGGGGCCGAATTCTACCTCCGCCTCCCGGATCAGCGCCATATTTTTTACATGTAAGCCTGCCAGCATAAAATACCCCCATATTTTCTGTCAGCCCTATCCTGTTTTGTCTCACAAGATCTTTCTATTTATCACATGTAACTGCTCAGTACCCTCACATGCTGTAAGTTTTCATACGTACCTCGCAGCAGGTGCGAGGTACTGTCCTGAATAGTTACTATCACATTTCGTCCACAATCCGGCGGATTTTTCCCATGACAGCCAGCGTATCCTCGCTGCTGCGGTTCGCGCACAGGATCGTATCGTCTCCGGCGATGCATCCGGCCACCTCCTGCCAGTGCATGGCGTCAATCGCCGCCGCGACCGCCATTGCCATGCCGGAAACGGTCTTCACGACCAGAATGTTCTGCGCCATCTCCATGGAGACAAAGCCTTCCTTCAGGACACGCAGATACCGCCTGGATTCTTCTGTACTTTGGGGCTGCTCCGGGGCATATTTCTGTTTGCCGCCATCCGCGGCAATCTTTGTCAGCTTCAGCTTCCGTATGTCGCGGGAAACCGTGGCCTGTGTGACATCGAATCCCTCGTCTTTCAGATGCTCCGCCAGCTCCTCCTGCGTCTCGATCTCATATTTTCCGATCAATTCCATGATCTTTGCCTGACGTCCGGTTTTCATGCCGTACCTCTTTCTTTGCACTGACTGTTCCGTACTTTCACAATTTATTTATTCATTTTTTCGCGCAAAAGCTCCAGAAAGCTGGTGTTTTTTGTTTTGATCAGCTTTGTTTTCTGTGCTGCCTGCGAAATGATGATCCGGTCGCCGGAATTAAGTCTCACCGAAGTGTCTCCGTCAAAGGTCGCCTCTGCGCCGTCCAGTGCCGCATCGTGTCCGAATCCGATCTCTACCACAACCTCCACATTATCCGGAAGCACAATCGGCCTGGAATTCATGGTGTGAGGAGCAATCGCGGTCAGCAATATCATAGAAGATGCCGGCGCTACAATGGGACCGCCCGCGGAAAGGCTGTACCCGGTAGAGCCGGTGGGTGTCGATACAATGATGCCATCTGCCGCATAGGAATAAAGAAATACTCCGTCTACATAAATATTAAAATCAACGACCCGCATGCGCCCCCGTCTCGTAATTACGATATCATTGAGCGCAACATCCGACATCAGCTGCCGGTTCTGGTGCCATGCGGCCCCTTTGAGCATCATGCGCTCTTCGATCGAAAACCGGTCCTCAATCAGTGCATCCAACGCTTCCGGAAGATTTTTTCGCTCAATCTCCGCAAGATACCCCAGAGTACCCATATTGACTCCTAAAAGCGGAAGGGAGCGTTCCACCAGATCCCGCGCAGCGCGCAGCAGCGTACCATCCCCGCCAAGCGCGAGGACGCACTCCGTCTCCTGCGGAACCTGCCCTGCATCCGTATAGCGGTACCTGCCTGACGCGTCGTCTGCGCAATGCCTGCGCAGAAAACATCTCCTGCCCCGTTCTTCCAGATACGTGTGGATAAAACCTGCCGTTTCTGCGCCTGGGTCCTTTTGTTCATTGGAAATTACATAGAAGACGTTCATAGGGATGCCTCCATTCATCGGATAGGGGAACGTTCCTCTTCCCTATCCGCCGCGCGGGGCGCGGACAGTGAAGCTGCCAAAATTCCTCTCGCACCCCTGTGCATCATGAAAATCACCGGAGTCACAGGGATGATTTCGGCGATTTTATGGTTTCACCAACCAGTAAAAATACTTCCTAGTCCAGATCTTCGTGCGCCTCAGCGACAGTTCTCGCGATGATTCGGTCATCTATAGCTGTGAACATCCCGACCGGAACAGAATTTTTTGCCAGCCACACCAGGTATTCGATGTTGCCTTCCGGGCCTTTGACGGGCGACCAGGTCAGTGCCCGCGCCATCAGGCCGATTCCGGAAGCGTATGAGATCACCTTGTGAATGACCTCCTCGTGTACCTTCGGATCGCGGACGACTCCTTTTTTGCCTACCTTTTCGCGGCCCGCCTCGAACTGCGGCTTAATCAGGCAGATGATATCGCCCTCTGTGCTCATCAATGCCTGCACAGGTTCGAGGACCTTGGTCAGGGAAATAAAAGAAACATCAATAGAAACAAACGACGGCGGCTCTGCGATATCCTGCGGCAGTACATAGCGGATGTTGGTCCGCTCCATGCAAACGACGCGCGGGTCATTGCGCAATCCCCAGTCCAGCTGCCCATGTCCCACGTCGACGGCATACACCCTGCAGGCGCCGTTTTGCAGCATACAGTCGGTAAATCCTCCCGTGGAAGCCCCGACATCCATGCAGATTTTTCCCTCCGGAGAAATTCCGGAAAAGGTCTGCATGGCCTTTTCCAGCTTCAGGCCGCCGCGGCTGACATAGCGGAGCTTGCCTCCTTTGATCGTAATCTCGGCCGTTTCCTCTACCATGGTACCGGCCTTGTCCTCGCGCTGCCCCGCAACCAGTACCTCACCGGCCATGATCAGAGCCTTCGCTTTTTCCCTGGAAGGCGCAAGCCCTCTTTGAAAAAGCAGCAGATCCAGGCGTTCTTTCATAGTCCTTCATCCCTCATACTTGATTCTCCTTGCTTCGTTACCCAGCCCTTCTTCGTGTTTGCCGCCGCTCATCAAACAGACGAAGGCCAAAATCATGATTCGCCAAACTTACAAACCATTGATCGCAGACAAACAGCTGCTGACCGCAGGCCGCTGGTCACCGGAGCCAATTCATCACCCGCCGCCAGCCCTTACGGCAGATACTCCGCCACAATTTTCTTAAAAATGGATTCCGCGTCGATACAGGTCTCTTCTTTCAGCATATCCACGCTGCCATGCTCAATATAGTCATCCGGAAGGGCAATCTGCATCACACGGACATCTGTGCAGGTGTCATTATAATACGAAAGTACCTTCTCACCAAATCCGCCGCTTCTGACGTTTTCTTCCATGGTCACAATCAGGCGGTGATCCTTCGCCAGATAAGAAAGGAGCTCCTCATCCACTGGTTTTACAAATCTGGCATTTACAACCGTGCAGCCATAGCCAAGCGTTTTCAGAAGTCTGCGCACCTCCAGTGCAGTCTTAACCATACTTCCGACCGCCACCAGAGCCAGGGAATTTTCATCATAGATGATTTCTCCCTTCCCATAAACAATCGGCTCACGGAAATCGCTCAGTCCGTCGAACGCTTCCCCTCTGGGATAACGCAGCGCAATCGGTCCATCGTATGCAATCGCGTATTTCAGCATGTCCGCAAGCTCCCACTTGTTTTTGGGCGCCATCACGCACATATTGGGAATTTCCGACAGATAGGAAAGGTCAAAAATACCCTGATGGGTTTCGCCGTCGCTGCCCACCAGACCCGCGCGGTCAATCGCGAAGACGACCGGCAGATTCTGAATGCAGACGTCATGTATAATCTGATCATACGCGCGCTGCAAAAAGGAGGAATACACTGCCACGACCGGGCACAGTCCTCCGGCGGCCAGTCCCGCTGCAAAGGTGACCGCATGCGCCTCCGCAATCCCAACGTCAAAAAACCGGTCCCGGTACATATTGCGGAAACGTTTCAGGCCGGTGCCGTCCGGCATCGCGGCTGTCACCGCTACCAGGCGCGGCTCCCGCGCACCCATTTTACACATAACAGTAGAAAAAATATCCGTGTAGGCGGGCTTTTTCCGGCGTGCCTTCGGCAGTCCGGTCTCCGGATCAAAGGGCTCTGCACCGTGGAATCTCGCCGGCATGCGCTCGGCGGGCAGATACCCTTTGCCCTTTTTGGTAACCACATGCACCAGCACCGCGCCGTTTACCCGCTTAGCACTGTTTAACACACGCTGTATCTGGTCAATATTATGCCCATCCACCGGTCCTAAATAGGTCAGTCCCATCTCTTCAAAAAACATTCCCGGCACCAGCAGCTGCTTGATGCCCTGCTTGGTACGGCGGATGCCGCGCACAAGCGGATCTCCATAGAGCGGAATCCTGGTCAGCTTGTTTTCGACATCCGATTTCAGACTGGTATAGGACTGGGCTGTCCGGATTTTCCCAAGATACGCGGAAATTCCCCCTACATTTTCAGAAATGGACATGTTGTTATCATTTAGAATAATAATGAAATTCGTCTTTAGCTGCGCCGCGTTATTCAGCGCCTCGTAAGCCATGCCGCCCGTAAGGGCTCCGTCTCCGATCACCGAAACGACATGATAATTCTCCTGGTTCAGATCCCGGGCACAGACGTAGCCGAGCCCGGCAGATACTGAGGTCGAGCTGTGGCCTGTATCAAACGCGTCACAGTCGCTCTCTGCCCGCTTTGGGAAGCCGCTCATGCCTCCGTACTTGCGCAGCTGATCAAACCCGGCCTGACGGCCGGTCAGTATCTTATGCGTATAAGACTGGTGCCCGACATCCCAGATCAGCTTATCCTCCGGGAAATCCAGCTCCAGATGCAGTGCCATGGTCAGCTCTACAACTCCCAGATTGGAAGCGAGATGTCCGCCCGTCTCACTGATTTTCTGAATCAGAAACTCCCGTATTTCCTGTGCAAGCGCCGGTAAATCTTTCCTGTCTATTTTCTTTATATCATTTGCATTCTGGATCTGTTCTAAAAAAATAACAGCCGCCTCCTCTGTCAGCCACTGCTTGTAGCCCGTATCGTAATTTCATGCTCGTTCCACCTGTTTCACTGATCGCACAGTCAAAGACCCCGATGCAAGCATACGAGGCATCAAATTTGTGGCGATGCAAGCATCGGGGTATTTGACCCTCGCGGCATCTACACTTCGTTCCGGTCGGTGCTAAACGTGTGCCACTGGCACACAGCACCGCCAAATATCCGTGCAAGCACGGCTACTTGGCTCGTTGCTTCGCGGGAATGAAAAATTTCTTCCTGACTCCGTTCAGACTCTCCTGTGTATCAGGTTCAAAACCAGCTCATTCAGAAACTCATTTTCGTATGGAAGCTCTCCAAGCAGGCGGATCGCTTCTTTGGAGTATTTCCCGACATCCTCTCTGGCAGCGTCCAGCCCATGGATCGTCACATAAGTAGTTTTCTGATTTTTCTCATCGCTGTTTACAGGCTTGCCAAGCTCCTCTGCGTCTCCAGTCACGTCCAGAATGTCATCCTGAATCTGAAACGCCAGCCCGATACAGCGCGCTGCGCGTTCTACCTTCTCCACTTCCTCGTCCGGCGCACCGGCCAGCACCGCTCCAATCATCATGGAAGCCTCGATCAGCGCCCCGGTTTTTAATCCATAAATAAAAGAAAGCTGTTCGTCACTTAAGGCTCTGCCCGCGTACTCTACATCCACCGACTGTCCGCCGAGCATGCCATATTCTCCTGTCTTCTGCGCGAGGATTGCCAGCGCACGCGCTACATTCGGATCACCGGGAGCCTCAGTAAAGCCCTTTGCCGCCGTTTCATAAGCCAGGTTTAACAGTGCATCCCCAGCCAGGATCGCCATCGCCGGACCATACACCGCGTGCGTCGTCTTTTTTCCGCGGCGGTAGTCGTCATTATCCAGAGCCGGCAGATCGTCGTGCACCAGAGAATGGGTGTGAATCATCTCAATCGCGGCCATGAAGGGACGGATTGCATTCGATGTTCCGCCAAACATCACAAAGGTCTGCTGCATCAGAAGCGGCCGGAGCTTTTTCCCTCCGACAAGCATGCTGTAATTCATCGCCTCAAGAAGCGTACTCTGATATCCTTCCGTATCCGGAAGATAATTCTCTATCACGCTCTTGATTTCCGCCACCCGTTTTTTCATCTGGCTGTCAAAATCCGTCAAAATAATCATCTCCGTTCTGCATCTGGAACTACTGCTTCACTCAAAATCTTCCATTTCTCCGTCCGGGGTAAGCACCTTAATTTTCTTTTCTACTGTATCCAGCTTTTCGCCGCATGTCTGTATGAGCTGCAGTCCCTGCTGATAGAGAGCAAACGCTTCTTCAAGCGGAATATCCCGGTCCTCCAGTCTCCCGATCAATCCGTCCAGCTTTTCGAACGCCGCCTCAATGGACAGCTCCTCCGCAGCCGATGTCTCAATCTTATGGCTGCCTGTACTCACTTTCTCATCAGTGTAACTGACGCGTTTATCGATTGCCATCCCTTTACATCCGCCTTTCCAGAACCTTGCCGCTGCAGTCATCGGCAGTTGCTCCTCATTCCGCGGGCTGTCCGTCAGTGCCGCCGCTGCTGCGTTGTTTTCCCTTTCAGCTCGGATTGTTGCCGATCAGCGGGAGAAACATTTCTTTATTACACATTTGTCGTGCTTCTGCCTTGCGTTTATCTTGCATTTATCTTGTATTTTCGTCCTGCTTCATCTTCTGCGTCCCGGTTACTTCGGCTTCAATCAGGCCGTCCGATACGTAAATATTTAACGCGTCATGGCAGGCAACCCGGGAGATGGAATACACTCTTTCCCCCGCCGCGTCTGTCACGCAGGCATACCCCTGCGCCAGCTTTTCCAGCGGAGACACGTTTTGAAGTCTTAACGCGTAAAGCCCAAGAGCGTGCTTCTTCTGCTCCATCTGCCAGGATATTGCCCTCTGCAGGCTTTCTTCCAGATCCATCAGACGGCGCCTCTGCTGCTGCGAAATATGCTGCGGAGAAAGATAGCCCAGGCGGACACGGTACTGTTTCAGGGCCGTCCTGCGTCTGGCGACAACTTCTTTAATCTGTTTGTCAAGTCTGGCGCGGCATAACTCCAGCCGCTCTGCAGCAGCCGCCACGTCAGGCACTGCATAGCTCGCGGCGGCGGTCGGCGTCGGGGCGCGCAGATCCGCCACAAAGTCAGCAATTGTCGTATCGGTCTCATGGCCGACTGCCGAAATCACCGGCGTCCGGCACTCAAAAATCGCCCTCGCGACTATTTCTTCATTGAAAGCCCAGAGATCCTCAATGGAGCCGCCTCCGCGCCCGGCAATAATCACGTCCACGCCCAGCTCATCCAGTGCCCGGATGCCCCGGGCAATGCTTTCCGCAGCACCCTCGCCCTGTACGGCTGCCGGAAAAAGAATAATCTGTACTCCCGGGCTGCGTTTTCTTGCAATATTGATGATATCGTGGACCGCCGCTCCGGTCCGGGCCGTCACCACGCCAAGTGTTTTCACATAAGGCGGGATGGGCTGCTTATAATCCGGGGAAAACATCCCCATGTCCTCCAGCTCCTGCTTCAGAGCCAGAAATTTTTCATACAGTGCTCCCGCGCCATCCTGACGGATCCTCGCCGCATAGAGCTCATATTTTCCGTCGCGCTCGTAGACATTGATTCTGCCGTCCACTATCACCTGCATCCCGTTAGACAGCCGAAAAAGGAGGCCATCCCGGGCACTGGCAAACATGACACAGGATATGGCCCCCGTCTCATCCTTCAGGGAAAAATAAATATGTCCTGAGCTGTGGTATTTGCAGTTTGAGACCTCCCCCAGGATGCTGACACGATTCAGCACAAAATCCTGGGAAAACATATTTTTTATATAGCCATTAATCTGGCCGACTGAGTAAACCTTCTGACCCATCTGATATTCCCCGCGCAAAGCCAAACTCTGTATTTGCCGCACCTGTTTATTCATCACAGCTCTGTAATTTCGATATCATCTGCCTGCCAGTCTGTGCAAGAGCAAAAACTCGCTGCAAATGTGCAATTTCTCTTGCATCAACTGCAGCCGGATGGAAAATCACTGCATTTCCCGCCTGGCTGTGCATATAATTCCCGTCAGGTAAGCCTTGCCAGAATCCCGTTGACAAAGGAGGATGCGTCATCCCCGCCATATTTTTTAGCCAGCTCCACTGCCTCATTGATCGCGACTCCCACCGGGATTTCGTCATCAAAAAGCATCTCATACGCAGCAAGACGGATAATTGCCAGCTCCGCTTTTCCCATACGTGTCGTCTTCCAGCCTCTTGCTACCTCATTAATCTTCGCGTCCAGCTCGGGGATGCGCTCCGCTACCTGCTCAAACCGCTGCCGGATAGCGGCCTGATCCTCCTCGCTGAACGTCACAAATCCACTCTCCTCATCCGGCAGAACTGTTTCCTCAAAATAGCGATCCACCTGCTCCGGAATCTCTTCCATACTGTAAAAATCTCCGCAGAATACCAGCCGGAAGACATTCTCTCTGATCTCGCTTCTCTTCATCATCACGCGCTTCTCCGTTTATCCTGTCACTCGTTCTCATTCATCTGGACATTCACAATCTTGACATTGACCTCCGCCACATCAAGACCGGTCATGGTCTCAATCGCTGTCTTCACCTTTTCCTGAATCTGCGCGCAGGTAGTCGGCACATTGTAGCCATAGCGGATATTGATCGCCAGAGCCACCTTCACCGTGCGGTCCTCCACTGTGATCCGTACGCCCTTCGAAAGGCTCTTGAAGCTAAGCTTATTAATCAGGTCGCGCGTCACATTGCCCGCCATGGAAGCGACTCCTTCTACTTCCGAAGCTGCCAGCCCGGCAATGATCGCCACCACCTCGTCTGCAATCCGGACCTCGCCGAACTGCTCGTCATTTTCCAGTTTATACGTATGAACCTCTGCGTTTTCCATATAGCAACCTCCTCGGTATCTGATATTCTGACTTTTTTAGTCTCAATTAACTCTCTGTTATTACCTGCAGATCTCTTTTATTCGCCGCACAGTCATTTAAATACAAAATCATAAGTGTCTGATATGGTATTCCCTTTATTTCAGACTGCTCCTTAAAATAATCTATCGTACTATTACTGACATTGATTGTAATCTGTTTTTTTAGCTTACCCAGATATGGGTTTTTTTCGCATTGGTAAAGTCATATTCTTCTCTCACATGGATCGCTCCTTAATTCCATAATAATGTTATAAATGTCAAAAATTCATCTGTCAACGGTTTTCTAAATGCATTTTAATTCCTCCAGCGCCCCTGTGCGTCAAAGGATCCCGGCAGGTGTTTTCCCAGCCAGACTAGCGCCCAAACTCCGATAACTCCAGCCCCTCGTTTCGCTCCAGCACCATCCCGACGGACCAGCTGTTGACAAATAAAAGCAGCGGACGCCCTTTGAGATCGCGGATTTTCTTCATGTCTGAGGTGCCGACCAGGTGATCCAGATCGACATCTTCATTTTCGATCCAGCGAATATATTCGTATGGAAGCATTTCCAGCCGGATTTCTACATTGTACTCATTCTCCAGGCGGTATTTCAGGACGTCAAACTGCAGCACGCCGACCACGCCGACTATGATTTCCTCCATTCCGGAGGAGGATTCCTGGAAAATCTGGATCGCGCCCTCCTGGGCGATCTGCGTGACGCCTTTGACAAACTGCTTGCGCTTCATCGTATCGATCTGGCGCACCCGCGCGAAATGCTCCGGCGCGAAGGTCGGAATCCCTTCAAAGGCAAACTTATTCCCCGGCATACAGATGGTGTCGCCAATCGAAAAAATCCCCGGGTCAAAGACACCGATGATATCTCCGGCGTAAGCTTCCTTTACAACATGACGCTCCGAAGCCATCATCTGCTGGGGCTGTGAGAGCCGCTGCGTCCGGTTTCCCTGCACATGGTAAACCTCCATCCCGGCGTCAAATTTTCCGGAACAGATGCGCATAAAGGCCACACGATCCCGGTGCGCCTTGTTCATATTTGCCTGAATTTTAAACACAAACGCGGAAAAATCCTCTTTAACCGGATCAATGATGCCGCAGTCAGCCTTGCGCGGCAGAGGCGGAGTCGTCATCCGCAGAAAGTGCTTTAAAAAGGTCTCTACACCAAAATTGGTCAGTGCCGAACCGAAAAACACCGGAGAAAGCTCCCCTGCGCTGACCAGCTCCTGATCAAACTCAGCGGACGCCCCGTCGAGCAGTTCAATCTCCTCCAGCAGTTTTTCCTTATTTGCCGTGCCTATAAATTCCTCCAGCTCCGGCGCATCCAGGTCGATCTCCGTCGCCACACCGGCTTTGGTACCCTTCTGGGTATCCGTATAGGTCATCACCCGGCGGCTGGCACGCTCATAAACGCCCCGGAAATTCTTACCGGAGCCGATCGGCCAGTTGATGGGGCAGGTCGCAATTCCCAGCTCTTTTTCGATCTCATCAAGTAAATCAAAGGTGTCGTTCGCGTCGCGGTCCAGCTTATTGATAAAGGTAAAAATCGGAATATGCCGCATCACGCAGACCTTGAAAAGCTTCCTCGTCTGCGCCTCCACGCCCTTAGACGCGTCAATCACCATCACTGCTGAATCCGCCGCCATCAGCGTGCGGTAGGTGTCCTCCGAGAAATCCTGATGTCCCGGCGTGTCCAGAATATTAATGCAATATCCGTCATAATGAAACTGCAGGACCGATGAAGTCACAGAGATTCCTCTCTCCTTCTCAATCTCCATCCAGTCTGAAACCGCATGGCGCGCCGTCGCCTTTCCTTTCACGGAGCCCGCGAGGTTGATCGCGCCTCCGTAGAGCAGGAATTTCTCTGTCAATGTCGTCTTACCCGCATCCGGGTGGGAAATAATGGCGAACGTACGCCGTTTCTCTATTTCTTCTGCTATATCGCCCAAAATAAATCCTCCGTCCAAACATGTAATGTTTCTATATAAATAAAGGCAGTGCAGCGGTTTTCTGTACGCATATTCCTCGTTGCCGCACATCCATCAGCTCGGAATCTCCGTCAGAATCTCCAGCTTAAATCCGTCCCACATCTTCGCCGACACGTTCCAGTCGCGCAGATCTGTCACGACCTTATGGTACAGTGCCTGGCCGCCCTTCACAATGTCATAGGTACGGGCATCGCTGCGGGCTTCCAGGTGCCGCCCGAAGCTGCAGTTTTTCACATCCTCCGGTCCGAAATCATCAACCTCTCCTCCCGGCCAGAAAATATATAATCCCGGGAAATCAGCCGCGTCGAAAGCCTGCTCCTGGGCAGGTGTAAATGCATGTGTTTCCCGGAGCGTACCAAGCAGCTGCCGGCCTACCTCCTCATAGCAGGTCAGCACGTGTGCATAGCGGCAAACCGTCCGGGTAAAATCTGAGACGCGGAACTGTCCCAGCCAGTCCTCGTCCATCATGCCGTCCTCATCCTCGTGAGATATGATGATCACCACCGGAAAATTCCGGCTGTCATCCTTCAATACCTCTACCAGCTCCGGCAGATCCTCCTGATGAATAATTCTGCGGCGGTTCGAACAGGGCAGACCATTAAAAATCCCGACCGTATCCACGATCGTTTTATAATATCCCGGATAGCTGAAGAAAATCCCCGCCCCCTCATGTGCCGGGCGGTCGTCCTTTCTCGCCTGCGCGTAGCCATTTGACACGCACAGCCAAACCTTTTCCTTCTCATCCATCAGCAGGGACGCCTCTGAATACCAGATACGCCCTCCCACCTCCGGGTCCATGTGGCGCACATGCATATTCATCCGGCTCCTGGAACGATCCAGGTTGACCGCCACATGATAGGCCAGGATATCCGCATGATAAGTCGACGGTTTCGGGGGCATATCCTTAAACAGCTGACCATATTTTTTCACAATCCAGTCGTAGATCTGCTCCACACAGGCGTCAAAAATCTCCCGGCTGGTTACTTCCGCGCCCTCTTCGTCCGCCTTTCCCTTCATCCGGCTGCCATCCACCTGGGTGCGCATCTGGAACACCGTCTGGCGTGTCAGGGGCCGCAGCTCATAATGGCGGGACTCGGCAAGGCTCTCCTCGCGGCCGTCATTGTAAACATCATGCTTTCTGAAAATTGCGCTCAGACGGCTGTCATGATACACACCATCATTCAGCAGCGCAATAATCGTATTCACATTGATCGGTACCCGACGGCTGCGCTTCAGCAGCTGGTCAACGAGTACAACACGCTTTGTTTTATAAAGCCTTTTGGCCAGCTTGTCGCCCTTCTCCACTTCATCATCCAGCAGGGCGGCCACCTCCGGATAAAGCGGCACATCGCTCATTTTTACCCGAAAATGACTCTTAATCATATCACTCCAGCGTCCAGCCTTATAAAGCGTGTGCCCCAGATCCTCGAACAGAGTCACCATCGATTTGTCGCAGAGCTCCAGGGTAGCCAGAATGCTGTTCAGATAGCGGGAAAAGCTCTGATAATCCCGCCAAAGCTCTTCCCCTTTATAACGCATGTCATGCTCAATCTCATGCCAGCCTTCAAAAAACATCGTCTTGATCTGAATCTCAAAGGTATCGTCAATACACATGTCCCAGGTATCCGCGGAAATCTCATCCTTCAGATATTCCGGCAGCCGGAACACACCGTTGAGCTTCGTCGGCTTAAATTCATCATCGCTCCGCTCCGACGTCGACCATTCCAGCACTTCAAAGGTCTGCTCCATAATATGCCTGCAGATCTCCACATCATCATCAAAATAAAGGTTCACCCGCACGCCGACCAGATCCTGCAGCAGGCGCCCCCTGCCGTATTCCTTCTGCTCGAACTTGCGCGCCATGGAATCCGCCGTCTTTACACGCGAAAAAACGCGAAAATACAGACCGCACTGCTCCATCCGGTCTGTTATAATCTGCTTCAGGTCAGATTCTACAACAGGAGAAACACGTACATGCTCCGAAAATTCTTCTTTTGTAAAAATGACCCGCTCTGTATCATCCATCTATCAACACCGCCTGAAAACTTTCATTTATATTAAAGCGCTCTGCGCAACTATTTTGCGCGGCTTTCCTTGTATCACATGTCCGTACTCGCGAAGCGAGTATGGATGCAGGCTATGTTCCGATTTTCGTAGAAAATCGAGAACGGTACCGCGCCAATCGCGAAGCGATTCTCAAATGCGCGGCTTACCCTGTATCATACCGAAAAACCCTCTGGAAGTCAACGGCATAAAATTGTTTCCCGTAAAATTTCCTCTTGAAATTCCTCCGGTTATAGAGTAAGATAACTCAGGTTGTAAAGACCGTGTAAAATGACAGTTAAGGAAATCAGAAGGAGGAACCCCATGAGACACCTGATGAACCCTTTGGATTTGTCTGTGGAAGAGCTGGATCAGCTTCTCGATCTTGCCAATGATATTGAAGCCCACCCTTCCCGATATGCTCATTCCTGTGAAGGAAAAAAGTTAGCGACTTTATTTTATGAACCAAGTACCCGTACCCGCCTCAGTTTTGAAGCAGCCATGTTGAATCTGGGCGGCAGCGTACTTGGTTTTTCTTCGGCCGATTCCAGCTCCGCCGCCAAAGGTGAGAGCGTTTCTGATACCATCCGGGTCATCTCCTGCTACGCAGACATTTGCGCAATGCGCCACCCCAAGGAGGGTGCTCCGCTTGTAGCAT
Source organism: Lachnospiraceae bacterium (assembly GCA_021201095.1). GTDB lineage: Bacteria > Bacillota > Clostridia > Lachnospirales > Lachnospiraceae > Choladousia. The sequence goes on from JAJQFO010000017.1 coordinate 26,033, forward strand.
CCATGAAATCCTCGATTCCGGTCATCAACGCCGGCGACGGCGGGCATCAGCATCCGACGCAGACGCTGACCGATCTGCTGACCATCCGCTCACTCAAGGGGCGGCTGGGAGATTTTACCATCGGCCTGTGCGGCGACCTCAAATTCGGCCGCACCGTCCACTCCCTGATCCAGGCGCTGATCCGCTACCAGAATGTCCATTTTGTACTGATTTCCCCAGAGGAGCTCAGGCTGCCCGACAGCATCCGGGACGGTGTGCTGCGCAAAAATAATCAGGTTTTCCGGGAGGAGGTCCGCCTGGAGGACGCCATCCCAGAACTGGATCTGCTTTATATGACACGCGTCCAGAGAGAGCGTTTCTTCAACGAGGAAGACTACATCCGCATGAAGGATTTTTACATTCTGGACAGAGAAAAAATGAAGCTTGCCAAAGAGGACATGCTGGTGCTGCATCCGCTGCCGCGTGTCAATGAAATCTCCACAGAGGTGGATGACGACCCGCGGGCCGTCTACTTTAAGCAGGCACAGTACGGCGTGTATGTCCGCATGGCGTTGATTCTCACATTGCTGGAGGTGAAAGTATGTTAAGTATCGGAGGATTGAATGAAGGAGTGGTGCTTGACCACATCGAGGCCGGTAAGAGCATGGATCTCTACCGCTATCTGAAGCTGGACCGCATGGACTGCTCTGTCGCGATTATTAAAAACGCACACAGCAATAAGATGGGTAAAAAGGATATTATCAAGGTTGAATGCCCGATTGATGAGCTGGATCTGAACGTACTCGGATACATCGATCACCAGATCACAGTCAACATCATCAAGGATGGAAAGATCGTGGAGAAAAAGCGGGTAGAGCTCCCGGAGCGCCTGGTCAACATTATCAAATGCCGCAACCCGCGCTGCATCACCTCCATCGAGCAGGAGCTGGAACACGTCTTCTATCTGGCCGACCCGGAAGAGGAGATTTACCGCTGTCTCTACTGTGATGAAAAATACCGCACTTCGAGGAAGAAAAAATAACTGTAAAATCAGTGCAGGCTATAGCCGCAAAACATCTTGCCCGGCTCTGCGCATAAAAAGCAAAGCAGGCGGGAGAGAATTTCTCTCCTGCCCGCCTGTACACATCCTGCTTCTTAATTAAATCCCACAAACTTCTGCGCCAGCTTGTAGCCGCCGATGGAAACCTTCCGCCCGCCCCTGCCCGGAAGATTCATAAAGACACCGAAGACATTGTGCCGGAGCGACCGATAGACTTCTCCATCTTTTTCCTTCAGATATTCCCAGACATCCTCCTTCTTTGCGAGCGCCTCATCCGTGCCAGAAAGAATCAGCATGATGGAAGTCACCGTCATGATTTTGGAAAGATAATTCAGCATGTATTTTTTCAGCTTTGGGCTCTTATCCGCAAAATCCGCCCCGGCCATCACGTCAATCATGATTTTGTTTACACGGATCTGCTGATCAATCCGGCCGATCATCACCTTTTCATTCACCGACTGGTCTTCACGCCCGATGAAGTAATGGTACAGATTCACATCCATATAATAGAGCTTTTTCACATGCAGCAGCGGCTGGAATGCGAAAATATTGTCCACGTAAAAGGTATGCTCCGGGAGCTCCATCCCGCACTCCCTCAGCATCTGCGTGCGGTAAAAGACATTGTGCATCAGGATATACTTTGTCTGAGGCATATGCCGCATATCGTCCCAGGAGAAGGTCTGATCCGTCGGAAAAATCCCATTGAAACGCATCAGCCTCTTGTGCCGCGCGCCGACCTTGTCATAGACAAAATTGGCCAGGAGCATGTCCACACCGCCCTCTGCTTCCAGATCGTGCATGGTCCGGACAATCTTCGCCAGATTCTTTGTGTTCACCCAGTCGTCGCTGTCAACGACCTTATAGTAAAGGCCGGACGCATTGCGCGCCCCGGTATTAACGGCTCCGCCGTGTCCCGCGTTTTCCTGGTGAATCGCCCGCACAATCTGCGGATATTTCGCCTCATACCGATCCGCAATTTCCGGAGTACAGTCCTTCGCGGATCCGTCATCCACAATCAGAATCTCCACCTCATCCCCAACCGGGAGAATCGATCGGATGCATTTTTCCATATATTCTTCGGAGTTGTAGCATGGAATCGCTACTGTCAAAATTTTCATAGCCTTTTCCTTCTTTTGTTTTATCTGTATGTGAAATCCGCCGCTTTCCGTGCTTTTACACACGCGACTGACATACGAGAACGTTTCCCATCCCGTTTTTTTGCAGAAAATCGAGAGCACAGACACAGGCTGAGCTGTCATTTTATCTGCTCCAGCTTTAGTCCGCGTCAATTTCAGTCAAAGGTGCGAAAAGAAACCTCCGGTAAGCGGCAAATGCGCTCGGGATCGGATATTCTTTTCGAATCTGCTCCGGCTCCAGGAACAGCAGGTTCTCTTCCTCTGATGTGGAAGCGTCCAGGCGTTCTTCGCAGTCCTCCACCAGTACAAGATACCCCTTCAGCTGCCATTCGACGTGGCTGAAAATGTGCTTTGCATCCGGGAGAGGCCGCACCCGGATCGGAGAAAATCCGGTCGACGCGGCTGCGGCCAGAGCCTCCTCCCAGGTCAGATGCCCTTCCCTGTTCGGCAGCTCGTAAAGCCCTGCAAGCAGCCCCCGCGAAGGCCGGCGGCAAATCGCAGCATGCACGCCATCCCGGATCACCAGACAGGTGCGTTCCTCTACGCGGCGGTTTTTTTCCCCCGACTTCACCGGAAAATCCGTCTGGCGGCCGCTTATGCACGCCAGACAAATCTGGTGCAGAGGGCAATTTTCACAGGCCGGAGGTCCGTTTGGTACACATATGAGCGCTCCCAGCTCCATCAGTGCCTGGTTAAATGTGCCCGGACGATCCTTCGGCATTTCTTTTTTCAGTTCTTCTTCGATTTCTTTTTTTACAGACTGCTTCGCGATATCCGCCGCATTTTCCGTGACACGGCTGATAACGCGCAGAACATTTCCATCCACGGCAGGCACTGCCTGCCCATACGCAATGGACGCAATCGCCCCTGCCGTATAGCTGCCGATCCCCGGAAGTGCAAGCAGCTCCTCATAGGATGCAGGAAGCCGTCCGTCATAATTTTCCATCACCAGAAGGGCCGCCTTTTGCATGTTCCGCACACGGTTATAGTATCCAAGGCCCTCCCACAGCTTCAGCAGCTGATCCTCCGGGCAGTGGGCAAGAGCCCGGGTATCCGGAAGTGCCTCCATAAACCGCGCATAATAAGGCTTCACTGCCTCCACCCTGGTCTGCTGCAGCATAATCTCTGATACCCAGACATGATAAGGCGTAGGCTCCTCCCTCCAGGGAAGAATCCGTGCATTTTCATTGAACCATCTCATCAGAGGCTCCTGTATCTTTTTTAAAAGCACACTCTTTGCGTTCTCCATGCTTTCCCTTTTACGTCGTAGTAATAAATGTCGAATACCCCGCCCTTCGCAGAGCCGCCTCCATCCGCACCGCGTTATCCAGCTGCGCAAACGCGCCCACCTGCACCTTATACAGACCATCTTCATAGAGAAGAAACGCGGGATAATTCTGCTGCTGCAATCGGTAAAGCAAATCCTCCGCATAAGCACGGTTCCGATAGGCTCCCGTCTGCACCCGGTACAGTCTGGCTGTTTCAGTGGCTTCCGTGCTGCCCGCAGGAGAATCTGGAGCAGCTTCAGCAATTCCAGTGCCTGCGTCCTGCCCGGGAGATGCCGTCTCTCCAGAAGCATTTTCCAGTTTTCCTTCTTCTTCCAACGTACTTAAAATGCCTCCTGCAATCGCCTCCGCGATGGCAACAAATTCACTGTCAAAGAGTGCATTATCCGCGTCTGTATTTAAGAAACCGACCTCCACCAGCACAGCCGGCATCCAGGTGCGCTTTAAAACAATCAGATCCGGGCGTTCTTTTACACCAAGATCGCGAAAACCTACTTCAGCCAGCTCCGCATTAATCGCTTCCGCCAGCGTCACCTTCTCCCCGGACAAATCATAAACCAGCGTCTCTACACCGGAATACTGGTTCGCCTGGGGGCTGGCATTTCTATGGAAGGAAACAAAAAAATCACCGCCCTGCTCGTTCGCAATCTGCGCCTTCTGAAGCGGCGTATCATAAACATCCTCTGTCCGGGTATAAGCTACCTCGACACCATTTTCTTCCAGAATATCACCCACCGCGAGGGTCAGCCGCAAAGTATCATCCTTCTCATTGCGCCCCTCATAGACCGCTCCCGGCTCAACACCGCCGTGACCGGCGTCCAATATCACTTTTGCCATAGCATTCTCCCATGCATTGTCCCTTCTTACAGATTAATGTATGAAAGAATGCGGGGGAATGTGCAGGCGCCGGAAATTTCTTCTGGTCACCTCCCACTCGCAACTTCGTTGCTCGTTGACCATCGAAATTTCCCGGCGCAAGCGCCGGAAATTTCTTCTGGTCACATTATACAAAATCATTTCAAGATTGTAAAGATAAACATCTCCGGCAAAAATTCCCTTGAAAAACGGCTCTATTTGTGTATAATCTAAAGAGCGCAGTTAAGGAATTATTACAGAAAACGGTATGGAGATTTTAGTATGATCAGTGCAAATAATGTAACGCTTCGGATTGGCAAGAAAGCGCTCTTCGAAGACGTCAATATCAAATTTACCGAGGGCAATTGCTATGGCCTGATCGGGGCGAATGGTGCGGGGAAGTCTACTTTTCTGAAGATTCTCTCCGGGCAGCTGGAGACGACGAAGGGCGATGTATCCATGACTCCCGGGCAGCGTCTGTCCGTGCTGGAGCAGGACCATTTTAAATATGACGAGTTTCCGGTGCTGGATACCGTCATTATGGGCAATCAGCGTCTGTATGATATCATGAAGGAAAAGGATGCGATCTATGCGAAGGAGGATTTTTCTGACGAGGACGGCATCCGCGCCAGCGAGCTGGAGGGCGAGTTTGCCGAGATGAATGGCTGGGAAGCGGAATCAGACGCTGCCACGCTTTTAAACGGACTCGGTATCGACACCGATCTTCATTACAACCTGATGAAGGATCTGAACGGCAACGAAAAGGTGAAGGTGCTGCTGGCCCGGGCGCTTTTCGGCAATCCGGACATTCTGCTGCTGGACGAGCCGACCAACCATCTGGATCTGGACGCGATCGCCTGGCTGGAGGAATTTCTGATTAACTTTGACAATACGGTCATCGTGGTCTCCCACGACCGTTATTTTCTAAATAAAGTCTGCACACAGATCGCGGATATTGACTACGGAAAAATCCAGCTGTACGCCGGAAACTATGATTTCTGGTATGAGTCCAGCCAGCTTCTGATCCGCCAGATGAAGGAAGCCAACCGCAAAAAAGAAGAAAAAATCAAAGAGCTGCAGGAGTTCATCTCCCGCTTCTCCGCCAACGCTTCCAAGTCCAAACAGGCAACCTCCCGAAAGCGCGCCCTGGAAAAGATTCAGCTCGATACGATCAAGCCTTCAAGCCGCAAATATCCCTACATTGATTTTCGGCCAAACCGTGAGATCGGCAATGAAGTCCTCATGGTGCAGAACCTTTCCAAGACCATCGACGGCGTCAAGGTGCTGGACGACCTGACCTTCACCCTGGGGCATGACGACAAGGTCGCGTTTGTCGGCAGCAATGAGCTGGCCAAGACGACCTTTTTCCAGATTCTCATGGGAGAAATGGAGCCGGATGAGGGTTCCTTCAAATGGGGAGTGACCACCTCACAGGCCTATTTCCCGAAGGACAGCTCACGCGAATTCGATAACGATCTGACGATCGTTGAGTGGCTCACCGGCTATTCGGAAATCAAGGACGCCACCTATGTGCGCGGTTTCCTCGGCAGAATGCTCTTCGCCGGAGATGACGGTGTAAAAAAGATGAAGGTGCTCTCCGGCGGCGAGCGCGTGCGCTGCATGCTCTCCAAGATGATGATCTCCGGCGCCAATGTCCTGCTTTTCGACGAGCCGACCAACCACCTGGATATGGAGTCCATCACCGCGCTCAACAACGGCATGATGAAATTCCCGGGTGTGATCCTTTTCTCCTCCCGCGACCACCAGATCGTGCAGACGACCGCCAACCGGATCATGGAGATCCTGCCAAACGGCAAGCTGATCGATAAGATCACGACCTACGACGAGTATCTCGAAAGCGACGAGATGGCCAGAAAGCGCCAGGTCTACACAACGGAAGGGAATCCAGAGGAGGACAATCTGTGAGAATTGCGTCCGTGAAAATCCGTGAGAATCGGCTGTGAGAATCGTGGTAACCTGTGCAAAAAACACTTGCAAAACAGTTCAGACATGTTATAATAATGCTGCAGAAAAAAGGATAAAATTGTATACCAAAAAACCGAAAGCCCAGAGTGTTGCCGCACTCTGGGCTTTCTCCCTCTTTATCGGTGAGGTATTCCTTCCGAATCATGATCTCCGGTCATTATTCCTGTCAATCCATTTACTTATGTACATCGACACAATATTAGCAGTGACAGAGATTAATAAGGATAAAATTGTATACATCATATCACCTCCTTCCTGTTACCAGTATAGAAGGACGGTAACATTATTAGTATACCATTTCTTTTTGTTCTTGAAAAGCAATATTTGTTTCGTTTCAAAATTAAAATGGCGTTCACATTGTATGAACGCCATTCCCATTTCTTAACTTTATTCAGAACACCAGCAACATCTCTCTCCTGCCTTTTCGCAGGATCCCGGATGCACTGAAGTCAATGAACCAGTCAAATACCCTTATGCAAGCATCGGAGAAACCGGCTTGCCGGTGGATACCTTATGGCTCCGGCTACTCGGCTCGTTGCTTCGCAGGAATTACAGCTGCGGACCAGCCGCTACGAGTGCCTTGCCAGCCTCGTTGGTCGTGTACTTATCGAAGTTCTTCACGAAACGGCCTGCCAGATCCTTTGCTTTCTCTTCCCACTCAGAAGCATCTGCGTAGGTGTCGCGCGGGTCAAGGATTGCCGGATCTACGCCCGGAAGCTCGGTCGGTACTTCGAAATCAAAGTACGGGATCTTCTTGGTCGGTGCGTTCAGGATGGAGCCATCCAGGATCGCGTCGATGATGCCGCGGGTATCCTTAATGGAGATACGCTTGCCGGTGCCGTTCCATCCGGTGTTTACCAGATAAGCCTTTGCGCCGCTCTGCTCCATTCTCTTTACCAGCTCCTCAGCGTACTTGGTCGGATGCAGCTCCAGGAATGCCTGTCCGAAGCATGCGGAGAAGGTCGGTGTCGGCTCAGTGATGCCGCGCTCGGTACCAGCCAGCTTTGCTGTGAAGCCAGACAGGAAATAGTACTGTGTCTGCTCCGGAGTCAGAATGGATACCGGCGGAAGTACGCCAAACGCATCAGCAGACAGGAAGATCACCTGCTTTGCAGCCGGTGCGGAAGATACCGGACGTACAATGTTCTCAATGTGATTAATCGGGTAAGATACACGGGTATTCTCGGTGACGCTCTTGTCTGCGAAATCGATCTTGCCATTCTCATCCAGTGTCACGTTCTCAAGAAGTGCGTTTCTCTTGATTGCGTTGTAGATGTCCGGCTCGGAATCCTTATCGAGGTTAATTACCTTTGCATAGCAGCCGCCCTCGAAGTTAAACACGCCGTTATCATCCCAGCCGTGCTCATCATCACCGATCAGCAGACGCTTCGGATCGGTAGAAAGGGTGGTCTTGCCTGTACCGGAGAGACCAAAGAAGATCGCTGTGTTCTCGCCGTTCATATCTGTATTTGCGGAGCAGTGCATGGAAGCGATGCCCTTCAGCGGCAGATAGTAGTTCATCATGGAGAACATACCCTTCTTCATCTCACCGCCGTACCAGGTATTCAGGATCACCTGCTCACGGCTCGTGATATTGAACGCTACACAGGTCTCAGAATTCAGACCCAGCTCCTTATAATTGTCAACCTTTGCCTTGGAAGCCGTGTAAACCACGAAATCCGGCTCAAATGTCTCAAGCTCCTCTGCGGACGGCTTGATGAACATATTCTCAACAAAGTGTGCCTGCCATGCGACTTCCATAATGAAACGGATCGCCATGCGGGTATCCTTGTTTGCTCCGCAGAATGCATCTACTACAAACAATCTCTTGCCGGAAAGCTCTGCCTTTGCGAGATCCCTGACAACAGCCCAGGTCTCCTCACTCATCGGGTGGTTGTCATTCTTATAGCCATCGGTCGTCCACCATACGGTGTCCTTAGAATTCTCATCCATGACAATATACTTATCTTTCGGAGAACGTCCGGTGTAAATGCCTGTCATAACATTTACAGCACCCAGCTCACTGACCTGCCCTTTTTCGTATCCGGTGAGCTCCGGCTTCATCTCTTCCTCAAAAAGTACTTCATAGGAAGGATTGTGTACAATCTCTGTGACTCCGGTAATGCCATACTTGGTTAAATCAACACATGCCATATTGCTCTCTACCTCTTTCTTTCATGTTCTCTTCCTGCAGCGCAGGATTTTTCTTACCTGAACAGTTACTAAATGTTTGCAGCCGCTAAAAAGCAGCAGCAAAATTCCATCCCTATTTATATAATACAAATTTGAATCTGTCAAGGAAAGTACAGGTAAAATTCACCATTTTCGTTATTGTTTTAACTATTTTTCAAATTCCGGCGTTCTTCCGCCATTTTTTTGTGTTTATTCACAATACATCACGCAAGTCTTATCTCTGGCAGGGTATTTCAGCAGGTGCTGCCCCCCTGATCTCGGATGTCAGTGAACATTGCTCATCCCAGGCATCTCCTGACATCGTATGTCAGTAAACGGTACGCATCCCGGACATACCCTGACATTGTATGCCGACAAACGGTACGCATCCCAGGCATCGTTTGTCAGCAAGCGTCAGGTCCAATCCTCCGGATATGCCCCTTCAGAGTGACCTCACGGCTGATGCCATCGTCCTCATACAGCTCGTAAGCATCCCCTTCGTCCGCGAAATGCAGGCAGGAAATATCACCAAAATCCGCGCTCTCCGTATTCTTTCCGCCCGGACAAATCGGCAGAATATGGTGTCTGCGGATGAAAAACACGACCTCGTCCAGAGCGACTGGGATGTAATGATGACCTGCGCTGACAATGGTTTCCTCTTTCAAAACGGTTCCCGCAAAACGCACGAGCTTCATCTCCTCGGGAAGGTAGACCACCCGTCCGGTCGCATTCTGCTCGCACACCGGCGCGATCATGATGCTCTCCCCGATCATCAGCTGATCTTCCACTCTTCTGGCAATCTCATCCCCGGTCCATATAAAGCCCAGCGGAAGCGCATACATTTCATTATTAAGCGCAGCCTTCATAAATTCGCTGTATAAATAAGGAAGCAGCCGGTAGCGCAGACCGATGATCCCTGCCATAGCATCTGTATGAGCAAAGGTATACGGTTCCTGTCTGCGCGTCCCCATCGCGGAATGGTTGCGCATGAGCGGGGTAAAAATACCCAATGCCAGCCAGCGCAGGAGGAGATCCTCTGTCACATCACCGGTAAAGCCTCCGATATCTGCGCCCACATAGAGAAATCCGCACATATTCAGCGACGGCAGCATTTTCAGATTCATTTGAAGATGTGACCACCAGGAACTATTATCCCCTGTCCAGATTCCTCCATAGCGATGCATCCCGACGCAGGAAGAGCGCGAAAACAGCAGAATCCTCCGATCCGGCGCCAGCTCCTCAAAAGCCTCCCCGGCCGCACGAGTCATGTAATAGCCAAAAAGATTATGTACTTTATCGTGGCGAATTTTTTCTCCCCGGTAATGATGGTAAAAGCTCCGGTAATCTTCCGGATTTTTCTCCATCTGCTCAACCATCATCCGAATCTCATAGTAGGAGCTGATATCAGCTGCCCTCAGGCCGTCCGCTATGATATCGTCCGGCTTTGGGCTGCCCGCGCTGGTATCGGCAGCCTCCAGACTGCTCACACTGGTACCAGCAGCCTCCGCAGTGTCCACATGGAGATCGTTCGGTTCCTGTGCAGCAGCACTGGCAATAATCGTCCCCTGACTGCGCTCTTCGGTATCGGTCAGCTCCGGGCTGCCCATTTCGAACGAACCAGCTGCAGACACTGCTCCATCTGTGTCTGCAGCAGCAGCTGTTTCTGCAGGCACACGATCTTCGGACAGCAAATGCCGTCTGCAGACACAGTCCTCCATCTTAGCAAACAGCTGATTGAGCCTTCGCCCGGAATAAAAAATGGCCGGTTCATTCATATCATTCCAGAAACCATCAATCCCTTTATCCAGCAAAAACTGGTACTTGCGGCCAAACCAACGGGCGGCATCCTCATTGAGCATATCCGGAAAATAGCAAAGCCCCGGCCAGACACCCACCGTAAAGTTTTCCCCATTCTCATCCTGACAGAAATAGCCGTTTTCGAGACCTTCCTCACAGACCTCATATCCCTCTTCGGCCTTCACGCCGCCGTCAATGATCGGCACCAGGTGAATGCCCTGCGCACGCATTTCGCTCACCAGCTCTTCAAAATCCGGAAATGTCTCCCGATTGATCGTAAAGTCCTTGTAGCCCTCCATATAGTCAATGTCCAGGTAAATGCTGTCGATCGGAATCTGATTTCCCTGAAAACCGGCTGCCACCTGACGCACCTCATCCGCGGAAAGGTAGCTCCACCTGCTCTGTCCGTAGCCAAATGCCCACCTCGGCGGCAGATACGGTCTCCCGATGATTCCTCGGAAATCCTTTACCACTGCGGCGGGTGTCTCGCCATCGATTTCATATAGTTCATAATCCTCATTGTCTATGCGAATTTCCAGCATGTCAGACCGCGTATACCCCACATCATAAGACACCTGCGCGGGCGTGTCGATAAATATGCCCGCCGGACAATGCCCAGGGCCCTCGATCAGCAGAAAATTATGTGCGCCGTACAGCGACACTGTGCCTTCATTGTGATGCGGATCATCCGTACAGTTGCTCACGTATCTCCAGCCGCGCTTATTGATCCCGCGCACATTCTCGCCCAATCCATAAACAATGTCATCCTTTCCCATCCGGAAAGTCAGGACATTTTCGTGCTTTTCAAAATACTGCAGCTCCCCTGCGCAGACCGCCGGCTTATCAATTACCGAATCCGTCTCCAGAGGCGAGCCAAAAACAAATCTCCTGATCATTATTTCCTCCTCATCCCATGTCCTGCATCGGGTTTTGATGCATTTCTCAATTGCCGGGGCTCTCCTACCCGCAACTCCGTTGCTCGTTGGCCGTTGAACTTTCCCGGCGCAAGCGCCGCAAATTTCTTCCGGTCACTTTCCTACTCGCAACTCCGTTGCTCGTTGGCCGTCGAAATTTCCCGGCGCAAGCGCCGCAAATTTCTTCCGGCCACTTTCCTACTCGCAACTCCGTTGCTCGTTGGCCGTCGAAATTTCCCGGCGCAAGCGCCGCAAATTTCTTCCGGCCACATTATAACATCCATTTTATCAGAAGGGAAGCTATCATCTGAGAATATCTATCACTGATATTTGTCATATGCCACTGAATCAGATTATTTTGAGTCCCATTCGGTACATTTAGAATTCGTCGCTGATGAGACCGCAAAATATCAAACAGCTCTATTGACATTTCCTTCCTCTATGCTATAATAACGTCAAACATATGAATGTCTGTTCATTTGTTCATTTATTCAATCTGATTGGTGCGCAGCACTTCAAAACCATATCGCACCAGTTTTCAACAGGCGGCTTCTGGATTCTGCCGCCTGCCATCCAAAAGACAGAAAGGCGGATACGAAAATGAAAAAGACCTACAAGATCGAAGTAGACTGCGCAAACTGCGCAAACAAGATGGAAGAAGCTGCCAAAAAGACAGCGGGAGTAAAGAATGCGACTGTCAACTTCATGACTCTCAAAATGATCGTGGAATTTGAGGATGGAGCGGATCCCAAAGCTGTGATGCCCGCCGTGCTGAAAAACTGCAAAAAAGTCGAGGACGACTGCGAAATATATCTTTGAATCTGACAAAGAGCTATTATTTCCAGCCGCCGGGCGTATATGACGCTTTTCCCTGCGGGAAATGGAATGCTGCACAGCCAAAAAGCAGCGCAACATGCTCCCTGTACATCACAATGGACCAGTGAGTTCTCTGCGAGCAAACGTTTTAGCTCCTTGCATTATCTTTTTACATTAAAGAAAGGACGCCCCGAATCCCATGAATAAAAAACAGAAAAAAATGCTGATCCGCATTCTGATCGCGGCAGCCATGATGATTCTCCTGGCTTACCTCCCGGTCGACGGATACCTTCGATTTGGCCTGTATCTGATTCCCTATCTCGTGATCGGGTACGATATTCTGAAAAAAGCCTGGAAGGGCATTTTAAACAGACAGGTATTTGATGAGAATTTTCTGATGGCGGTTGCTACGATCGGCGCGATTATTCTGGGCGAATACACGGAAGGCGTGGCGGTCATGCTCTTCTATCAGATCGGGGAACTGTTCCAGAGCTACGCGGTCGGCAAAAGCCGCCGGAACATCAGTGACCTGATGGATATCCGGCCGGATTATGCAAATATCGAACAGGACGGAGTGCTGGAAAAGGTCGATCCGGATGAGGTCGAGGTCGGCTCCGTGATTGTTGTGCAGCCCGGCGAAAAGGTTCCCATCGACGGTATTATTATAGAAGGAAAGACTGCGCTCAACACCAGCGCTCTGACCGGTGAAAGCCTGCCCCGGGACGCGAAGGAGGGCGACGAGATCATCAGCGGCTGCATCAATATGACCGGCCTGATCCGGATCCGCACGACCAGAGAGTTCGGAGAATCGACCGTTTCCAAAATCCTGGAGCTGGTGGAAAATTCCAGTTCCAGAAAGTCAAAGTCGGAAAACTTTATCTCCAAATTCGCGCGCTATTACACACCGGCGGTCTGCTATGGCGCGGTCGCGCTGGCGATTTTGCCGCCTCTCGTGCGGATGCTGTTTATGGGGCTTTCCCCAGCGTGGGGCGACTGGATTTACCGTGCGCTGACCTTCCTGGTCATCAGCTGTCCGTGTGCGCTGGTTATCAGTATTCCGCTCAGCTTTTTCGCCGGCATCGGCGGCGCAAGCAATGCCGGTGTACTCATCAAAGGGTCTAATTATCTGGAAACCCTCTCGCAGACAAAAATTGTCGTGTTTGACAAGACCGGCACCATGACGCAGGGCGTGTTTGAGGTGAGCGGCGTGCATCACGGGACCATGGATTCTGCCCGGCTGCTCGAGTATGCGGCTCTTGCGGAGAGCGCTTCCTCGCATCCGATCAGCAAGAGTCTCCAGAGAGCCTATGGAAAGCCGCTGGATCGCTCCCGTGTCAGGGAGATCGAGGAAATCAGCGGCAACGGCGTGACAGCAATCGTGGACGGGCGCCAGGTTGCCGCAGGCAACGCCAAACTGATGAACCGTCTCGGCATCTCCTACAAAGACTGCCACGAGGTCGGCACCGTCGTACATCTTGCGGTCGACGGCGCATACGCAGGGCACATCCTGATCTCCGATCTGGTCAAGCCGACTGCCGCAGAAGCCATCCAGGCGCTGAAAAAATCCGGTGTGAAAAAGACAGTCATGCTCACAGGCGACTCCAGACGCGTCGCGGAACAGGTGGCCTCCGAACTGGGCTTTGACGAGGTTTACAGTGAGCTGCTCCCTGCGGACAAGGTCGCCAAGGTTGAAGAGCTTCTTTCCGCTAAAAATGGTTCTGATAAGCTGGCTTTTGTCGGCGACGGCATTAACGACGCTCCGGTACTCTCCCGGGCGGATATCGGGATCGCCATGGGCGCAATGGGCTCTGACGCTGCGATCGAGGCAGCAGACATCGTACTGATGGACGATGACCCTCTGAAGGTGGCCAAGGCGATCCGCATCTCACGCAAATGCATCCGCATTGTCTACGAAAACATCTGGTTTGCGATCGGAGTCAAGGCCATCTGTCTGCTGCTCGGTGCCCTTGGCATCGCCAATATGTGGATGGCCATCTTCGCAGATGTCGGCGTCATGATTCTCGCCGTACTGAACGCAATCCGGGCACTGTTTGTAAGGAAGCTCTGAAAGGATATTATGAATGACAAAAATATTAAAATGAACGATTGCTGCGGCTGCGATGAATTCGAAGTCCATGAAAATTTATTAAAAATAGTGAACGAGACGCTTCCGGATGAGACAACCCTCTATGACCTCGCAGAACTGTTCAAGGTATTCGGTGACTCCACACGCATTCGGATCCTGTATGTTCTGTTTGAGGCAGAGGTCTGCGTCTGCGACCTCGCCTCGGCGCTGAACATGAATCAGTCCGCGATCTCGCACCAGCTGCGTATTCTGAAGACAAACCGCCTTGTAAAAAGCCGCCGGGAAGGGAAATCGGTGTTTTATTCCCTCGCGGACGACCATGTGCGCACCATCCTCGCCCAAGGGGAAGAGCATCTGGGCGAGGAATCGTGATAATCGTCCGCACTTGCTTCGCAAGTGTGGACATATAGTGAAAGCCGCGCATTATAAGTTGCGCTTCGCGCAAGGCGCGGCCTGCGTCCGCACTTGCTTCGCAAGTGCGGACATATGATAACACGATTGCATAATTTGATGATACAAGGGACACAAGATCAGGAGTGGAACGTTCGCGTTCCTATTCCTGACTTTAAAGACCGCAGCAGCATGCCATTTTGTCACTCGAATCATTTAATCGAAAAAAGGCAGGATACTACGGAGGTTTCCTATGATTAACCGAGATGATATGCTGGAGCTGACCCGGCGCATGACACTTTCGCGCTCTTCCATCGACCGCATCGCAGGTGCATATTTTGACGAAGAAGGCTATGTAGACGGCACCTTCAACACCCATTTTCTGAAGCTCTCCGCACCGGAGCGCGGCAGACACCTGCAGATCGCGAAGGATGTAATCTTTGCGGAGACCAATGTTCTTCTGAAGGATTATCGGATTCCAAAGGACGCCGAGAAGCCGGGAAGCTTCTGGCAGTTGCTGAACGGAATAAAAGCATGCGGACTGAAAAATGACGCGCTTCTGGATGTACTGTATGAGATGGTCGGAGATGCATATCACCCTGGTGCGCCGTATGCCTTTCTGGTGTTTCATGGATGCTATGACGTCCCCCGTAAGGGAACCGATCAGGAATGGATCGAAGGCTCTGAAGAGGTCTACGAGTATCTGATCTGCGCCCTCTGCCCGCTTTCGGGCGACTATGAGGCGGGCAGCCCGGAGTTTGGGTTTCTCTACCCGGCCTTCCGTGGCCGGAGCTCGGACGAACGGTATGTGAATATATTTGACTGTGAAAAAAAGCAGCTGCATACACCTTTTATGCAGCTGTTAGGCTTGTAAAAATCGGACAGGGGTGAGGCTTATACATCGAGCAGGAGAGGTTTTCCTGCTCCTGCCCGCCCGCACTGGGCGCGTCCAGCGCAAGCTGGCTCCCTGCGCGCTCCTGTGCATATAAAGCTGCCGACCATCTCCCATACATATGAGACATGAGCGGCAGCCGCTGTATTCTTATCTTTTCAGTCCCTTCTTCACCGCCGAAGCGATAGACACGGACGGATCATAGTAAGGAATCAGCGTCGCCTGCAATGCGTGATAGAGGTCGGATTTTCCTGGCCAGACAGTGCCGATCACCTGGTTATTGCGGTCCAGCTGATGGAACCAGGAGCCGTTCACATGGTCGAGTACCTTCTCATCCAGATACTGCAAAAACTGCGCATAGTCATTCGCATACTCTTTCTTTCCGGTCGCGCGGTACAGCACGGCGGAGGTATTGATCGCCTCGGCCAGCGTCCAGTGCATCCGGTCATGCACCACCGGTCTGCCTTCCCAGTCGGTCGTATAGACAATGCCGGGAGCTCCATCTACGTTCCAGGCATCTGTAATTGCGCGGTGATACAGCTTTTCTGCTGCCTCTATGTACTTTGCCGGCTGCCGCAGACTCTCTCCGACCACGCCGATGCGTTCCTCAAAGGCCGGAACCGAAAGTGCCCACTGCGTAATCAGACGCGCCCATTCAATGCCGTGGCCCGGCGTAGCTCCATACGGTTTAAACTGGTCGTCCGGCCGATCCTTATTACACTCCAGATCCGGAGTCCAGTCCTTCCGGAAATGCTCGGGGATCCGCCAGTCATTTGCGGACGCCCACTCAAGCACATGATTGATAATGCGCTCTGCTCTGACACGATATTCATCATTTGAAATCGCGTCCGCTACAGCCAGAAACGCCTCCACCGTATGCATATTTGCATTCAATCCCCGATAATCGTCAAGAACCGTCAGCTCCGTATTCCAGGTATCGCAGGAAAGCCCCTCCTCCCCATTCCAGAAATAAGAATCATAAAAAATCAAGGCTTCCTTCAGCAATTCCTGGGTGCCCGGCCGCCCCGCCAGGATTGCGGAAGAAGCAGCCAGAATCACAAACGCGTGCGCGTAGCACTGCTTATCCGGCAAAATGCCGCCGTCCGCCTTTAATCCGGCATACCACCCGCCGTTTTTTGCGTCATGCAGCTCGCTCATCAGTCCATGAAGCGCCGCGTCCACCAGAGCCTCGCTGCCCTCATGCTTAAGCAAAGTGCCGAGGCTGTAGACATGCGCCATGCGGCAGGTAATCCAGGTTTCTCTTGGCCGATCCTTCCACGGCGTACCATCATCCCCCAGGTAATACGAGCCTCCCTGCGGTGATGGGAACTGATGTCCAAAGCGCAGGAGATCCTCGCGGATTTCCGCCATAAAGGCCCGATTTTCCTCCGTATCAATCTGGTACTTTGCGTTCGTTTCACTCATGGTTCTCTTACTCCTTTTGTGTTCGATTAAATTCTGATTGCGTAATTTTCTAATCTCCGGTTTACCGCAAAAACATATGGATCATTTTATCATAAATCGTTTTGTACGGCTGATAGCGCATCGGAAGGTCGAGCCAAAGTTTTTTGTCCAGGATGCTCTTTGAATGGGAAAACGTGTCAAATCCCTTTTTGCCATGATAAGAGCCCATCCCGCTCTCTCCGAATCCGCCGAATCCCATCTCGCTCGTCGCCAGGTGAATGACCGTATCGTTCACGCAGCCGCCCCCGAAGCGGCCTTTGGACATCACCATCCGGGCGGCTCCCCGGCTGCGGGTAAAGAGATACAAAGCCAGCGGATGCTCCATAGAATTAATCTTTGCGACTGCCTGGTCCAGCGACTGATAAGTGAGGATCGGCAGTACCGGTCCAAAGATTTCCTCCTGCATGATAGGATCCTCAAATGTAACGCCGTCGATCACGGTCGGCTCTATCCGCAAAGTCTCCTCGTCCGAGTGTCCGCCGGCGACGATCCGCGAACCAGTCCCAGTGGCATCTATCAATCCCCGGATCCGGTCAAAATGTTTCCGGTTGATGATCTTCCCATAATCGTCATTTTGCAGAGGCTGTTTCCCAAACTGCCTGCGGATCTGCAGACAAATCTGCGCGACCAGTTCATCCTTGATAGCCGGGTCACAATATACATAGTCCGGTGCCACGCAGGTCTGACCGCAGTTCAGATACTTTCCAAATACAATCCGTTTTGCCGACAGCTTCAGATTTGCGGTGCGGTCCACGATGCAGGGACTCTTTCCTCCCAGCTCAAGCGTCACCGGAGTCAGATGATCCGATGCGTGCCGCATCACTTCGCGGCCCACGGATTTACTGCCGGTAAAGAAAATATAGTCAAAGTGTTCCTGCAGCAGATACTGATTTTCTTCGCGTCCTCCGGTAACCACTGCCACGTAGGATTCCTCAAAACACTCTTTCATCATCTTCGCAATCAGAGCACTCGTATTCGGCGAATAAGCGCTTGGCTTAAGCACCACCGTATTTCCTGCGGCGAGCGCGTCCGCCAGAGGCTCCATCGTCAGCAAAAACGGATAGTTCCAGGGACTCATAATCAGCGTCACTCCGTAGGGCGACGGTTTGGTAAAGCTGTGGGAACAGAACTGCGCCAGCGGTGTCCGCACCGTCTTATCCCGCGCAAAGGATCTGGTATGCTTCTGCATGTAGCTGATCTCGCTTAAGGTCAGTCCCGTCTCACACATATAGCTCTCCGATGAGCTCTTGCCAAGGTCCTTTTTCAGCGCATCGCTGATCTCGTCTTCATGCTTTCGGATGCAGCTTTTCAGGCGGCTGATCGCATTCAGCCGATGCTCTACATGCAAGGTCACTCCGGACGCAAAATACGCGCGCTGCTTCTCCACGATTTCTCTGATCTGTGTCTCAGTCATTCAATTGCCCCCTTTTGTATAATGTCTGATATTGGACACATCCGCCCTGATAAAAAGAAGTTTTTTACCTGCCTGTAGCAATCTGTACTTCACCTCAGTCAGCGCTCCAATACCTTATAATAAAACCTCTCCAGCTCTTTCGCGTCCATCAGAACCGGCACCGGATAGAGCGGGTTGGCTTCCTTGTCCGCGTACTGTGCCAGTTTCGTAATATCATCCTTCCAGAGCTCCGGCACGGTGTCGCCGATACCAAAACGCTTCTTCATGGCCTTGATGGCTTCAATAAACGCCTTTGCCGCCTCCTCCTTTGGATCTGTCTCTTTTGCCACACCGGCAGCTGCTGCCAGCGCAGCGAGCTTTTCATAGTATATCTCGCGTCTGCGCCGCAGATGCGTCCCGCCAGACATTCCTGTACGTTTTTCAGAATCCGGCCTCTGCGCCGTACTGTCCGCATCTTTGTGGCAGCATGAGTCCCTTTCCAGACAAGAAGCATACTCCTCAAGGACAAATGGCAGCAGAATCGCGTTCGCCAGTCCATGCGGAACGTTATACTGCCCGCCCAGGGAATGTGCGACCGCGTGGACATAGCCCACATAGGATTTTGTAAACGCGCAGCCCGCATAATAGGAAGCGCGGAGCATATTCCTTCTTGCTTTCACATTTTTCCCATTTGTGTATGCTTCATCCAGATTTTCAAAAATCAATTTGACCGCCCGCTCGGCATCTCTGCGCGTGCCGCGGGTCGTCGTATTGCCAATATAAGCCTCCACAGCGTGGGTCAGTGCATCCATCCCGGTTGTTGCGGTGACAAACGGCGGCAGGCTTAAGGTGACATTCGGATCCAGCACTGCGTAACGCGGAATCAGGCTGAAATCATTGATCACATATTTGTGTCTCGTTTCGGCATCCACGATGACACACGCCAGCGTTGTCTCCGACCCGGTCCCCGCCGTTGTCGGCACCGCGATCAAAAGCGGCAGCTTCGCGTGCACATGAAGGATTCCCTTCATCTTTTCCAGAGACTGTCTCGGCTTCGCGACGCGCGCTCCCACAGCTTTCGCACAGTCCATACTGGAGCCTCCGCCAAATCCGATGATTGCCTCACAGAACTGCGCATGATACAACTCCAGCGCTTCCTCCACATTTGCCGTGGTCGGGTTTGCCGCTGTCCTGTCATATATAGCATAGAAAATACCATTTTCCGTCAGGGCCTTCTCCAGCTCCTTTGTCAGCCCCAGGGAGGCAATCCCAGGGTCCGTAACAATCAGCACCCGTGTGAGCTTTTTCTTATGCAGCAGCCGGGGGATTTTTTCCACAGAACCGATGATTTTCGGGTTGCGGTAGGGTAAAACCGGCAGGGCAAGCTTAAAAACCGTCTGAAAAGCGCGGCAATAAATTTTTTTCAGAGAATTCATACAGGACTCCTTTACAGGGCACGCACAGTCTGTGCGTATGAAACACATCTTGGAAACTATTCCAAAAAACATGAGGTCATTATACATCCTTGCTCTCCTATTTTCAATGAAATATCCATAGTTTTTTCTGTCGGTTTCATTTCACTTCGTATCCATTCCGTACCTTTGCAACCACGAGGAATATCCCATGCGAAGCGTGGGATGCCTCCCGGCGAGGGCATATCCCATGCGAAGCATGGGATGCCCGCGCCCCGCAATCAAAGATACGATGCAGCTTCCGGTCTGCAGGGAACAAACAGCAATCGTTTGTCTCATTTTTCGCAAAATCACAGTTGTATAAACGTAATTATTTTGCTATACTGGATTCAGTTTTATGCAAAAAATACATCAGACCCGGCAGATTTGTCCGACAGATCTGTCCGTTTCAGCCAAGAAGAATCGTAACTGTGAAGATACGGAATCGTTACGAAGAATCCAATCAGAAAGGGTATGCGTTTATGCAGTCTGAGAAAGAAATAAAGGACAAGGAAGCCGCCATCCGGCAGGCACTTGAGCATCACGAATTTATCGTTTACTATCAGCCGCAGTATAAGGCACTCCGCGGGCAGCTTGCCAGTGCGGAAGCCCTCGCACGATGGAAAAAGCCGGACGGCAGCATCGGCATGCCCGGCGAGTTTATTCCCTATATGGAAGAAGGCAGTCTGATCTGTGAGCTGGACTGGCAGATCCTGCAGGAGGTCTGCCGTTTTTTGAAAAATCGAATCGACACGGGTGAGGAAGCAGTGCCCATTGCAGTCAATTTCTCCAGAAACCATCTGGATGAGACCGACTTTGTCGGCAGGCTTTGCGGCTGGATTGATCAGCAGAAGATCCCGCACGAGCTGATCCACATTGAAATCACAGAGTCCTCTCTGGCCAGCGACACTGAGCGTATCATCCCGCTCGTCGCCTCCATCCGGGCGCAAGGATTCCATGTAGCCATCGACGATTTCGGCAGCGGTCTTTCCTCGTTAAGTATGGTGAAGGATGTCGATGCGGATATTTTAAAAATCGACCGCTCGTTGCTCTTTGGCGATCCTGGCAATGACAAGGACCGCATTGTGCTGGAAAGCATCTATGAGTTTGCGAAGCGCCTGCATCTGACCACTGTGGCAGAAGGTGTAGAGACCCGTGAACAGCTGGGATTTTTGCGTACCTGCGGCTGCGACCTGATCCAGGGCTACCTGTTCGCGAAGCCCATGCCCGAGGAAGCGTTCTCACAGATCTGCAGCCGCCAGACGACCGCCCGGGAGGGCACAAAAGTCTGCAGCCATCCAGCAGCTTCTCAGGCAAACACCGAGGTCTGCGGCCAACCGGCGACCGCCCGGGAAAGCATAAAAAATGAGGAAGGAGAAACAGTTTCCGAACCAGTTTCCGAAGACATTCTGATGATCCAGCCGCGCTCCAGCGCTATGCAGCTGCTCATAGAAGTCATTTTCAAAAAATACCCTCTCGTCATTTTTTCAAATCTGACGCGCAATAGTTACTATATGATGACCTATGATAATTTTACTACAACCTCCTGTCCGCCTGCCGGTGTGTTTGATGAGCTGATCGTCCACGGCGCGTCCTCCATGCACCCGGAGGATCAGCAGCTGTTTGCCGATACCTTCCGCAGTGACTCGCTTCTGGCGGCGCACGCCGCCGGACAGGAATGTGTGCGCATCGTGACCAGGCAGCTCGGAGACGACGGAATCTACCGCTCTGTGGAGACTGCGGACTATTTTGTAAAAAGTCCCGATTCGGACGATGTGCTCGTGATTACGCTTTGCCAGAATGTTTAAAACACCCTATCCGCCTGCGCGGTATGCCATAAGGGCGCTGAGCGCCAGTGGCACACGTTTCATGTCCCGATTTTCGCAGAAAATCGAGGACGCAGACACCGACCGAAGCGTCAGCGAAGATGCCGACGCAGGCGGAGGATTCCTTATGGCTACGGCCAGGTGCAGCTTTAGCCGCAAAATACCTTGCCAGGCTCTATGCACAAAAGAAAGCCCCCTGGTTCGCACGTTTTTTGCACGATAAACCAGAGGGTTTTTCATCTTATCATCTTATCATCTTATGATTTGAGCGACAAAAGGTCATCAGGAAGTCTTCCTGCTTGACAGCACATCAAAGATAACCGCGATCAGAAGCACTGCACCCTTTACCACGTACTGCCAGGAATCGCCGATACCCATGATCGACATGCCCATGTTAATGACACCGAGCAGGAGTGCGCCGATGACAACACCGCCGATTGAACCACTGCCGCCAAACGCAGAAGCGCCGCCGATATAGCAGGCGCCAATAGCGTCCATCTCAAAGGAGTTGCCGGTGGAGCCATTCACAGAGCCGACGCGAGCCAGACAGAGCAGACCGCAAAGGCCGGCTAGCAGTCCCATATTCGCATAAGCGATAAAATAGACTTTATTCGTATTGATACCAGAGAGTTGCGTTGCCTTCTCATTGCCGCCGACCGCATAGAAATAACGGCCGAAAGCAGTCCTGGATGTAATGAAATTATAGATCAGGCAGATTGCCACCACCCATACCAGCATAACGGAGATGCCCTTATACTGGCAGAGCAGATTGCAATACCACATAAGCAGAGCTGAAATCACTGCCGCGCTGCCAAAATCCGCAAGTGCACTGTTCTGACGATAGCCTTTTTTGGCCTTATTCGCGCGGGAGGAAATCTTGCTGTAGAAGATAATGATAACCGCGACCGCGCCGATCACCAGGGGGGAGAGCACCCGGCTGTCCGTATCCAGCCCTGGAATCCTGATGTATGCAGTGAAGATGTTCAGGAACGCTTTATTCTGAACTGCCACGGTCTTGCTGTTCAGTACCAGACGTCCAAAGCCGCGGAAGATAAACATACCGCCCAGCGTAGTGATAAACGGAGGAATCCGCACATAGCCGATCCAAAAACCCTGCCAGACACCGCAGGCAAGACCAATCAGCAGACAAATGCCGATTGTCAGATATACGTTCATCCCATAATTAGAAATCATCACAGCCGCAAGTCCGCCGACCAGGCAGATCACAGAGCCGACAGCCAGATCAATGTTGCCGCCGGTCAGGATGCAGAGCAGCATACCGCAGGCCATTACCAGTACATAACCATTCTGAAGCAGCAGATTGGACATGTTCTGTGCATAGAGCAGACGTCCGTCCGTCAAAAAGTAAAAGACAATAAATACAACGACAAGGGCAATAACCATCGTATATTTGCGGATAAAAGTCATCACATCAAGCTTGCCCGCGCCCGACGTTTCGTTATTATTTGCCATGAATACACACTCCCTTTCAATTTGCGGCACTCATAATATAGCCCATGATCTCTTCCTGCGTGGTGTTTTTCGCCTCCACCTCGCCGCAGAGCCTGCCTTCGTTCATGATATAGATGCGGTCACACATACCGATTAGCTCCGGCATCTCGGAGGAAATCATAATCACGGATTTCCCATTGTCAACCATCTGATTGATCAGACAGTAGATATCATATTTCGCGCCAACATCAATACCACGGGTCGGCTCATCGAGGATCAGCACATCCGGCTCCGCGAACATCCACTTACCCAGAAGCGCTTTCTGCTGATTGCCGCCGGAGAGGTTGCCGATCACCTGCTCAATGGACGGGGTTTTCGTCCCTACTGCCTCAGTCATTTCCTCTGCGGCTTTCTTTTCTGCCGTTTCATCAATAATACCGTTGTTGCAGATCTTATCCAGGCGCGCCAGCGTCGTATTGAAGCGGATAGATTCACCGAGGATCAGTCCGTTCGTCTTCCGGTCCTCCGTCACGTACGCAATCTTATTCTTAATTGCCAGCTCTGGTGTCTTCAACTCCACCTTTTTGCCTTCCAGATAAATCTCGCCGGAAATATCCGTGCCATAGCTCCTGCCGAAAATGGACATCGCCAGTTCTGTGCGCCCCGCTCCCTGCAGGCCGGAAAAGCCGACCACTTCTCCTTTATGTACCTTGAAGGAAATATTGTCGTCCACGATCTTCTCCGGATACAGCGGATGATGTACGGTCCAGTTTTTCACCTCAAGGCCAACCTCTTTGCTGACGTTGTGCTTTCTCTCCGGATAACGGTCATCCATCGGACGGCCAACCATGCCTTTGATGATGCGGTCCTCACTGAAATCATCGACACCCTTCACCAGCGTCTCGATTGTTGAACCGTCGCGCAGGATCGTTGCTTTATCCGCGCAGTAAATAATCTCATTCAGCTTATGCGTAATAATGATGGACGTCAATCCATCCTTCTTGAACTCCATCAGAAGATCCAGCAGCATCTTCGCGTCCTCATCATTCAGCGATGAGGTCGGCTCATCCAGAATCAGCAGCTTCACGTTCTTCGAGAAGGCCTTCGCGATCTCGACCAGCTGCTGTTTGCCGGTACCGATATCCTTGATCAACGTCTGCGCGGACTCATGCAGTCCGACCTGTTCCATATGTTTTTCGGCTTCGTTATAGGTTTTGTCCCAGTCAATCACACCGAACCGATTTCGTTTTTCATTTCCCAGGAACATATTCTCACCAATGGTGAGCAGCGGAATCAAGGCCAGCTCCTGATGAATAATGACAATCCCCTTTGCCTCGCTGTCCCTCAGCGTTTTGAACTGGCAAAGCTCTCCATTATAATAAATCTCACCGTCATAGGTGCCTGCCGGATAAATACCGGACAGCACGTTCATCAGAGTCGATTTGCCGGCGCCGTTTTCCCCGATCAGCGCGTGAATCTCTCCACGCTCCACGACCAGATTTACGTCATCAAGCGCCTTTACTCCCGGAAACTCTTTGGTGATGGATTTCATTTCCAGAATAATGTCACCCAAAAGACTTCCTCCTTTCTGGCATACCTCCCGTCACTTTCCTCAAAGACAGCCATGCAGACGTTCATGCATCTTCGACATAAGCTTCTGCGTCTCTGTCCTCTTCATGCCGGGAAGTCTGCCTCGCCTTCCCTTTCCATCGGATAAAAGGGCGGGACAGCAGCCCCGCCCTTTTTCAGGTTCTGGTAAACGCCTTATACGTTTACGATATTCCTCTTTTGATGAATGATTTCATTCAGTGCCAAACGAAAATCCACTGAATATCCAGCGTCCCCGTATTATCACTCAACTGCGGTCAGATATCCATCCTCGCCCATCTCATACAGGCCGGTGTCTACCAACTCATCAAGGTTGTCGGCCGTAATCACGCTCGGTACAAGCAGGAAGGACGGGCAAACATTGCCTTCAGAGGTCTCATAAGACTCGGTGTCATATGCGCAGTCAATTTCAAAAGTATCGCACAGCGACTCATCGATGGTATCGCCGTTCAGCATTGCCTCAGCAAGTGACAGAGTAACGATGGACTCGTTGCTGACGTTCTTATAAACGGTCATGGTCTGGATGCCGTCAACGATGTTTGCAAGGTTCGCAACGTCGCCGTCCTGGCCGGTGATGATCACAGTGTTGTCGCCGGCATAGTCAGAAGTGATGCCCTGTGCTACGCCAAGAGCAGTGGAGTCGTTGGAGCAAAGCCATACATCCAGCTGTGTGCCGTCTGCATAATAAGAACCAAGGATGTTCTGTGCTCTCTCAAGAGCGGTCTGGGTATCCCACTGATCGGTAGCAACTGTATCAAAATCTGTCTGGCCGGATACAACTACCAGAGTACCTGCCTCGATGTACGGATTCAGGACATCCATCGCACCATTGTAGAAATAGGTCGCGTTGTTGTCTGCCGGGTCGCCGGCGGTGATCTCCATGTTGTAGGTAGCATCGCCTGCGTTCTCCAGATCCAGCTGTTCTACAATAAACTCGCCCTGCAGCTGGCCTACGGTATAGTTATCAAACGATACATAATAGGAAACCGCGTCATTCATGATCAGACGGTCATAAGCGATGACCGGAACTTCCTGCTCAGCTGCCTCATCCATAGCCGTGTTCAGCGCCTCGCCGTCAACTGCCGCGATGATCAGGATATCTACGTTGTCAGCCAGAAGGTTCTGGATGTCACTTACCTGCTGAGAGGAGTCATTATCAGAATAAACCAGCTCTACCGTATAGCCGGCGTTCTCGAACTGCTCTTTCAGGTAGGAACCGTCACGATTCCAGCGCTCCAGAGACTGGGTCGGCATGGAAATACCGATTACCTGTGCTTCCTCTTCTGCGGCTGCCGGTACGGCGATTGCTCCGAGTGCCATCACTGCCGTCATAGCGATTGCCATTTTTCTTAATTTCATGTTTCTACCTCCATTCATGTTCTGTGGTTCTGCCTGCTTCGCCCAAAAAGCTGTGCGAATTGACCACGTTTATTGGTGAAAGCATCGTATCACATATGCATTTTGCATAAAATAGAATCTCTTGGGATGAAACTGTAATTTTTTTCATCACCAATTTACTTCTTTCCAGAAAATCTGGACATTTTTGCTTCCGCCCCGTAAAATTCCGCAAAAAAATGCTTTTTGCGAGTACAGACATATGTTATTATACCATCATGAAAAAATCTTCCTTAATTATTACGATCATTTTAATCTTTTGCGTCCTGCTGCTGTCGGTCGTCTGGTCTTACTTTCGGAACAGCCTCGACTCACTTGACCTGCCTGTATCTTCCGGCACCGAAGTCTACGACCGGCATTACGTGCTGATTCCGGAAGCGGAAAATTCGGTTCTCTGGCAGGCCATTTACGAAAGTGCGGATGCCGAGGCAAAGGCAAGCAATACCTATCTGGAGCTTCAAAGTCTTGACGTCGGAAGTGCCTATACAACTGCGGACTATCTGCGCATCCTGATTGCCTCTCAGGTGGACGGCATTCTGTTGAAGCCGGACGGTACCGACGAGGTTCGTGAATTGATGAATGAGGCTGTTGATGCGGGGATTCCTGTCGTCACGGTGCTCGAGGATGATTCCGACAGTGAACGGATCAGCTACGTGGGACTCAACAGTTATCAGCTTGCCGATACCTACACAGAGCTTGCGCTTTCCTGTCTGAATGGAGAAAGCGGAGAAATCATGATTCTGATGGACACTGCGTCAGTCAATCCGATTCAGACCGTCGCCGCAGCCCAGCTGACAAGATACATCGAGCTGCAGAAGGCCAACTCGCAGGAAATCAACGTTTCCCTGTATTATCTGGAAAGTATCAACGACTTTGACTCAGAAGAAGGCATCCGTGAGCTGTTTGTCAACTACTCTCCGCTTCCGGATGTCCTGATCTGCATGGATGAGCTGCTGACGGAATGTGCCTATCAGGCACTGATTGATTACAATGCGGTGGGCAGCACCGACATTATCGGTTTTTACTATTCAGACCAGATCCTGGAGGCGATTGAAAAGGGAATTATCCCGGCCACGCTGGTGGTCGGCACGGACGAGGTCGGGGCTTACTGCATAGATGCTCTGAACGAATATCACGAATTCGGCCATACCAGCAGCTATTACAATGTCTCCTTAAGCATCATCACGCAGGAAAATGTGGCAGACTTTCTTACGGATGCCGGCGAAGAGGAGGGATAGACTCATGAAAAAGAAAAATCCTTTTTCCCGCTTTGCTTCCATCCAGACACGGATCAACGCGATGATTATGGTGGTGCTGGTCGTGGTCCTGGGGATGAACCTGTTTCTCATCAATGAAATCAATTCCGCTGTCTCGCGGATTGACTCCGTCTTCACCAGCAATGTGGCGGTCAACACACTCTCCGATACGCTGGAGCAGATCCAGAATTCGGTCTATGAGTATCTGAACACCAAGAGCAGTCAGGCGCTGGAAGACTATTACAGTCTGGAGCAGGAATACCGCGCGCTGCTCGAGGATCTGAATAACAAAAATGTGGACAGCGAAATCCTGATGCTGGAAAAGAGCATCCGCAATATGTCAGAAAGCTATCTGGATCAGACAGGTGTCACCGTGCAGGCCAAGCGCGGCCGCAATGTGGAGCGTTATAAGGAGTCCTATGAGCTGGAGACACAGCTGTATGAATACATTAACTCCTATATTTACCGGCTGAACAACCTGCTCTTTCGCCAGAATTCCACCAACTACCAGGCGCTGATCTCATCCATGCACGTGCTGGAACAGGGCAGTCTGATCATCATGGCGGCCGCCTTTGTCATCTGCATGCTGGTGATTGCGGTTTTTGTCCACAACATGATCCGCCCTCTGACCGTTCTCTCTTCCACAGCACATGAGGTAGCCAGCGGAAATCTGGAGGTTCCGCAGCTTCCCATCGTCTATGAAGACGAGGTCGGTGTCGTGACGCGCAGCTTTAACCAGATGCTCACCAGCATCCGCGAGTACATTGACCGTCTGCGCGACAGTATGGAGACCGAAGCGCAGCTGAAAGAGCGGGAGCTTCTGATGGAGGCGCACCTGAAGGAAGCACAGCTGAAATACCTGCAGGCACAGATCAATCCGCACTTTCTCTTCAACTCGCTGAATGCCGGAGCACAGCTCGCAGCCATGGAAGATGCGGAACAGACCAGTATTTTTCTGGAACGGATGGCGGATTTTTTCCGTTACAATGTACGGAAGATGTCCGGAGGCGCTACCCTGTATGAGGAAATGAAATCCGTTGACGATTATATCTATATCCTGAATGTACGGTTTGCCGGTGACATAACCTATGAGAAAAACATCGACGCTGATATAGAAGACATCAAAATGCCGAGCATGATCCTCCAGCCCATTGTGGAAAACGCAGTGCAGCATGGCATCCATGAATGTCTGGAGGAAGGCCGCATTGTACTGACCGTGACAAAAGCAGACACGGCGTCCCTGGAAATTACCGTCTGGGACAACGGAGTCGGCATGACGCCGGAAACGATCCGCAACATTCTGGAAGGCACTCTCGTTCCGGACGCAGATCAAAGCAATTCCACCGGCGTCGCCATGTCGAATGTCATTCACCGTCTGGAGCTCTATTATAATAAGAAGAATCTGCTTCACATCGAAAGTGATGGTCCCGGCTGCGGCACACGGGTCATCCTTTCGCTCCCGGTTTCGCCGCAGGCGGGTGATGACCTGACGATTACAGAAGGTAAATAGGCTTTCCAGATGCACTTTATCCGATACATTCTCCGCGAAAAACAGTCCAGGAAATCTAACCCATCACAGGAGTAAAGGAAGATATCAGAAAAATGATTGCCGCTTATTATTTAAATATAGAAAGGAACGGTTGAATACCATGTATCGAATCCTGATTGCGGACGACGAAGGGCTGATGCTGGAATCTTTAAAAACAATTATCCTGGGGCAGTACCCGGATTGCTGCGAGCTGGAGACAGCCAAAACCGGCCGGGCTGTAATCGAAAAAACTGAAAGCTTTCACCCGGATATTGTGTTTCTTGACATCCATATGCCCGGCATCAATGGCATCCAGGCCATGAAGGAAATCCGCAAATCGAACACCACTGCTCTCTTTTACATTATTTCCGCATATGATAAATTTGATTATGCAAAAGAAGCTATTGACCTCGGAGTAGAGAAATATCTTACCAAGCCGATCTCGCGCAAAACCATCCTTTCCACTGTAGCAGAAGCCATGCGGAAGGTGGATCACAACCGTGCAGCGCGCAGTTCCCAGCTGGAGGTTCAGGAAAAACTCGAAGTCATCATCCCGGTCATGGAACAGAGTATTATCACCAACCTGCTCTTCCAGACCGAAATGCAGGATGTCGGCTATTACCTGCAGCTTCTGGATGTAGAGGAAACATACGGCTACATCATTATTATCCAGATTGGTACCGACTATGAAAACGGGCGGCTGATCAGCCCGGTCCGTATGAGCGTGCAGGCGCAGGATTTTTACCCGGATTTTCGTTCCCTGGTAAAGGCATCTCTGAACTGTCTGGTCGGTCCTGTCATGTCCAACCGGGTCGTACTGCTGGTCCCACATCAGGGGGGACAGACCACTTATGAAGATCGAATCCGTATCGTAGAAATCACGCGGGAGCTGCTCACAAAGCTGGAGGAGCATCTGGGTGCAAAATTCCGCGCCGGCATCGGCCGGGTCCGTAAAATTGAAGATTTGCAGCTCTCCTACCGGGAAGCCCTGCGCTCCTTAAACGACAGCAAGAGCCGCGTCATCCACACCGAAGATCTGCAGCCGGAGGGCATCTATGGGGAGGAGTTTCCGGATGAAACGGAGAGACGGATTTTCCGCTTTCTGGAAAATGGCAACACCGCTGCCATGCTCTCGGAGATGAATATTTTCTTTGACTGGATGATCCAACACCATCCAAACGATCATGGCAATATCTGCCTCAAGGTTCTGGAATATATCATTCAGGCGGAGAAGACCGCCTTTGAATGCGGAACTGTCAATTACAATTTCAGTGACCGGAAGGACTATCTGGAAACAGCGACTTCTTTCACCGACTATGAATCTCTGCGGCAGTGGTTCATTGAAAAAATGGCGGCCTGTTGCGACACCATCCACGATTATCAGGAATCACAGTCCGATTCCGTTGTGAAAAAAGCACAGGCTTACATCAGGGAAAATTTTAGCCACGATATTTCTCTGGACGACGTATCCCGTGCGGTAAATGTCAGTCCTTACTATTTCAGCAAGATTTTTAAAGGTTACTATTCACAGCCGTTTTTTAAGCACGCCAAGTAGCCAGAGTTTTTTCTCT
>JAJQFO010000037.1 GCA_021201095.1 Lachnospiraceae bacterium
AGCTGAATATCAGCCCGTACCAGCTCTCTTATGTGACCAACAGCGGCGCAGGCGAAGGGCTTCTCTTTTATGGGAATACCATTATCCCGTTCAAAGACCACTTTGATAAGTCGCTGAAACTCTATTCGATCATGTCCACGCGCCCAGAAGATGTGGCGGCGCGGCAGGAACAGGAGGCATAAGTATCCATGAAAAAATTGAGCCGATGGCTGGCAGGACTGGTTTTTATCGTTTCGATTGTGCTGCTTGCCATCAGTATTTACTTCCTGATGGGGATGTTTGCAGAATGGAAGAAGGCGGATGATTTAAAGCAGACGCTGACAGCCATTTATATTGGAGATGATTCCGATGCCGGGTTAGACACAGAAGTTGTGGAGGACGGTGAAGGCGGTGAGGTTTTCGTGAAGGCAGTGAAAGCCGATGAAACTGGCGTGCTTGTCACGCCGGGGCTTCTGGCACTCCATGAAGAAAACTCGGACTGTATCAGCTGGATTTCCATAGAAGGGACAGCGATTGATTATCCGGTGATGTACCATCCGGAGGAAGAAAATTACTACCTGAAACGAGATTTCTACGGAAATTATTCTGCGAACGGCTGTATTTTTCTTTCAGAACTGTGCGACCCGGAAACCAGTGACAACCTGATTGTCTATGGACACCATATGAAAAGCGGCGCGATGTTTGCGGCGCTGGAAGATTACAAAGATCAGGATTTTTATCTGGAACATTCGGAGATTGTTTTTGATACTCTGCACGGTATGGAAATTTATGAAATCATCGCTGTCTTTTTAACGCCGGTTTATACGGGGAACGATTTTGCCTACTACTCTTTTACCGGTGCTGAGACAGAAGATGAATTTGACGAGTTCATCGAAGAAGTAATGTCGCGCACCCTGTATGATACGGGGAAAAGCGCTGCTTTCGGAGATAAGCTTCTGACCCTCTCGACCTGTGAGTATTCGCAGGCGAATGGGAGGATTGTAGTAATAGCAAAACTATCAGAACAATAGGAAAACGGAGGTTGACTATGAATAACAACATGAGCAGAAAAACGGGAAATGGTATGGGATACATCGGAAGGTTCCCTGCCGTATGTGTGGCAGATCTGCCGGGCGAGGCAATGGACGACATTCTGCGCATCTTAATGGAGTTGGATGAACAGCCTGCTGCTGAGCATATGGAGAAAGGTTCAAACAGCGCGGGAAAGGCAGGAAAGCTCAAAAAGGATGCCGAGGCTAGTGACAAAACGGCCTGCCCGAAAGAAAATGATTTCTTTATGGAAATGGATTTTTCCGGTGACGGTGAGGAAGTTTTTGGGAAGATGCTGGATGATATGGTTTATTTGTTCCAGCTTGAATCCGCTCTGTATGCCACACTCTGCTATCTGGCGGATAACCGTATGAGCAGGGAACGCGCACTTCGCGGCGGCAGGGAACTGATGGAGGAGGCAGATTCCGTCCTGGAAGCCTGGCAGCGTTACTCTATGACAGAGGAATGAAGCCTGATTCCGCAGAAAAGAGGTGAGGACGATGGCAGGGCGGAAATTTGAAGCCAGCGACAAAAAGGTTCAGAAAATGAGCCGTGAGGGGCTGACAGAGGAAAATCTCCATAGCGGCGAACGCCAGCACGTCAGCACACGGACAAGAGACATTGCCCCGGAGCGGATCAGGGATGATGGAGCAACTGTGCAGTATGGGCTTAATAAAAATCCGTATGACACGGATGTGAGTCCCGGTTCTAAAAGAAAGCAGCGGACACTTCATCGAGCCAGTGAGACAGCGGCTGAGGAAGCAAAGCAGTTTGAATTATTTACCATAGAAGAGCCGTCCGGAAGGGCGGCTCATTCTGTGGAGGGGAATTGTACGGAAGTATTTCCTGATGCAGAGGAAGGGACTACGAAGCCAGAAGAGCAAAAGCGTAGCAAACGGAAACAGCAGACAAGAAAGATGTCGGAGGAAACTGCGGATAAAGCGACAGATTCTAAGTCTGATTTTTTGCTTCAACAGCAGGGAGAGATGGAAAGGACTTCTTTAGAATTTGGATGCCAGGAAACGACTGAGACAGACGATAGTGATGTGACTGTGCAGACAGATCATTCAGACGGCGAGCAAAAACTTGCTTCACAGTCTGCTCGAATGGCAGGAGTACGGGAACGCTCTGCCGGGGGCGCTGCGGTGCAGACTGCCGTGGAGACACGGCACAACCGTTCTAAAAAACAGGTGCAGGATTTCCAAAGAAACGCATCTGTCAGTCATGAGGTTGAAGGGATTGATGCCGCCATGGACGCGGCAGAGACTGATTCTCAAACAGTAATGTCGCAGGAATCCGAGAAATCGGCAAGAGATTCTGCTTTTCGTACAGGAAGCACACGACAGGAATTAAGGGACAGCCCGCTGGATGATAGGAGCGAGGTTGAAAATCAAATCCGTCCAAGCAGAAAGAATCAGAGGAACAGACAGCCGCAGGAAACACAGCAGGATGCGGTCTCTTTATCAGATAGCGGAAGTTCGCAAGCTCCATCCAGGCTTTCGGAGAATATGATTCCCGAAGAGAAGGACTTGTCAGATTTTCGTGAGGAGATCACCCGTAAGTCCAAAAGAGAGCGGTTAAACCGAGAACAGCGTAAAGCAAAGTCTGCAGCAAAGCTGTCTGGACAGACCGAAGGAATAGTAGAAAAAGCAGGGCGGCTTTCGTTTGATGATGAGTCGGACAGCATGGTTCGCGGGGCAGGAATGGGCATTGGCAGGAAGGCCGTCGCTGGTGCGGCGGCAGTCGCGGCAGGATATGCCCATACCAAACTTCATGAAGCGGAGCAGGATAACAGTGCCATCGAAGGCGCACATCAGGCAGAGCTTTTGACAGAGAACAGTGTCCGCAAGGTTTCAGGGAAAGCGACTGCGCATAAAACAGGCAGCAAGTCGCAACGCCAGGTGAAGCAGGAAGCAGAAGCTGTAAAAAAAGCAGGGCGACTGAGATTCTCTGTAGAAGAGGAAGCGGAAAAAACGGCGAATGCTGCAGGAAAGGAAGCGGTCAGGGAAGCGGCGGAGAAGAAACGCGCCGTGAAGCATTTCTGGCAGAAGAAACAGTATAAGGAAGCTTATACTGCAGCGAAACAGGGCAAGACCACTGCCAGGGAAGCGGCAAAGGCAACCACAACTGTGACAGTGAAGTTCAGGGAAAAGGCAAAAGCCATTGCCCGGAACAGTAAGGGGCTTTTGGTCAGCCTGGGAGTGCTTATGCTGCTTATGGTTATGGTCGCTGCAGGATTGTCAAGCTGCGCAGCGGTGTTCGAGGGAGTACAGAATTCTTTTGTCTCTACTACTTATGTCAGCACGGATGATGATATTTATGCTGTGGAGAACGCTTACTCTGATCTGGAGACGGCACTGGATGCACAGATTAATAACATGGAATCTACCCATCCGGGCTACGACGAATACAACTACCAGATTGATGAAATCTCCCACAATCCTTATCAGCTAATCTCCTACCTCACGGTGCTTTATGGGGAGTTTACCTATTCACAGGTTTCTCCTGAGCTGCAGACGCTGTTTGCACAACAGTACAGCCTGACGGTAGAGGAAAAGATTGAGATTCGAACGCGGACGGAGACCCGGACAGGGACAACGACCACTACTGACCCGGAAACCGGCGAGACGACAGAAGAAGAATACGAATATGAGGTGGAAGTCGAGTATGAGTACAAAATCCTGAATATTACACTGGTGAATCATGGCCTTGACACAACAGTGCGTAGCAACATGACTTCGGATGAAGTAAGCCTTTACACGCTGTACAACTCCACTTATGGGAACCGGAGCTATTTATTTGACACTTCAACCTTATCAACCTACACAGGAAGCAGCGGCTTTGGCTATGAGGTTTCTGCAGAAGCGCTGACGGATGAGAAATTTGCCCGCATGATCGCGGAGGCGGAGAAATACCTTGGCTATCCCTATGTGTGGGGTGGCAGTTCCCCATCCACCAGTTTTGACTGCAGCGGTTTTGTCTGCTGGGTTATCAACAACTGTGGGAACGGCTGGAATGTGGGCAGGACAACGGCAGACGGGCTTCGTGCCTATTGCTCGTATGTTTCACCGGAGGATGCACAGCCGGGTGATCTGATCTTCTTCCAGGGAACCTATAACACATCGGGTGCATCGCATGTTGGGATATACGTTGGCAATGGCATGATGATACATTGTGGATCACCTATTCAGTACACAAGCATCGAGACATCGTACTGGCAGTCTCATCTGCTCGCTTTCGGCAGGCTGCAGTAATAGCAAAATAGTACTGTGAATAAAAAACTGAGACTGAGAGGATGTGATGCCATTGATTGTGCTTGCTTTAGCCGGGAAAGCAGAAACCTGTTGCTCACTTTTGAGCGTCAGGTCTACACCGACTGACAGAAAAAAGTTGACCATACAACCATGCAAATGAAAAGGAGGATTTGCCCAATGAACAAAAAAATCTCCCGCCAGTTGGAGGACATTGAACGGACGGAGAAAAAGATGGCGGAACTGCAGGATCATCTGGATAAGACGCGGGCGTCTTTGAAGGTAGATGAGGATGAAGAGATTATCCGGAGTTTCCGCAGTATGAATGTGACAGGCTGGGATTTGCTGGCGATGCTGGACGGTATTCAGAATGGGACTGTAAAGTTCTTTCAGGAGGATGCGCCGGCGCATGGCAATGAGCCAAGAAAGCAAACAGACAAGGGGACGGAGAGAAAGAAGCCGACCCAGGAAGAACAGGTGCCGGATGTGGCACCGGAAAGTGAGGATAACAACTATGGGGACGAAAATTAAAAGGATGCTGGCAGCATTGGTGGCGGCGTTCAGCCTGGTATCGTTTGCAAACCCGGTGACCGCTTTGGCGTATGTGGAAGAGACGGAGGAAACGGTTCTGGAAGAAACTTTCGTGGAGGAAACGGAGACCGAAGCAACAGAGACGGACAGTTCTTTTTCTGTATCCGGTAACGGTGAAGTTTTAGACGACATCACTGATGATTCTACCAAGGAGTTTTTCACCATTACGACGGAGAACGGCAATACCTATTTCCTTGTGATCGACCGCTCCAGTTCTACGGAAAATGTTTATATGCTCTCTATGATCGATGAGTATGATCTGCAGGATTTTCTGGAAGAGACGGAGAATACGGACACTACGACCATTTCCCAGGGAAGTGTCGTCCTGGAGGAACAGACACAAAATACGGAGGGAGTGACGGAGACTGAAACCCCTGCTGTAGCGGAGGATGAAGGCTCTTCCGGCAGTATGTCGGCAGTCCTTATGGTGCTGGTTCTTGCGGCTGCGGCTGGCGGTGGTGCATATTTCTACTTCAAGGTATATAAGCCGAAGCAGGAAGCGGACGCTTACGAGAGTGAGAACATGGAGATCGGAGACGGCCTGGAAACCA
This sequence comes from Lachnospiraceae bacterium, assembly GCA_021201095.1. Taxonomy (GTDB): domain Bacteria; phylum Bacillota; class Clostridia; order Lachnospirales; family Lachnospiraceae; genus Choladousia. Next base: position 5,423 of record JAJQFO010000037.1, read on the forward strand.
TCAATGAGGATGAAGCCGGATACGATGAGACTGACGGCGGAGATGACAATAGTTACGATGATGGATATGGAGAAGAGTAACAGAAACTATTTTAATCAGAGGGACAGCCGAAAAGAATGCGGCTGTCCCCGCTTTTCAAGGAGGAGTTCAAGATGATATTAGTGATTGCAGAAAAACCGAGTGTAGCAAAAAGCATTTCCAAAGTTATCGGCGCAAATACGCGCAAAGATGGCTATATGGAAGGGAATGGCTATCTTGTAAGCTGGTGCCTTGGCCATCTGGCTGAGTATGTGGAGCCGGATGCCTATGATGAAAAATATGGGAGGTGGAACTACGCTGACCTCCCTATCATTCCGGAACATTGGCGGCTGGCAGTCGCCCCGCAGAAGAAGGAGCAGTTTGAAGTCCTTTCCGGGCTTTTAAACCGCCCCGATGTGGAGTGTGCCGTAAATGGTTGCGATGCAGGTCGGGAAGGGGAATCCATTTTCAGACGGGTGTATCTGCTCTCCGGGAGCCGCGTTCCGATCAAGCGCCTCTGGATTTCTTCTATGGAGGACAGCGCGATTTTAGATGGCTTTGCAAACCTGAAGGACGGCAGAGAGTATGAAAACCTGTACCAGAGCGCAGAGTGCAGGGCGATGGCGGACTGGCTGGTCGGTATGAACGCGACAAGGGCATATACGACCGTTTATTATAAGCGCCTGGTCGTAGGGCGTGTGCAGACACCGACGCTGGCTCTTTTGGTAGACCGGCAGGAAAAAATTGACGGGTTTGTAAAGACGCCGTATTACAAGGTGTCTCTGACTGGCGAGGGCCTCACTGTCACATCAGAAGACATCCCGGCAGAAACGGATGCAGATGAGCTTGTAAATCTCTGCCAGGGGAAGATGGCAAAAGTCACCGGAGTAAAAAGGGCGCGGAAGCAGACCGCGCCGCCGAAGCTCTATGACCTGACCACCCTGCAGAGGGAGGCAAACCGATTTTACGGTTACACGGCGCAGGAGACCTTGGATGCGCTGCAGGAACTCTATGAAATGAAACTGGTGACTTATCCGAGGACGGACAGCCAGTACATCACCGAGGACATGGAGGAGACGGTGAGAGATCTTCTTTTAGATCTTACAGAGATTGCTCCGATTTTAAATGGAGCTTCGGTTGGGGACAACGTGAAGCGGCTCATCAATAACGCAAAGGTTTCCGACCACCATGCGCTGCTTCCCACAAAAGAAGCGGAAAAGACCGACTTAAGTGAGCTGAGCGAGTGTCAGATGAATATTTTGTCTCTGGTGGCAGTTCGCCTGGCGCAGGCGGTTTCCCCGGAATATGTCTATGAAGAAACGCAGATCGAAGTTACGTGTGAAGGACATCTTTTCAAGGCAAAAGGGAAAAAGACAGTGGAGGATGGTTTCAAAGCAGTGGAGACGGCACTTCGCACTTCTCTGAAAAAACGTGCAGTAAATACTGTGGAAAAAGAAGATACTGCGGAGGATGCTGTGTTTACCGTGCAGTTTTCCGAGGGCGATGTGATACCGTCTGTTGAGGTTAAAAAGTCGCAGCATTTCACTTCCCCTCCGAAACCTTACAGCGAAGATACGCTTCTTTCTTCTATGGAAACGGCGGGAAATAAGGAGTTTGACGCAGATACGGAGAAGAAAGGTCTTGGAACCCCGGCAACCAGGGCAAGTATCATCGAAAAGCTGGTTCATTCCGGTTACGCCGCGAGAAAGGGCAGACAGATCGTGCCGACAAAGGATGGTATGGAACTGATCGCGCTTTTACCGGACTATCTGAAATCCGCAAGCATGACCGCAGAGTGGGAGAACCGCCTGTTATCCATTGAGCGTGGGGAGACAGCTCCGGACGACTTTATGCAGGGAATCAGGGGACTTTTAACCATGATGTTAAACGGCTGTGACCAGATACCGGAGGAAGAACGCAAACGGTTTGATGAGCGTGTCCGTATCGGGAACTGCCCTATTTGCGGTAAGCCGGTATATGAGAGCAGGACAAACTTTTACTGTTCCGATAAATCCTGCCGCTTTGCCCTGTGGAAAGAGAACCGCTATCTCGCCAATATGAGAAAGACGGTGAATGCGAAGATGGCTTCTGACCTTTTGAAAAATGGGAAAACCCATGTGAACGATTTGTATTCAGCAAAGAAGGACAGAACATTTGAAGCCGATCTTTTGATGAAAGTGGAGGATGGACGCACGGTGTTTAGTCTGTCCTTCCCGAAAAAAGACGGGAACAGAGGAAAACATAAAAGTACCGGGAAGAAAAAATACAGCCGGTGACAAACGACGGGGCGGCGGAGAAATCTGCCGTTCCATTCAAGAATAGGAGGCTTCTATGGCAAAAATCAATGACATCCGGCAGCTGGCAGAGGAACACGCACAGGAAGTGAGCCGTTCGCCAAGGGACTGGATGGGATACCTAGACACGGCAGCGAGGCTCTACCGTTATTCCTTCCAGGACAATCTGCTGATCCATGCGCAGAGGCCGGGAGCGACAGCGTGTGCGGAACTGGAACTGTGGAACGAAAAAATGATGCGGTGGGTGAACCGCGGGGCGAAGGGGATTGCGCTTCTTGATAACACCGGGCCGAGGGAGAGGCTCCGGTATGTATTTGATATTTCCGATACCCATCCGGTGCGCGGCGGCAGGGATGTTTTCCTGTGGCAGCTGACACCGGAGTGCCATGATGATCTGGTTGCCCACCTGACCGATGCTTACGGGCTGGAACCGGAAAGTGCGGCGACCATAATGGATGCCCTGCTTGCGGTGGCAAGGGCGCAGGCGGAGGAAAATCTGGAGGAGGCAATCTACGGTATCTCGAATGAAACAGGGGGTACCTTCCTTGAGGGACTGGACGAAGATACGATCCGGGTGGAATACCGGGAAATACTGACCAACAGCATCTTTTATACCTTGGCGCGACGCTGCGGGCTTGACCCGATGGAATATTTGGAGGAAGAAGATTTCACGGGAATCACGGAATATAACAAACTTTCAGTACTGGCATTTGTGGGCAATGCGACCAGTATGCTTTGTGAGCCGGTATTGAGGGACATTGGAGCTACGCTGAAAGAAATTTATCGAGAAAATTTGTCCAGACAGCTTGAAAACTCTGTTGACAGCTTGTATAATGCAGACAGACAATTTAACACTTTAAAGCACGAAAGTGCAGATGAAAGGCAAAACGCGCAAATTGAAGGAGGAAATGAGCATGGAACTGACTTATCATCGCAAGGGGGACTATCTGTTCCCGAACCTGACAGTGACGGAGGAAGAGCCGGCAGTGATCGGCAAGTACGGGATGCTTCGCAAGACTTATCTGAGGGAGAATCACCCGAACTGGTATCAGAGCATGACACTGACCGGGAAACTGAACCGGCACCTGATGGAGATCGAGACAGCGGCCCAGGAGAGAATGGAAACCCTGATGCCGCAGTTACTTCAGAAATATCCGGCACCCGACAAGGCGAAAGATCAGCTGGCGTGGGCGGCGCATATGAACAGCCTGATGGCGATGGCGGACGAGACCATCTTGACGGAATTGGTGTACAGCTAATCGAAGAGATAACTGAACAGGATTTGAATGAAGCAGAGGAAGAAATCGCCTCTGCTTTATCTTTGCCCGAACTGCCTACCGTGAATGAGCAGAAACGGGCGATTGAGGAACGACAGGCTGCACAGTATGCTGGAGAAATAGCGATTCCTGCAGATGTAGTGGATGAGATACTTCGGCAGGGCAGCAACCGGGATCGCGGACAACTGCGCCTGATTTATAATTTTATGGCAGAAAAGACTCCGGGGGAATAGACGGAGTTTGAGAACCAGGAGTACAGAACCGGCGGCAGAGGAATAAAGATCGACGGGCAGGAATATTCCGCCTGGTGGGATGAGCTGGGGATGCAGATTGCGGTCGGGCATACGGTGAATGACCGGATTTTAGATAAGGCTTTTCTTTCTTGGGAAGATGTCACTGGCAGGATTCAGCAGTTGCTGGCGCAGGGGGAATACGCCCCACAGGTTGTCCTGGATGCGGCACGGCAGAACGCAGTAACAGAACATGCACAAGCGCTTGCATATATGGAGCGTGACCTTGCAGAGGGCGTGTCGGAGCTGGTCTTTGAGGACACATCCGTTTTCCGTGGCGGGTTCCCGGATGTGTTGGAACGCCTGTCAGGGCTTTTAGAACAGCCGGAATTTCTCTCAGATCTGAATGAGCGCCTGGAGGGGCTTGCTATTGCCTATGAGGAAGAACCGGAGCTTATGCGGTTTAAAACGTACCGGCCTGACAAGATGGCGGCGCAGTTTCAGCAGTTTGCGAAAGAAGTGATTCCATACCAGGCAAGGGATGGTTTTGCCTGGCAGGAGCATGGATATTTTATCACACAGGATGAAATTGACGCTTTCCTATCCAGAGGCGGTTCTTTTGAAAATGGGCGGCTCAGTACCTATGCCTATTTTATCGCAGACCATACGGACGCGGAGAAAACGGATTTTATCAAGGAACGCTATGGGACAGGAGGAAGCAGCCATGTCTTATCAGGTGCAGACGATTCCCATGCTGACTATTCTGCGAAGGGGCTGACGCTTGCTCGCGGCTCTTATGGGGAGCCGTATGCAAGCACTTTTTTAACCTGGACAAAGGTAGCACAGCGTGTGAATCACCTGATCCGGATGGAACAGTTTTTAAAGCCCGAAGATTATTCCCGGATGCCTGAATATGAGCGCGCTCAGATGGCAAGAAGTGTAATCGCTTTCTACGGAAGACTGCCGGAAGATATTAAACGTCCCTTTAACGAGGACTTCTTCGGAGAGGACGCAAGGAAAGAGCTGTCCGCGATTCTGGAAGACCCAGAACGGGCAGAAGGTCTGCTTGCAGAGATGGATAGTGTGCTGGCGGCGCTTCCACTGGACTTTGACCGATACGAGGAACGCGCCCAGATTTTATCTGACCTACATCAGTATGTGGACGGCACTTATACCATTTTCCCGGAAAAGAAGCAGGAAGTGGAGCATACTCCCGTTAGCGGCAGGCAGATGAGCCTGTTTGATTATCTGGGGATGGGAGATTTGCAGTCGGAGACGGACAAAGAACCGGAGAAGCAGGAGACCGAAAAAGTCCAGGAAGAGCCGAAAGCAGGAAATGATGAAATAAAAGCAGATGAGTCCGCTGAACAAGTTTCTTACAGTCGGGAACAGGGTACATTTTTGTATCTGGATAGTGACCATCTTTATCAGGTAGAGCGAGTATCGGATTCGGATGTGATTCTTAAGGATATGGAAAATCCGTCTTCTGCCCCACTTACTATTCCGATGGAAGATTATGACGGCAGACTGGATGAAAACCCGCTGAACCAGCACCTGAAAAATGGTGAGAATCCGAACCTGAAAGACAGCCGGTGCGTTTATAAGGAGTGCCTGTATACCATGTTGGAAGCGGTGCGACAGAGTGAAATCTATCCGACTCTGAGAGACCGTGACACGGATGAAGATATGGCAGTGAGCATTATCTGGGAGAAAGTATCTGAGCTGATGGCGGCTAATTCCGGCAGCGCTCCGGTATTTTATGAAGCCGGGGAACATTGGGAACACTTCACGGACTGGATGGTGGAGGATATTTTCCAGAGAACCTATCAGGACTACATGACAGACAGTCGTGACGCAGTTGCCTTGTATCAGAACAATCCTGAATCTCCAGAATGGGTCAGGGGGATGATGGTGGAAGCCAGCAGGCAGGAAATCGCCCTCCCAGCTGATTTTGTAGTTCAGGATGTAGCAGAAAATCCAGAGGTTGTCGCACGTTTCCAGTCCACAGTAGCTATGCAGGACGGTTATGTGGAAGACATCGCTATTTTGCAATATCCAAGCGGCAATTTCTTTAACCATTATGGATATGACGAAGAGCGAGGAATAGGCGCAGCAATAGCAGGGCCTTTTGATACGCTTGAGGATGCAAGACAGACGGTGCTTGCCCACCGCCCTGACGCGCAGGAAATTGAAGTGCAGCAGATGGAATCTCCTTCTGTTGAGATACCGGAGAAAGAACGGCCTGTTAGAACAAATGAGCCGCAGTCTATGTTCCAAAAGGCTTATGAGGAATATCTTTCGATTAAGGAACGCTATCCTGATACGCTGGTTGGGTTTGAAACCGAAGGGCATTATGAGTTTTTCGGAGACGACGCCCGTATGGTGTCGGAGATTCTCGGATCAAAGC
>JAJQFO010000275.1 GCA_021201095.1 Lachnospiraceae bacterium
GATAGCACAATTATATGAACATTATATATCCGGGATTCTGTCAAAAGATGAATACTTATCTATCAAAAAAACGTATATACTAGAGAAAAAGCAGAAAGAAGAATCTGCGGAGCTTGAAAAGAAAGAATGTCGGCATACTCTGGAACGTCTTCGTGCAAAAATGGAATGGGCAACTGAATTGATAAGAAATCAAGATTTTAAAACGATTAACCGGGAAATGATACAGCTTTTTATAGAAAGAGTGACTGTATTTTCCCAAAAGGAAATTAGAGTTGATTTCTGGTTTCGCGATATTTTTGAAGACGAAACAGACAAGAGGGAGATGGAATAAAGTGAAATACAAATATATATTGGCATATTTACGATTATCTCAGGACGATTTGGATAAAACGGATGAGAGCAACAGTATACAGAATCAACGTCTGTTGATTCAACAGTTTGTCAATCAGAAGGAGGATTTGCGAGGAACGGAGATATTGTATTTTGTTGATGATGGCTATACAGGAACAAATTTTGAACGACCTGGATTTATGAATATGATGGAAGAGTTATCTTCAGGGGAGAATTATTGTATTGTAGTAAAGGACTTTTCTCGTCTGGGGCGGGATACGCTTCAAACGCAGAATTATATTGAAAAAGTGTTTCCATTCATGGGGATAAGGCTCATTTCGATTAATGACTTTTTTGATAGCTCATATGATAGTCAGGATGCTGTTAGTACGGAAGTGAAATTTAAGAACCTTATAAATGGGATTTATCCGGAGATTTGCTCAAAAAACGTGAAGCAGGCTTTGTACAAAAGAGCTGAAAAAGGTTTATATAAAGGATCTATTCCGCCGTTTGGATACTGTTTTTACGAGAATGATAATACGACTCTTAAAATTGATAAAAAGGCGGCTGAAATAGTCCGAATCATTTTTGATTTGAGACTGAAAGGCAAGAAAATAAGGGAGATAGCGCGTCTTTTGAACGAAGAGAATGTTGTAACACCGTCGAACTATATGAAAAATAAAGGCTTGTTAAAGAACAAGGTAGCATCTCAAATATGGACTGATAAAATGGTGAGAAATATTTTATATAATATTGTTTATACTGGTTCCGTAGAGAATCATAAATCTGAGGTGGTGGTAATTTCACAAAAAAAATCAAGAAATATTCCAAAAGAAAAAAGAATATGTGTACCAGATAGACATGAGCCAATTATAAGTATGGAAGAATATGAAAAAGTAAACGCAATGGCATGTCATACTCCTAATGCCTCTAATAAGAAAAAGGAAAAATATAAAACATTTTTTGATGGAAAGATCAGATGTGGCTGTTGTCAACGGAAAATGAGAATACGCGCGGGTGAACCAAGACATAAAAATGCAAGTATATATTGTAAAACAAAGAATTTTTCAAATGAATTTGGATGTTATCCTCACGGATACAAGATAGAGTATTTGGAACAGCTCATACTTGAACTGATCAGAAAACAGGCAGAATGTGCAGAAGATAGAATTCAGGTATTGGATGTATTAACAAAAACAACACCACTATCCAGATTTAAAATGGATGAGCAGTTATTGGAAAATACATTGAAAGAATATAAAAATAAACAGATGATTCATTATGATGATTATGTTAGCGGGAGAATCAGTAGAGAAGAATTTCTCAAAATTAAGGAAGAAATCAAAAAAGAAGAAGAAACATACAAGAAAGAACTTTCTGTTTTGATAGAAAAAATGTCGCTGTTGAAAACGCAAGAGGGGAAAAAGTGTGAGCTAGAAGCTTATTCCAAATGTTCGAATCTGGAAAGATTGTCATACGAGATCGTTCAGGAACTGATTGAAGAAATCATTTTTTATAATCCAAATCATATCGAAGTGAAGTGGAAATTTAAGGATGATTTTATAGATAATGTATCTGTAATAAAAGATGATGTCTAATTGCCTGGTACGTAGATTATACAGTAAAAAAACAGAATTTTTTTTGGAATTTAGTTGACAGAGTGAGGAAAAACAGCTATAATGGAGCAGATCGCTTCGGAACTGGATATTGCGCTGGTTTCTTATTCCATGACGCATCATACAAGGCAGAGTGCTCTGGGACTTCCGGTGATTGAATCGAAGCAATATGATGGAAAAAGCTTTACTGTCTCGGAATATACCATGAGCGAGATTATTGCTGCAATTTATCAGGTGATGGAGGCCTCCGGAAAAAGAGAAGGCATCCTGTTTCTGGATGAGATTAATTGTGTCTCGGAAACACTCGCGCCCGCGATGCTTCTTTTTCTGCAGTACAAAATATTCGGAAACAGGCAGATTCCAAAGGGATGGGTAGTGGTGACTGCGGGGAATCCGCCCCAGTACAATAAATCAGTAAAGGAATTTGACGTGGCCACCATGGATCGTTTAAGACGTATTGATGTGAAGGAAGACTTTGGCGTCTGGAAGCAGTATGCGTATCACCAGGGGATCCACGACGCGGTTCTCTCGTTTCTGGAAATCAACCGTCAGTGGTTTTATTCTATTCAGGAATCGGTGGACGGCACTCGCTATGTAACGGCCCGAGGATGGGAGGATTTGTCCACCGCGATACGGATTTATGAAAAAAAGGGGTTCCCGGTGGACAAGGGTCTGATCGGGCAGTATCTTTCTGATGATGAGATTGCAAGAAAATTTAATGTTTATTATCAGCTTTATAAAAAATATCAGTCCGATTACCAGATTGAGGATATCCTGAATGGGACAGTCACGAATGAGATTGTCAGACGGGCGAAGGAAGCAAGAATGGATGAGCGCTTTTCTATTCTGGGGCTGCTGCTTGGCCGGCTAAATGACGGATTCCGCGCCTCTATGAGCCGCAACCGCAGCCTTCTGCAGGTAGTGAGGGCTCTTCGTGTGGTGAAAAAACAGGATAAGGCAGACTCAGATTCTGGTTTACAGGAAAGCCGACTCTCAGAACTGCTGGAGCAGGAAGCGCAAAATCTTCGTATTCATCTGGAAGAACAGTCTGCCGCGAACAGTCTTACCGTGCAGCAGCGGAATGAAGGACTGCTGGCTATACAGATGCTGGAGGATTACGCACAATTTGCGGCCAAAACCGAGAACTTCACAGATGATTCCAGTACTGGAGGTTCCGATAATCCTGCAGATGCTTCGGCTAAAGCAAAGAACACGAATGGCTTTGCCGGAATTAAAAAGCGTTTCGACAAAGAAGTCAGAGGGCACCAGAAAAACGCGAAGGATCTCGCGGCACAGTTAGAGCATGCCTTTTCTTTCATCGAAAGGGTATGGGGAAATACACAGGAAATGGTATTGTTTGTAACAGAACTCACTACGGGAATGGACAGTCTGGAATTTATCGAGCAGTGGGGCAGCGAGTCTTATTTTCGGTACAATCAGGATCTCCTCACATATGATCAGAGAGAACGGCTGAGTGCTGAGATTCAGGAGATGATGGCCTTGTAGCGCTCGCAGACTTATTATTTGATTTGGAAAATCTTAAGAAAAGATTCGAAAATTCTCACATATCCTGTTGTATAATATAACTTATCGGAAGGAAAGCGCGCTCGCGGGCTTTCACCCGATAAGTTAACGACAGAATCGCCAGATTCTGGAGTATTATGCGAAGCGATTTTCTTCGCATAATACCTGTTAAGTATAGCGAATGACAGAGTCGTTTGTCATTTCGGAAAACAACAGCTGTAAAACAATGGCATATGAGGGGAGGCGCGAAGGATGCAAAATCGGACACTTGAGGGGAGAAAGATGATTTGCCGGTTTTTAATCCTGGCAGGCATTTTGGTGCTGGCTGGTTTTGCTCTGTATCTGATTCACGCTGGAAGGGTTGTGACAGAGACGGAGGAACTGGTAGCGGACAGCATTGAGGTTACATGGACCAATGAAGACATGGAGCAGATTGATCTGACGGGTCAGGCGAAAAAAGAGAAAATTGCCAGGCTGCTTGATGGATATGTTGGAGATGGAGATACCGATCATTCAGCTGAAAGGGACTTCAGACCTCATAAAGGCGATCTGGAGATCAGCGTAAAGGATAATAAGGGCGAGGAACACTACATTTATCTTTCGAAAGAAGGAGATCATTACTGTTATTCTAAAGAGGATGGCAATACTTACGAAATCCCGCAGGGCGATGAACTGTATCAGGAAGTGGCAGCAGCATTGTGATGCTTGATTTGCCAGGATTTTGATTCTAAACGGAGAAGAAAACGCATAAATTATATAAGGGAAATAAGAAAGCCCCATGCCTGTTCGTCAGGTATGGGGCCTTTGTTTTTTATGCACAGGGGCGCGCAATGAGTTTTGTGGCTTGCGCCACACGCGCCCCGCGCGGGCGAGTAGGAGCGGGCAAGCCGTCTCCTACTCGATTGCACAGTATGTTCCGATTTGCAAAGCAAATCGAGAACTTTGGGTGCGTAAGGCATATCCCATGCGAAGCGTGGGATGCCCACATCCACAATCAGAGATTGTGGACATAACCCGGCGAGGGAGTTTTGCGGCTAAAGCCGCACCGGCTCGCTATATATCTGGAGGATCTATGCGAAAAAATAGTCGTCTGCAAAAACTGCTGTATTGCTTGATGGCAGTTCTGGGAGCCTATATTATGTATAAAAGCGGTGCGCTACTGGCGGCGCATCACCAGATGAAGAAGGCATTGGAGGCCGGGAACGTACAGCAATCGGTTGAAGATTCAGCGATGCGTACCTGGTCTCTGGGCTATTCTGCGGTTTTGGAAGGGAAGAATGCATCGAGCTGGTTTGCCGCCTGGTTTCAACAGGCAGTGCCGGTGCTCAGCTATCTGGCGGACGGAGCGGGAGAGGAAACAGAGGACGGGAGCGAAACGGTTACAGGAAGCGAAAGTACCGATGAGGCAAATGGAACCATGGAAAGTGTACTGGCAGAATTTGCGGAAGAGACAGAGAGTGGAAAAGCGGAATGGGAAAGTATAGAGACAGAACGCGAGAGTGAGGTCGAAAGCATAAGTACAGAACGCGAGAGTGAGGTCGAAAGCACAAGTACAGAACGCGAGAGTGAGGTCGAAGGCACAAGTACAGAACGCGAAAGTGAGACTGTGGACATGCCTGGCATTTGCCAACGCGAAGCGTTTTCGGAATGGCAAATGCGATCTGCCGCCGAACAGAGTGAGGGGGCGTTTCCTTACGAAAGCGAATTAAATGAGACGCAGACTGAGGACGATCCGGTGCAGGAAGTGTCTGTAAATTCGATCTTTTCGCAGGTGCTTCCGCAGCTGTCGGATTACTTGTATTTGCTGGCCAATTACTATACCGTAGATGCGGATACAACGGCGGATGCGGAGCTTTTCAACGCAGAGACTCTGCTTTCTATAGACTTGTCGATTGATCAGGATGCGTCAGTTCCGCAAATTTTGATCTATCACACACATTCGCAGGAGGCGTTTGCCGATTCCCGGGAAGGCGAAGTAAGTGACACTGTTGTGGGTATGGGGGAGCTTTTGGCTGAAGAGCTGCGCGGCTATGGATATAATGTGATTCATGACACGGGAGAGTATGATCTGGTGGACGGGGTTCTGGACCGCAGTGCGGCGTATGATTATGCCAGGGAGGCGGTGGAGGCAATTCTGGAAGAATCCCCGACGATTGAGGTAGTGATTGATCTGCACCGCGATGGTGTGGATGGAAATGAGGAAGACTTCGTGACGGAAATTGATGGCAAGGTGACCTCGAAAATCATGTTTTTCAACGGCCTTTCCTGTGATGCGGACGGGAATGCGCTTAGCTGGCTGCCGAATGCGCATCTGACGGAAAATCTGGCATTTTCTCTGCAGCTGCAGGTGCTTTCTAATGCGGAATATCCGGGATTTGCACGTAAGATTTATCTGCAGGCAGAACGCTACAACCTGCATCTGCGTGCGAGGTCACTCCTGATTGAGGCCGGAACGCAGCTGAATACTGTGGAAGAGGAGCAAAATGCGATGGTGCTGATTGCAAAGCTGCTTCAACAGCTAATGAGCTGAGCAGGAGTTTATATGCTTTTGCGCAAAAAGGGAGCTTTCAGATTCTGAACGGAACCGGATGCTTTTATAATTCAATGCTGAATTGGTGTTTTCAGATTTCATGCTGACTTGGATTTCCTGATATTTTTCCGGTTGTCGATTGAATTTTGTGATTTTATTCGAAATTTTATTTAATTTCTGTTTTGCCTGTTGCTATCTTTGTGTTATACTTACAGGAAGTGTCAGGCATTTCTGCTTTGAAGAGTTTCGATTCAAATGCCAATATAAATACCAATACTAAAATATACAAACACCAGAAGCCTCAGGGAGGAAGAATATAGTGACAGTAGATCAAAGTAAAATCAGAAATTTTTGCATTATCGCACACATTGACCATGGCAAATCGACGCTGGCAGACCGGATTATTGAGATGACCGGGCTGCTGACCAGCCGGGAAATGCAGGATCAGGTGCTGGACAATATGGATCTGGAGCGGGAGCGCGGCATTACGATTAAGTCGCAGGCGGTGCGGATCATTTATCAGGCAGATGATGGGGAAGAGTATATCTTCAACCTGATCGATACGCCGGGGCATGTTGACTTTAATTATGAGGTGTCGCGGTCTCTGGCGGCCTGCGACGGGGCGATTCTTGTGGTGGATGCGGCCCAGGGCATCGAAGCGCAGACACTGGCCAATGTGTATCTGGCGCTCGACCATGACCTGGATGTGATGCCGGTGATCAATAAGATTGATCTTCCGAGTGCTGAGCCGGAGCGTGTCATTCACGAGATTGAGGATGTGATCGGTATCGAGGCGGAGGATGCGCCGCAGATTTCCGCAAAGACCGGGCAGAATGTGCACGAGGTGCTGGAGCAGGTAGTAAAAAAGATTCCGGCTCCGACAGGGGATGCGGACGCGCCGCTGCAGGCACTGATCTTTGATTCGGTCTATGATTCTTATAAAGGTGTGATCATTTTTATCCGTCTGATGAATGGTACAGTGAAAAAGGGCACGCGGATTCGCATGATGGCTACGGGGGCGGAGGCAGAGGTTGTGGAAGCCGGGTATTTTGGACCGGGCCAGTTTATTCCCTGCGATGAGCTTTCTGCGGGTATGGTCGGCTACCTGACAGCCAGTCTGAAAAATGTAAAGGAGACGAGGGTTGGCGACACTGTGACGGATGCGGATTGTCCCTGCGAGGAGCCGCTTCCAGGCTATAAAAAAGTAAATCCGATGGTATACTGCGGCATGTATCCGGTCGATGGGGCGAAATATCCGGATCTGCGGGATGCGTTGGAAAAGCTGCAGCTCAATGATGCGTCGCTTCAGTTTGAACCGGAGACCTCTGTCGCGCTGGGATTCGGCTTCCGCTGCGGTTTCCTTGGACTTCTGCATCTGGAGATCATTCAGGAGCGGCTGGAGCGGGAATACAATCTTGATCTGATCACGACTGCTCCAAGCGTAATTTATAAGGTATATAAGACGGACGGAACTATGATTGAACTGACCAATCCGACGAACCTTCCGGATCCGTCAGAGATTGACTACATGGAAGAACCGGTTGTGCAGGCGGAAATCATGGTGACGACGGAATATCTGGGCGCAATCATGGAGCTGTGTCAGCAGCGGCGCGGCATCTATGAGGGCATGGAGTATATGGAAGAAACACGGGCGGTGCTGAAATACACCCTGCCGCTGAACGAGATTATTTACGATTTCTTTGATGCTCTGAAGTCGCGTTCACGCGGGTATGCTTCTTTTGATTATGAGATGAAGGGCTATATGCGTTCCGAGCTGGTGAAGCTGGACATCCTGGTAAATAAAGAAGAGGTAGATGCGCTGTCCTTCATCGTGCATGCGGACACGGCCTATGAGCGCGGCCGCAAAATGTGCGAAAAGCTGAAGCAGGAGATTCCACGCCAGCTCTTCGAAATCCCGATTCAGGCGGCGATCGGCAGTAAGATCATCGCCCGTGAGACCGTGAAAGCGATGCGCAAGGACGTACTTGCAAAGTGTTATGGCGGTGACATTACGCGTAAGAAAAAGCTGTTGGAAAAACAGAAGGAAGGCAAAAAGCGAATGCGCCAGTTCGGCAGCGTAGAAATTCCGCAGAAGGCATTTATGAGCGTACTGAAGCTGGATGATGATTGAAAGGAGGTTCCCTATGAAATGTCCATTTTGTAATCAGGATACGACGCGGGTGGTGGATTCCAGACCGGCGGATGATGGTGCTTCAATCCGCAGACGCAGGCTCTGCGATGAATGCGGCAGGCGATTTACCACCTATGAAAAGGTCGAGACCATTCCTCTGATCGTCATTAAGAAGGATCAGAGCCGGGAGCAGTACAGCCGCGACAAGCTGGAAGCCGGTATCATGCGCGCCTGCTACAAGCGCCCGATTCCGATCCGGGAGATTCGGGAGACGGTTGACGCGGTTGAGAAAGATCTCTTTAATATGGAAGAAAAAGAGATTGCGAGCAAGATGGTCGGTGAAATCGTCATGGACAAGCTCAAAGAGCTGGATGCGGTAGCGTATGTTCGTTTCGCATCTGTATACAGGGAATTCCGGGATGTCAATACATTTATGGATGAACTGAAGAAATTTCTGGAGTAAGTCCAGGTGCTTATATCGTTTATGAAACGGATAAGGGATATGGTTCTCTTATCCGTTTTTCGTTACTTGGTTTTTGCGGAATTTCAATCAGACTATTTTCTGCCTGGGATATCTTTGTCAGCCCGTGCCTTCCGCGATCCGAGTCACCGCGACATAGATATCGGAAATCTTATACCAGGTGCGGCTGCCGACAATTCCGTCCTGTGTCAGCCCGAAGACGGACTGGAACACCCGGACCGCTTCCTGTGTCGCCTCGCCGAAGACGCCGTCCGGCACGAGCTTCGGGATCAGGGGATAGTTGTTGGAGATTGCGTTGAGCTGTTCCTGAATTTTCAGCACATCCGCGCCGACGCTTCCTACGGAGAGCGGGTAGCCCGGATAGGAGGCCGGGATGCCCGTCACCTGCTCGGCAGAATTGATATACATGTCGCTGCCGTAATAATAGCGTATAATTTCCGCGGCGGTATAGCCCTGCTCTCCGAGAGAGGCGCTGCCCCACTGAGAGAGCCATTGCGGGCAGGTGACACGTGAACCATCGCAGTACTGTGTCAGGATGGGCTGCTTTACATTCGGGCGGGAGAGATAGTGAAGAAAAACATCATCTACTGCCGCGTCAATGCTCTCAAAAATATTTCGGCCGTAGACCCATTTCTGGTCATAGGCGGTCGAGGATGTAATCGTAAAACCATACCGCTTATTCCTGTACCACTCGGTGTAGACCCGGTTCAGCGTAAAGGACTGAATCGCCAGAATATTCGCGACAAGCGTCTCGTAAGGCCAGGTGGAGTAGATTTCACTGCAGGCGACATTTTTAATGTAATCCTTATATTGCACATAATAATCGCGTGCAGAGGAATCCTGCGGCGTGCCGTCATGGACGACAATGTATTCGGGGACTACGACCTGGTCGAGGACAATTTCGCCGCTGGCATTGACCGGCTTGATTTCGGCTTCTGCAATCTTGGGAGGATAGTAGGTGTACAGCGTATGCTCCGGGATGGAGATGGTATCGGGCTGTTCATCTGGTCTGGTGGGATGCATTTTTACCGGCTGCAGGGACAGCTGCCCGCTAAACAGTTCCGAGCCATTTACCGTGACCGGTTCAAATCCCGGTGCGGATACCTGGACGGTATATTCTGCGTAAGGCTGCTGTTCGGATGGCTGCAGAGAGTATTCCATCGGCGGGGCCGCAAGCAGCAGCGCTTCGGTCTGTCCATTCTGATCTGTACGTACTTCTTCCAGAATGCGGTCCGGATCCCCGGTAAACGAAATATCCACCGTTGCGCCGCTGATCGGTATATGTTCCTCGGAGAGAGCCATCACCTGCAGTGTTCCCATATCCGGAAGGTCATTACTGCCGCCATCTGAAAGCTGTGCGGCAGAAGGCAGCTGATTTTTTTGTCTGTTCCATACATCATTCATGTTTCCATACACGTCCAAACGGGATTGTTATTCCATTATATTCTGCAGACAGGAAAAGTTGACATGCGGCTCTGCCGGATAGGGTTAGATTTGGTAACAACGCAGAAAAAAATTGGGAAATGCTTACAAAACACAGAAAATAATTCTGAAAATGTTTTTGAAATAATTGTTGACAAAAAAGAAAAAACATTGTAACATACTTTCAACGCAAAGGTGCATGGAATATTCCGTGCACCTTTTTTTCGTTCAACGGCGGGGATTTATCGGATCTCCTGTTAAATGAAAGCCTTCCGGATGATGAGCAGAGTTCTGATACTGCATCAAATTGCATCAGACCGGATCGGCGGGCAGGCGGTTGGAAAGAGAGGATTTTATCTGACCAGGTACTGCGGCCGCGGGAAAGCGTTCCTTCCCGGCGGGGGTACTGGATGGAGAAAGCTTCCAACCAGGAAAATGGCAATAGGAAAAGGAGGAAACATTATGAAGAAAAAAATCATCAGCCTGATCCTGACACTGGGTATGGTAATGGGGATGACGGCTTATGCAGGTGCTGAGGAGGCTGACACGGAGTTTGTCGGCACGATTACGCTCGGCATGATCGGCCCGATGACCGGCAGCCTTGCTGTATATGGCACGCACGTTTCGAATGGTGTCATGCAGGCAGTCGATGAGATTAACGCTGCTGGCGGCGTACTGCTTGCGGATGGGGCTTATGAGCTGGCTGTCTCATCCAAGGATGATCAGGGAGACGCGACAGAATGTCTGAATTCCATGAACGCGCTGATCGCGGACGGAATTGAGCTCGTGATTGGTTCCGCAACGTCAGGCTGCACTTCTTCCATTACATCGACAGCGAATTCTGAGGGTGTTGTATTGATCACACCGTCCGGAACGGCTGATGCGCTGACGACAGAGATGGATTATGTATTCCGTGCCTGCTTTAAGGATTCCTTCCAGGGCGAGCTGGCTGCGCAGTATGCAGCAGATGAAGGCTACACCAAGGTTGGTATCGTATACTGCTCAGCAGATACTTATTCAGCAGGATTGAGAGATTCCTTCTCAGCGGCCTGTGAGGAGCTGGGCATTGAGGTGGTTGCTGAGGAATCTGTGGCGACAATGACAGAGGTAGATTATACAAACCAGTTCAATAAGATGGTTTCTGCAGAAGCTGAGCTGGTATTTGTACCGTTCTATTATGATGTAACCGGTCCGTATCTGGTGCCGCAGGCGAGAAGCGTAGGATTTACCGGCGTGCTGCTTGGCGCGGATGGCGTGGATAATACGGAGACTACGATCTCTGAAGGCACGGATCTTTCTGTTTACAATGATTTCCTGTTTGTAAACCACTATTCGACAGAGCTTGCTACCAGCGACGTATCTGTAAGCTTTGTAGAGAATTATGAGGCTCTTTACGGGGAAACGCCGAACAACTTTGATGCTCTTGGCTATGACTGTGTGCTGATCCTGAAGCAGGCGATGGAGAGCTGCGGAGCCTGCGATGCGGAAAGCGTACAGGCGGCGCTGGCAGATACCTCCGTTACGTATGAAGTGGCGACCGGTACCTTCTCCTTTGATG
>JAJQFO010000242.1 GCA_021201095.1 Lachnospiraceae bacterium
TGTACGTCCATCCCTCCATGGAAACAAAGAAAGCAGAGGTAAGCAAGCTGAAAACCTTTATGAATCGTGGTCAGAACTAAAGGGAAATTGAAATCATTAATGGCCGGGACAGATTACTATGCGAGCAAGCATCGAAGATGATCGACAGAAAATCAGGCGAACATGCCCCGTCAGTGGTCAGATTAGTGGTCAATTAAAAACCGTCAGGAAGCGGAAAACCAGTAAAATCAAAGGATTTCGAGAGGGTACTCCCTTAATATCCTGCTAAGGGATAAACTAAGTACAGATTTACCCATCAAAAATCATGATTTTACAGCTGTTACCGTATACTCCGGTGATGGCTTTTTCTTTCCAGTGGATTCTTTTCCCATTATAGTTGATGCTTTAACACAAGATCTGTTCACTCCGGAACGCCAAATACCGGCACATACATACCCACCATGACACGCCTCTGTGATATATGTTCTATCACCAATACTATATCATGATGGGCAAAGATTAAAATATCAAAAGTTCAAGGGGCTTATTGACGGCAATCTGCAGCCCCTCCTGTTTGTGTGGGCGGCTCCTGCTCCAGGTAAGAATTGTCCCCTTTTATGTGCGGTCTCCAAGAAACATCATGCATAATTTGCGCATCTCATCAGTTGTCCAACCATCACTGAGAAGGACAAGGAGCTGTTCTTCTCCCAGTCCCTGTTGGATAGCATAATCAATGATTTCCGTCTGTTCTTCATTCAGCCGCACTTCCTGCAGCCGTCTGACCAAAGTCTGCTTCCCGCCTTTTCCATCAATGAGAACGTTCCTGCCAGATGCTGTTTTTTCGCTGCCAGTGTCCGCATTTGTTTTTTCTTTTCCTCCAAGTGCCTCTTTCAGTTGCCGGTTTTCCTGCAATACGGCTTCATTTTCTTCATACCTCTGCCGCAGTTCCGAAGAATGCTGCTGCAGCCATTGCCGAATCTCCTCCTCGCTGATCTCACTGCCGGCATCCGTTTTTCGTCTGTCCAGTTCTGAAAGATCAAGCGAAAGAAGCTGCTCCGGCTCCAGGCGGATGATGACCGCTTCTCCCTGTTCCTCCAGCTTATAAAAATATTCCATATCTTTTTCCGTCAGATATTTAACTTCCTGCACAATATTCACTCCCATCTATCTGTCATTGTCCGTAAATCTGTTTTCACCGCCATTGCCGTCTCTCCCATCTGCCCGGATATCATCGGCCTGTCCTTTTCCGCTTATGCGAATCTTCCGTCCTGTTCGTTTCCTTAGTTTCCCTATTATTTCTGCTGTATTGTTGAAGATGGCGTTCCACGCCGGCTGGGTCGAATTCCTTCAGACGATCCATATCAAACGCTACCTTCGCATACTGTCCATAACCCGAATAGCCTACTTCCGGAAGGACTGTCCCAAGCCTATTCTTCTGGATAAATGCCAGTAGGCTTTTTGACATGTCACCGTTGATATAGGCCTCGTTCGATTTTAATGGAACCATATCACTGACAGGAAGGTTGACTGTCACATCTCCAAATGGTTCCAGGCCATACTCCGTCCTGCAAATCAATCCCACATAAAGGCTGTTATTGTTCATATAAGAGGCCACTCGTAGAGAAACATCTTCCTGTCCAAACTGCCAGTCAAATTCTAACGTTTTCTTTTCACTCAATAGCATCATCCTCGCTTTCATTCATATCATTTTTCAAATTTGAATGTTTCTCATGTCATACGGTTCAGCGGTGTAAAAATCTCTTTTACCACTTCTGAGTCCACAAGAATTGATTTCCCTTTGTAAGAGTATCCCACCACCGGATGCTTTGTGAGCCGTCCCAGGCCTGTTTTTACTGGAACTGTATTCCGGGAAATAACAGGATACAGGACTTTATTCTGATAAATATAGCCATCACCCACCGGAACAAGCTGGTTTTCCGCCCCATAATCCGACAGCGTTTTGAGTTCTTCGTAAGCGGTAGAATCCTCGAAGATGCCGAGATAGTTTTCCACCTGATAAAACATGGATTCATATGGGTTCCCACCACCCTTCGGACCATTAATATAGAAGATGTCCCTGCCATCCTGCAGCCATTGCCTTTTCTTATGCTCGTAGGGACCGAGCTTCATGGCGAGTTTATATTCTTCTTTCTCCGCCGTATGATACTTGTCATCGTAAATCGGGTCGAAGCCTTTAATGAAAATCAGGCATTTTTTGTTATCCACTTTCCGAACCTCGCTCGGATCAAGAATGTCGCGCCCAAGCACATCATAATTCCGACTGCTGGAGCCATGATTGCCAAGCGTCTCGCCGGATGATTTCTTGTCAATCGTTGTCTTGCCGAGCATCTCCGAAATGAATTTGTGCGTACTCTGTTCATTGCCGCCAAGATACACCAAAATGTCTGAATTTCCTGTGATGCTCTCCCAGCTGTCCTTAAACAGGGTTTTCAGCTGCGCGAGATTCTGGATGATGATATTACAGGAAATCTCGCGGCTCCGGCAGGTCGCCAGGATTTCCAGAAATCCATCTGGCAAGGCACAATTTGCAAATTCATCCATCCATAATGCAACCGGAACAGGCAATCGACCACCACCGTACTTGTGATCAGCGATGTAATAGAGTTCCTGGAAGATCTGGCTGTAGAGCATTCCCACAAGGAAATTGTAAGACTTGTCGTTGTCCGGTATCACACAGAACAACGCCACTTTCCGATCCGGGTTCTCATAAACGCCCTCGCCCATCGCAGGAATATCGATGTCATCATTGTCCAGGATGTGAAGGACTTTCGGGTTCTGCAGATACGCCAGACGCGCATTCGCAGAAATAATAATCGAGCGGATCGTATCAGCCGCACCGGTACAGACCTTTTTGTAAGTGATCAGTGCCGGATGATCTTCCGGAAGCTGATACATCAGGTCATCCAGCTCCGAATGATTCTCTTCATCATCGGATACCTTCGCCTTATTCAGCAGCTCCAGCACGCCCCGAAAGTTTGGAGTCCTGCCCTGCTTCGGGAACTCATACCAGACATACAGGAAGATTGCCTGCAGGAGCATCGATTCCGAGCGCTCCCAGAACGGGTCATTCGGCGTAGAGCCTTTCGGTGTTGTATTTGCAATCAGGTTGGTGATCAGTTTCGTCACATCCTCATCGCAGCGGATGTAGACAAAAGGATTGTATCCGTCCGATGCATCCATATCGACCAGGTTCAGGACAATCACCTTATAACCCATCATCTCCAGGTAATTCCCAATATCGCGAAGCAGCTCTCCTTTAAGTCATGTTTTGTCAAGCGTTATTTTTAGATATTTTTGAATTGTGTGAAATTTTCAGAGTTTTTGCGGCTTTTTTAGACTTGTAATTTGATTTGCCATTACGCGAAATAGTAGCATTTCCACCGGTATTTTCGCAATTTTCAGGCTGAGAAAAAACGGCTGGGAAAAAGCGCTGGGAAAAGCACTGGAAAAAGCAGGGAAAAAACAGGGAAAAAACAATGATCAAAATCAACCCTCTCTATTGTAATTTTCATTATAACCTGATATAATGGGTCGAAGTTGGTATAAAATTATACCCAGGAGGGAAAGATGGCAAAACAAATACATGTCAGATTAGATGACGCAGTTTATGAAGCTCTGGCTGACTATAATGCTGAAGTAAAATCATCCGTGCAGGATTCCATCAATTCTGCAATCATTCAGTTCCTGAGCAGACAGTCAAGAGAAACCGCGCCGATCGGAGCAAGCTTTACATTTATAGATTTATTTGCCGGGATTGGTGGAATGCGTATCGCATATGAAAAAGCCGGCGGACATTGCGTCTATTCTAATGAGTGGAATAAATATAGCCAACAAACATATTTTGCAAATTTCGGGGAACAGCCAGATGGGGATATCACAAAAATAGACGAATATTCTATTCCGGATCACGACATCCTTGTTGCCGGTTTTCCCTGTCAGCCGTTTTCTATTGCAGGTGTTTCTAAAAAACAGAGTCTTGGACGCGCAACTGGATTCGAAGACAAGACACAAGGAACACTCTTCTTTGATATATGCAGAATTCTTAAAGCAAAAAGGCCAAAGGCTTTTATGCTGGAAAATGTCAAAAATCTGTGTAGTCACGACAAGGGGCGAACATTTAAAGTCATAACCGAATCACTTGATGAACTTGATTATGAAGTATTTCATCAAGTATTGGACGGTCAATATTTTGTTCCGCAACACAGAGAACGGATTCTTATCGTGGGATTTGACCGCAAAAGGTATGGGAAAGATATAGATTTCACTTTCGATTTAACGCCTCTGAATCCGAAACCGGTAATGAGAGATATTCTCGAAAAAGATGTTGACAGTAAATACACTTTATCAGATAAGCTATGGGATTATCTTCAGGCTTATGCTGCAAAACATAAAGCGGCAGGAAACGGATTTGGATATGGTATTGCAGATCCAGATGGCATATCCAGAACACTTAGTGCCCGATATTATAAAGATGGCTCCGAAATACTGATTGCCCAGGAGGGAAAAAATCCGCGGAGACTGACGCCACGAGAATGTGCACGGCTACAGGGATTTCCAGAAGATTTTAAAATTCCAGTTTCGGATACGCAAGCATATAAGCAGTTTGGCAATTCGGTAGTTGTTCCGCTTATGGCAAACGTTGCGCAGCTTGTGAAAAATAAAATGTTTGAACTAGATGCCACGGCAGCGAAATCATTGAACTCGAATAATGAAATACTTACTGACAGATCAGCATAGAGTAAAGAACAAAGAGTAAATTGCTCAAAGAAAATGGTGGTGATATAAATGAGTGAACTTGTAGAAAAGGCAGTTAATACAGTCCTCAAGGGCTCTTCTTCGTATTGTAAATTTCTTTCAGCTAATGACAGTGGTGAAACGGGCGGGCATCAGTCTGGCATACTTATCTCAAAAACCGCCAAAGATATGTTTTTTACAGATAAAGAAATGAAGGAAAATCACATTCTCAAGAAAACCGGCACTATTAAATGGCAGGATGATTTTACTACAAGCTGTACGTTTACTTGGTATGAGAGTAAAGGTGAATTGAGAATTACCGGATTTGGACGGGGATTTCAGTTTCGCCACCCCAATTATACTGGAGCTCTCTTCATTTTGGTTAAAGACATTTCAGATACTTACCAGGCTTTTATTTTTAACACTGATGACATGATGCAGGAATTTATGGACTCTTTCGGTTTAACTCCTGCTGAAACGAACCGCCCTATAGAAGTTAATCGCATTAATCCTGAAGTAAAAGAGAAATACGCTATAGATTCCTTCATTTCTGGTTTGAATGGTGAATTCCCATCATCATCCGAAATGTCTGCCGCTGCAAGAATGATTCAGTATAACGTGTTTCTGAACCGTTCACTCGCAATCAATGATCCTGATGCAATTCTGTTAAAATGGACAGACGAAGAATATCGTCTGTTTCGCGCAATAGAACACTCAAAATACGGCACCATTGTCTCCAGAGGATTCAAATCAGTAGATGACTTTGTTGTATTGGCTAATCAGGTTTTAAACCGGCGTAAAAGCAGAGCTGGAAAAAGTCTTGAACATCATTTGGCTGCAATATTTGATGAAAATAAAATTCAATATACTGCACAGGCTGTTACAGAAGGAAATAAAAAACCGGATTTCCTGTTCCCGTCGGAGGAAGCATATCATGATATGACCTTTTCCATAGAAAAGCTATGCACGCTGGCCGCTAAAACCACGTGTAAGGACAGATGGAGACAAATTCTGAACGAGGCGGATCGTCTGCGAGATGAGAATAAATATCTGTGCACTATGCAGCAGGGCATTTCCGCAGCACAAATGGATGAAATGCAAGCAGAGAAAGTGATTCTTGTTGTTCCCAGAGATTATATTACAGCTTATCCAAAAGACAGACGTGAACGAATCTGGACTGTTGGAAAATTCGTTAATTATGTAAAAAAAATGGAAGGTCTCCCAGAATGACGGATATCAAATCGCCTGACGAAAGAAGCAGGAATATGTCAAGAATCCGAAGCAGGGACACAAAGCCGGAAGAATACATACGCAAAAAACTGTTCCATATGGGATATCGGTACCGAAAAAACGTCAATAACGTATATGGTCACCCGGATGTTTGGCTCGCAAAATATAATACTGCAATATTTGTTCACGGTTGTTTCTGGCATCGACATGTGGATTGTAAATATGCCTATATGCCAAAAAGCAGAATTGAGTTCTGGCAAAATAAATTTCGTAAGAATGTAGAACGTGATTCTATCGTGAAGAATAATCTTCTCGAGCAAGGAATACGCATGTTAATTATTTGGGAATGCACAATCCGAAAAATGATGAAATCTCCAGAAACTGAACAGGAAGTTCTGTCTCAGGTAACCGATTTTCTTAAATCATCTTCTTGCAATTACGAAGAGTTGTAGTGATTTATATACCCATTTCCTATTACACTGCAACAGAAAGAGTCCATCCAGTTGACAGAAAGGATGGACTCTCATTTGCTCTTTCACATTATCAATTCTCACATAAAAAATACATTTACACTTAAAAGTTGCGTATAGAAAAATCATTCCGCATTTTCACGCCCGCTTAACTTTTGTGAGATATGTAATAAACCATCTTCATAGTAAGCTGTTTCGACCTCGTTCATTTCCTCATCCAACATAGCGCTCAAATCTTTCATCGTGCTGGCGCATTGCTCTATAAGTTCAATATATTGTTCCATTAACTCCGTATCAGTTCCATCTGTTGCAGCATATGTATCCATAAATTCACAGAATTCGTCAATAAATTCTATATAACCATCCATTGTCTCTTTGAATTTCACATGCATACCGTCTATCATATCATCTTCTGTAATAAATTCTGCAAGGAGCTCGTCTATGTCAGTATTTCCCTGGTTAAACCCACTATATACAGCTGATCTCATGCTATAACTTTTTGAGTGTGCATCAGAATATGCACTGTATATAGTAGATCTAAATTCAGAATATTGACTATAGCAGTCGCTACGTTCACTGCTCCACGATGAATAATCCGTCGTACTGTTTCCAGAACTTACTACACCATTATAGATTTCTCGATAAATAATCTGCGATAAACCCGTATACACTGAACGATAATAATTTGTAAATGCGTCTTCATATATATATCGATAATAATCGCTCAAATCATATTGCCATACATACTTTGTATCAACATCTCCAGACAGTGCAACCGTTCTAAAATATTCTATAGAATCTTCTTTCACCGTCGTAAACAATTCGTTTGTCTCCGAAACCGCCAATTCATACCAGTCAGAAAGATTTTGTTTATTGGCAACATAACCATCATAAGTTCCGCCAAACGAATCACATACGGCATTCAATTCTTCTGTTAAATAATCAATTGTAGTATCAAATTCAGCTTCTATAGCTTTTACATCATCTCCAAAAGAACCTCTTGGTTCACCAGATAAAATAAATTCAATATCAAAATTACCTCTGTAAAACTCACTTGAAATGTCCGACCAATCCCTATAAAAGTTTGATTCCGCATCTGACCACAACGTGTAAAAGTCAGAAGTTGAATCATCCCATTCATTGTAGCATTCACTGGAAACTGTTGACCATATTTCATAATTTAATTCATCATATGCGTCGTCGATGATTCCATCATAATAATCATCATAAACATCATCATATAAGTCTTCATATATTGCATCGTATAAATCTTCAAATGCACCATCATATATATCATCGTACAGGTCATCCATAGCATCTTCCCAATCAGATGACTGTGCAATCAACCGATAATATTCTGCAGCGGACTCTTCTGTTTTCTCAACCAATGCCGTGGTTTCAGATATAACGTATGTATACCAGTCAGAAAGCATTTGTTTGTTTTCATCATAGCCCTCATAGGTTCCTCCAACTGCCTCATTTACATTTTCCAATTCTTCAGTTATAGCAGAAATCGTCGAATCAAATTCAGCAACCATACTTTCAAGTAAAACATCTGCACTGTCCATAGACGATTCAGCAAAAGCACCTTCGGCCATTGACATTGACAGCACAATGCTTAAAGATAATGCCATGAAATACTTCTTACACATTTTCCTTGATCTCCTTCATGTTTTGTGTTATATTTTGTAATCAACATGCAAACATTGCTTTCGGCCAATAAAAGATGGAAAGAAAGTAAATCAACAATTTTATACATGCTTATGTAATTTCTCTCCTGTAACGTAAAAATCTTTCAAATTTACTTGGCAAGCACGCTAAAATTAGCTATCGGTCTTTCCAGCATTATCAGTCAAATTAACAACAGCGCTATTATAAACCACTTCTACAATATAGTCCAGTATCCAATTCTATTAATTTTTAACAGAATTATCTGACTTTGATATTAATCATCTTTCATGATCAAATTTTTTACCTTGTCTTCTAATGTCTCATGGCTGGTTTTACTGTAGTACATTCCCACAACATATGTAGTCCCTCCAATCCGCATTTTAAAGCTCCGATCCGGCGGACACTCCGCCGCTGTCGATTCTGCCTCTGTCTCCTGATTTAAAAATTCCTGTTCTTCACTCATATTTTTCACACTCCTGTCGGTTGTAGCCTTTCAATTTCGTTATTTTTTGAGGGTGTATCCCCTGTTTTTTGCTTCATCTTGACCTTCCTCTTTTTATTTGCCGTACATCCGGCTCTCGGTTTGACTGCAATCTTTTCTCTGTTTTTTCCTTCTGCGCTTCTCTTTCTGCAATCTTTATCCGGGCCTTTTCCTCCAATGCATCCCAGTCAATTCCATCCGGCCCATATGCGGAATGAGCGATCTTTTCATTTCCGGCATTTTCTCTTGTTTCAAGCATGTGAGTCTCGTGATTGTGGCGCAGCACATCTGCAAACGCAAGGTTATGCTGCCGTTCCCCGCATGAAGCAGAAAGCTTCTCACACTCTCGTTCAAATTCTCGGACATCTGTCTTCCACTGCCCGGGCGTGATTCTTTCCCCAGGCTCTAAAAGCTTTTCAATCCGCTGCCGTATAGCTGCCTCCTGTTCCAGATCGTTACTGTGCGAACGCGCATATAAAGTTCCTTTCAAACCGCTCCTGCGCTCTGCCTCGCGCCGAATTTCCCAGTATGGGGAATAAACATCGTAGATTTCTAACAGTTTTTGCAGCCGGTTTCGTTTCCCTCTTTTCTCGCTTAACTGTTTTTCTTCTTTCTCCAGTTCCTGTTCTTCGTGAGCTGTAAATGCATTAAGTGCGTCAAAGCTGTCGATCTGGTGCCTTTCTGCAAATCTTTTTACACTGCCGGCGTCCATAAGCACTTCCCGGTCGGTTGCTTTTCGAAAATAGCTGCACCCTGCAAGCGGGGTATGCAGCTTCCCGTTTGTCCGTAAAATCTGGTCAATCATCTCCGCTACTTCATTCACATTCTCCCGCATATGTTCAGCCGGTTTTGATGTTTCCGGCAGAGTCTGTTCTTCCTGTGCCTGCTGTGAAAGCTGAACCGCATCCGCATATGCCCGTCCTGCTTCCGCCAGCCGGCGGTTGCTCTCAATAATCGCACGGTTGACGTCGCCCTTCTCTGTCTGAACGCCCTGGCGCTCTAATGCGCTGGCGATCGGCCCCAGGTGAACGGTCGGCTGCTGTTCCATGCCAAGTTCTTTGAATGAACGGTGCTCCCATTGTTCATCTATCCCGAGCTGTTCATTAATGCTGTTGATCGTATCCACAAGATTTTTCCGCCATTTTTTCGCATTGTCCCTGTTATTCCAGTCGTTAACATTCACCGCACGGCTTTTATAGCCCCTGCCGGATTTATTTCTGATCCGGTTTCCATTCTTATCCAGAATATATTCCTTCCGCTGTTTCGCTCCCCATTTCCCATTCCGGTCAATGGGGCGGAGCGTCAGCATTAAATGGAAATGGAGATTCCTGTGGCCCTGCGGATTCACGGAATCGTGAATCGCCCAGTCCGCACACATCCCTTTTGAGACAAAATTCTGATAAATATATTGCCTGACACAGCTTTCCGCAAGTTCATAGCTCCACCAGTTCGGCAGCGCAGCTTTCATCGTCCGAGCAAGCTGCGCATTCTTCTGTTTCTCGTTCATCTCAACGGAATTCCAGAGCGCAGCCCTGTCTTCCCACTCTTTCGGAGCGCCATATGCAAGACATATCTCGCTGTGTACCAGGTCTTCATGATATTTCGGGCGGTACGTTTTTCCATCGTATTCACTCTTAATCTCCGTCCGGCTGATGTACGACGCCTGGTCAATCGCGGACTGTCCCTTGCTCCGCTGCACAATGCCAAATCTTGTGCTGGCATATTTTGTAGTTTTTTCGCCTTTCCCCATAATTAACATCTCCGTAACAATTCTCCGCGTCCACCAATTTTTCACGGGTCACCGAAAAGGTATCGCCGGCTTCACGGTTTCCACCCCGCTTGCGGGGTGCGCACAGATAGACCACGCTCCGCATGGTCCTGTGCGCCCTACGGGGTTTGGCCGCGCGTAAAACGCTGCGTCCAACAGGGAAAACGCAGTTTCCCCTACGGCCGCTGCGCGGCCTACCTCTTCCTTCAAATCCGCGTGCGGCATTATGACATCCCCGACTGATTAACACAGCGAAACGGCTTCGCTTTTTCTGCCAAAACAGCCATGACCGCCACCGCTCATCATGTCTGCCGGATATCCTGATTATTCACCCGCTGCAAAGCCCTGTGGCACTCCACACTATTCAAAGCCGCCGACAAAATCACGTTTAGTTCCTGCTCGTTATACTGGTAGCACTCAGGAAAATATTTCACGATAATGCCTCCCATCAGATACTTATGGTGATTTTCTTCTTTCCGGCGTTTCGCATTTGCTTTTTTTCGTTCTTCATCATATCTGGCTTTCGCCTGTTCCAGATTTCTCTGCGCCCGCTCGAGCGCAGGAGTAGTTGTTTCTGAATATTCTTTCATGGTACATTCGCTCCTTTTCAATTTTTAGCGTAAAAAAACAGCCCGCGAAAAATCTGTGGCTGTTCCTCTCGCTATCTATCATTCTGTTTTTCTTCCATCAAGCCTGGCTAACTGAATCCGGTTTTTTCTTTAAATTGAATTCTCTCATTCGCCGGCTTTTTCTTGCTCTGTCCTCTGCTGTCTCCATTCTTGGCTTCCGTAAAGTAATCAGATTCTTGGGACACACAAATGTCTTAGAGTAATCCGTCTGCTCAATCATTCTGTAGCAATCTGGATAATTTTTTTGAATGATTCAAGTTTCTTCATCATCTGCGGACTCGCAGTGTAAATCCTCGCTTCATCCGAATCATTATCGAACAGGATAACCGTCTCCTGTTCTCCTCTTGTCAGTGGCATCAATCATCACATCCTTCCGCTGTTAATTTCCGGCTGTCGTTCTAAATCCGGCGGCGCCCTTTCTTTGCTGTTCATATCATCCCTCTTTTCCTGCTAACTGCTCTTTTCTTCGCCAAACAATGTTTTTAACCGCTCCATTTTTTCCTGAGCGGTTGCCTTCCGGAAGTTCTCGCCGGTAAAGGAAACCGGGGCGCACATGGTAAGCAGCCGGTCATAA
>JAJQFO010000264.1 GCA_021201095.1 Lachnospiraceae bacterium
GGACCCACACAGAGCGCGGGTGTGACGTGTAACCTGTAGCAGACAGAATGATGAACACATTTTACAAAAGTGTAAAGTCACCCAAAAATAATTCACAAAAATTTCAAAAATCAATAAAAAACCTCTTTCTTTCTCTGAATAATTGTGCTACAATGCTAAAGACATCCGGGATAAACCCCGAAAAACGTTGTGAATTTTATCCTGCCAGGCAGGATGTTGTTTCACGAAAATATTATAAACAGGAGGAAATCAATATGAAGAGAAAGTTTTTAGCAGCAGCACTGGCGGCAACGATGTGCCTGTCTCTGTGCGGCGGCATGACCGCTGGCGCGAGTGATGAGGAAGTGACTCTGAACTGGGCAGTATGGGATGTAGAGAGCACGGCATACTGGTCGGCCATGGCAGACGGCTACATGGCAAGCCATGAGAATGTCACGATCAACATGGTAGACCTTGGCTCCACCGATTACATGACCCAGCTGGCGACGCAGATCGCGGGCGGCAATGGCGAGCTGGACGTCCTTTCCATTAAGGACATCCCGGGCTATTCCAACTTGATCAACTTGGAGATGCTGGAGCCGATGAATGACAACCTCGAGCGCGATACCGCTGATTTCAACGGCGTAATTGAGCAGCTGACCGCGAGCGACGGCAACTTCTACGCAGTACCGTTCCGCTCTGATTTCTGGGTAGTATTTTACAACAAGGATCTGTTTGACGCAGCCGGCGTTGACTATCCGACAAATGACATGACACTTGAAGAGTTTGACGCCCTGATGCGTGAGATGACCAGCGGCGAGGGCTCTGAGAAGGTATACGGCAACCATTATCACACCTGGCGTTCGGACGTGACACTGTTCGGCATCCTGGACGGTGAGCACACTATTATCGACGGCGAATATGATTTCCTGCAGCCGATTTATGAGATGGTTCTTGCAGAGCAGGAAGACGGCGTGGTTATGGATTACGGCGAGCTGAAGACCTCTGGTCTGCATTATTCCGCAGCGTTTGAAAACGGCCAGGCGGCAATGTGCAACATGGGCAGCTGGTTCATCGCGACCCTGCAGACCTACAATGCTGAGGCTGAGGCAAACGGCGTAGAAGAGATCAACTGGGGCATCGTGAAGTATCCGCATCCGGAAGGCGTGGAAGCTGGCACAACCCTTGGCACTGTTACCTCTCTGGCAGTAAATGCTTACTCTGAGAACAAAGAAGCAGCGATCGACTTCATCAACTGGTGCGTATCTGACGAGGGCGCGGAAATCATCGCAAACACCGGTACATTCCCGGCAGTCAGCAACGACAACATCAACGAGATCATCGCCGCTACGGAAGGCTTCCCGGATGATGAGGCTTCTGTAGAAGCTCTGAATACGGTAGCTGTATATCTGGAGATGCCGCTTTCGGATCAGGCTTCCGAGATCGAGACCATCCTCAACACCGAGCATGATGCGATCATGACCGGCTCTGAGACGATCGAAGAAGGTATCGCCAACATGAACGAGCAGGTACAGGCGCTTCTGGCGGAGTAAGGACGATGAATGCCTGATCGTGACAGAATCTGCCCGGACACAGCATTGCTTTACGGACTGTGATTTGTGAAGCTATATGAAGTGTGTCTGGTGCGATTCCTAACAGGAACCTGTGACATACATCAAATGCAGCGGGCCGGGCCAATGCCCGGCTCGCTTTTCCTTGCGCAGGGCTGCGAAAGAAAATTTTCCAGCCTTCACGAATGCCGTTTTTTACAAAGAAAGGAGGCTTTTTTATGGCAAGTCAAGCGGTGCAGCCGACCGGGCAGAAGCGTATGATGAAGAAACAGACACGGACAAACCTGATCGCCTATTCCTTTATTGCACCGAATTTTATCGGGTTTGCGATTTTTACCCTGGTCCCGATGGTAGCTTCCATTATTCTGGCTTTTTGCAACTGGGACGGCGTCCATCCGGTCACCTTCGCCGGACTGGACAATTTTATCAGCCTGGCAAGCGACCGCGTCTTTCTGGCAGCGTTAAAAAACACGATTGTATATACGGTAGCAGTGGTGCCGCTGACGATGGTGTGTTCGCTGGCGTTGGCAGTTTTGCTGAACCAGAAGATCCATTTTCGTAACTTTTTCCGTACGGTCGCTTTTTTCCCTTATGTGGCGTCCCTCGTGGCAGTGGCCGCTGTCTGGAACATGATTTTCAGCCCGAGCATGGGTCCGGTCAATATGTTTCTCTCCAGTCTGGGAGTGAAAAATCTTCCGCGCTGGGCAGCAGGCAAGGAGACGGCTATGCTGACTGTCGTCCTGTTCTCTGTCTGGAAAAACATGGGCTACTACATGGTGATTTTCCTCGCAGGCCTGCAGGGCACCAGCCCGCAGCTTGAAGAGGCAGCCACACTTGACGGCGCGAACCGCTGGCAGATATTCTGGCATGTGGTGCTGCCGCAGCTGCAGCCAACCACCTTCCTGGTGACGATTACACTGACGATTGCTTCCTTTAAAGTATATGATCAGATGTACATGATCACCCAGGGCGGCCCGGGCAACGCGACCATCACCCTCGTTTACTATATTTATAATGTGGCATTTGTGAATACGCCGAAATACGGCTACGCAAGCGCCATCGCCATGGTGCTGTTCGCACTGGTGCTGATCGTGACGATCATCCAGTTCCGCGGCTCATCCAATAATGACTGAAAGGAGGGGAGAGCATGGGTGCAAAAGAAGAAAAACTTCATTCCAGGACAGCTTCACATCGCATTATGATGACCATCATCTACGTGGTGCTGATCTTACTGGCGTGTTTAATGCTGATTCCCTTCGTATGGATGCTTTCCGCGTCCCTGAAGCTGAATAAGGACGTGTTTGCGTTCCCAATCGAATGGATCCCGTCCAATCCGCGCTGGAGAAACTATGTCGATATCTGGACCAAGATTCCGCTGCTCACCTTCATCAAGAACAGCGCGAAGCTGACTATCATCGTCACGCTGCTGCAGCTGTTCACCTCAAGCTTCGCGGCGTATGCGTTCGCCAAGCTGAATTTTAAGGGCAAGGATTTGCTGTTCCTCGGCTACATAGCGACCATCGCGGTGCCGTGGCAGGCATATATGGTGCCTCAGTTCATGATGATGCGCTCCTGGCACCTCAACAACACGCACCTGGCGATCATTTGTCTGCAGGCATTTTCCGCCTTTGGCGTGTTCCTGATGAAACAGTTTTACGAGGGCGTGCCCGATGAGCTCTGTGAGGCGGCCCGGATCGACGGCCTGTCTGAGTACGGCATCTGGATGCGGATCATGCTGCCGCTCTCCAAGCCGGCTCTCTCTACGCTGACGATTTTCACCTTCGTCAACACGTGGAACGACTTCCTCGGACCATTGATCTATCTGACCAAGAACGAGCTGAAGACCATTCAGATCGGTCTGCGTATGTTCATCAGCCAGTACTCAGCCGAGTATGGCCTGATCATGGCAGCCTCCATCATCGCGCTGATTCCGGTGCTGATCATATTCCTCTCCCTGCAGAAATACTTCGTCCAGGGCGTGGCGTCCACCGGTATCAAGGGATAATACTCTGGCAGAACTATTTCATGCAGCGCAAATTTTCTCTGTATATGCAAAAACACCCGAAAGCCAAAGAAAACAGACTTTCGGGTGTTTTTTACTTATTCTTGTGAAGCAGGTCTGATACCCTGCTATCTGTATCAGGACGGCGGCCTGAGTTGCTTTTCCTGATTTATTCAGATCAGGTCTTTATTAAAGCACTTCCGACGATGAGCGCTCCGGCTGCCGCGGCAATCACACCGCAGAGAATTGCTTGTACGGAAAATAAGGCCGCATCCCATCGGCTGTAAGCGATGACCAGCCCTATGTACGAAAAAATAATTGCGACGATCATGTGGCCGATCAGTGAATAGGAAAAATTCCCATCCTCCCTCATGATATCCCGGATCATCCAGACGACGAAACCGGCCACAATGCCTGCAATTACGCAGAAAATGATGTTTTGCGTTGTCAGACAGAGCTTTAATGTAGAGATAAACGCCATTTCAATTCCTCCTCCCTCTTTTTTGAAAAATATACAATGATTTGTCGAAAAAGGCAAGTCCCTAAAGGATCATTTTTGTCACATCTCTAAATTGCTGTTACAGGTCGCGCATGATTGCAATAATAGAACTGCATCAGCCAGAATGAAAACAGCTATAAAACATGATTGACAGTATTTCCATTATTTGTTAGTATAGGCATGGTTTAGTGTAGTACAGTGATAACACATGAAAGCAAATGGAGGAGATTATGATGAAAAAACGTTTTATGGCAGGCATGATGGCCACAGCACTGGTGGCGTCCATGACACTGGGCAGTGTCAGCATGGCAGACGAGAGGACAACCTTTACCGTAGGATTTGATGCGGAATATCCGCCGTACGGCTACATGGATGACGACGGCGAGTACACCGGATTCGAACTGGAGCCGGCGCCTGCCGTCTGCGACCTGTTAGGATGGGAGCTGGTCAAGACTCCGATTGACTGGGATTCCAAGGATCTGGAGCTGGAGTCCGGCTCGATCGACTGCATCTGGAGCGGCTTTACGATCAATGGACGCGAGGATAATTACGCATGGTCCTATCCGTACGTGGACAACAGCCAGGTGATCGTAGTGGCTGAGGAGTCCGGAATTGCCAGTCTGGACGACCTGGCAGGCAAGATCGTCGGCGTACAGGCAGCTTCAGCGGCGCTTGAGCTTCTGAGCGAGGGCGGCGACCAGGCGGATCTGGCAGCGACCTTCGGCACTCTGCAGGAGTTTGCAGATTACAACACTGCATTTGTAGAGCTGCAGGCGGGCAGTATCGATGCAGTTGCGATGGACATCGGAGTTGCTCAGTACCAGATTAAGGAAAAAGAAGGCTACATCATTCTTGAGGAAGAACTGAACTCAGAGCAGTACGGCATTGGCTTCCGTCTGGACGACGAGGAGCTGCGCGATACCGTAAACGAGGCACTGCTTGAGCTGGTAGAGGATGGTACTGTGGCGGAGCTGGCTGAGAAGTATGAGCTGAGCGACATGGTCTGCCTGGGCGAGGACATCCTTGATGAGGCCGAGACCGAAGTCGAGACAGAGACGGAGTGATATTGATCGCTTATGTGCTGTACGGAGTTCAGAAAAACAGTATGGCGTTCTACAGAAGCCTGAAAAAGCAGCATGGCGCTGCACGAAAGCCAGAAAACAGTATGGCGCCGGGCAGATCGGACGGAACCGATATTTTCGAGCCGGACTTACATAAAGACTGGCCGTAGAAGAGTAAGTGTGATAAGATAAGGGCATCTCGTGATTACAGGATGCCCTTCTTTTTTACAAAGGAA
This sequence comes from Lachnospiraceae bacterium, assembly GCA_021201095.1. Taxonomy (GTDB): domain Bacteria; phylum Bacillota; class Clostridia; order Lachnospirales; family Lachnospiraceae; genus Choladousia. The sequence goes on from JAJQFO010000264.1 coordinate 5,349, forward strand.
TTAGAGGAGATATTATGAAATTTTCAGTAATGCTGAGCCAGCTGAGCAGCGGCATGCTTCGGTCCATGGGGATTTTTGCGCTGACCCTGATCTTTTCTCTGCCGCTGGGCCTTTTGATTTCCTTCGGCAGGATGTCAAAAAATACGGTGCTGCGCACGATCATGAAACTGTACATATCCATCATGCGCGGGACGCCCCTGATGCTGCAGCTGCTGGTCGTTTATTTTGGGCCTTATTACCTGTTTGGCATGAAAATAGGGGGCAGCTACCGGTTTACGGCCATTATCATTGGATTTTCTTTGAACTATGCGGCTTATTTTGCCGAGATTTACCGCGCGGGCATCGAGTCCATGCCGGTCGGCCAGTATGAGGCCGCGCAGGTGCTCGGTTACGGAAGGCTGACCTGCTTTTTCCGGATTATCTTTCCGCAGGTGATCAAGCGGATCCTTCCGTCTGTGACGAATGAGGTCATCACGCTGGTGAAGGACACTTCGCTGAGCTTTTCTCTGGCTTACGCGGAAATGTTTACAATCGCGAAGCAGATCGCGGCCTCCCAGACGACCTTTATGCCTTTTGTGGTGGCGGCAATCTTTTATTATGTCTTCAACCTGCTCGTGGCAGTGGTGATGGAGCAGATCGAGAAGCGGCTGAATTACTACCAATAATCAGGACCATACAGGGACACTGCGCGTCAGGGACAGGCGTTTTGCCATAGAGGGAAGCGGAGTCTGGATGCGGCGGATGTCTGTTTCGCAGCGACCGTAGGGAAGAGACGAAGCAGGGAAAAATCCGCAGCAGCAGTCTTTTGGGAAATCGAATCATAAGATAGGGGCGGTATAAAATGAAAATCCTGGAAATGAACCATATTCAAAAGCAATTTGACGGCCTGGAGGTCATCCATGATATTTCGCTCTCAGTGAGCGAGGGCGAGATTCTCTCGATCATCGGCCCGTCCGGTTCGGGCAAGTCGACGCTTCTGCGCTGCGCGACGATGCTGGAGCAGATTGACGGCGGAGAAATTTTTTACATGGAGGAAAAAGCTGCTTGGGTGGAGCCGGACGGAAAGCGGGTTTATCCGAAAGGCGCCGCAGCGAAAAAGATACATTCCTATTTCGGACTGGTCTTTCAAAACTTCAACTTGTTTCCGCATTTTTCGGTGCTGAAAAATATCACGGATGCACCGATTACCTTGCAGAAACGTCCAAAGGACGAGGTTTACGCAGAGGCGCGGGCACTTTTGCAGAAGATGGGACTGGCGGACAAGGAAAATGCCTATCCCTGTCAGCTCTCCGGCGGGCAGTGCCAGAGAGTCGCGATCGCGCGCGCCCTTGCGCTGAATCCGAAGATCCTGTTTTTTGATGAGCCGACCTCGGCGCTGGATCCTGAGCTGACTGGCGAGGTGCTGAAGGTGATCAAATCTCTGGCAGATCTGCAGATCACGATGGTAATCGTGACCCATGAGATGTCCTTTGCCCGCGAAATTTCCGACCGGGTGATTTTTATGGACAAGGGCGTCGTAGCGCTCGAAGGCCGTCCGGACGAGGTTTTTGATGCCGATCATGTGCGCATTCGGGAATTCCTGGGGAAATTTGGGAGGTGAACTATGATTGAATATAACAGCAGACAAATTACGGATGAGGAGGCACATCTTGCCCTGGATCTGGCAGTGGAGCAGGTGAGGAGAAGCCTGCCGCTCTACACGGACCATTGCCAGAACCACTCCAGCGTCAACGGGATTTACCCTGCGTGTGACAATGTGCAGTGGACCTGTGGCTTCTGGCCGGGAGAGATCTGGCTGGCCTGGGAGCATGTGTGCGGTGCGGACCGTTCGGACGTAAACAATCAGAGGCGGACGGGAGCGGACAAGAAGAAAGATTCGGATGAGTGTATTGCAGGGCAGGCAGAATGCGGTGCCGGCAGCCTGTCCGCATGCGCATCTGAATATGCTGAGGAATTCCGCGCGGCAGCCATGAAGCTCTCAGAGAGCTTTGAATACCGGATTGAGAATAAGATCGAGGTTGATCATCACGATATGGGCTTTTTGTACACGCCATCCTGTGTGGCGGCATGGAAGCTGACGGGCGATGAAAAAGCGAGAAATGCCGCCATTCTGGCGGCAGATCAGCTGATGACCCGTTTTCAGGAGAAGGGTGAATTTTTCCAGGCCTGGGGAAAGCTGGGCGAGCCAGGAACCTATCGTTATATTATTGACTGCCTGATGAATCTGCCTCTCCTTTATTGGGCAAGTGAGACAACTGGCGATCCCCGCTACCAGGAAGCGGCCCGCAGACACATCACGACCTGCATGCGTTATTCCTTCCGGGCGGATGGCTCTACCTACCATACCTTTTTTATGAACCAGGATGGGACGCCTTCTCACGGCGAAACCTGTCAGGGCTATAAAGACGACAGCTTCTGGGCCAGAGGCCAGGCCTGGGGAGTCTATGGAAGCGTGCTGAGTTATCGTTACGATCCGAAGCCGGAATACCTGGAGATCTTTCATCGAGCGCTGGATTTCTACCTGTCCCGCCTGCCAGAGGATCTGGTGCCGTACTGGGACATGGTTTTCTCAGATGGCAGCGGAGAGCCCCGGGATTCTTCATCAGCCGCAATTGTGGCCTGCGGCCTGCTGGAAGCGCGGCGGTATCTGCCGCAGGAAGAGGCCCAAAAATGCGAAGCACTTGCGAGACAGATGCTTTATTCACTGACGGAAAATTATACGGTCTGGGGAGGGCGTTGTTTATCGGAAATGGATGGCAAAGCTGGCGGGGATGCATCAGATGAGAGATTTGATAAAAAGCCTGGCGGAAAATCTGACGAGAAGCTGGCTGGTATGTTTGACGATGAAGACTCCGTAAAGACCGTGAAGACTCAAAACAAGGATATGATTCCGGGCGCGGGACTTTTGCTCCATGGGACCTACAGTAAGAAGAGTCCCTATAATACCTGCACCGAGGAAGGCGTAGATGAGTATACCAGCTGGGGGGATTATTTCTACATGGAAGCTCTGACCCGGCTGACGAGAGACTGGAAAAGTTACTGGTAAAAATCGGGATTTGCTCTTTCCTTTCCGGGCCTGAGAGGGTATAATGTAACTTATCGGAAGGAGGGGCGGCAATCCATATGAAAACGTTTAACAATTTTGATCTGCATTTTATGTTTGACTTAAAAAATGAAAACATTCGTTTTCTGAATGCGGAGTATGTCCACCCCCTGAAGCAGGATCTCGTACAGGATTTGCAGACGGATTTTGAGCAGGATGAGAATGTAAAAGCGGTGATTGTGTTCGGCAGTGCTGTTGAGTTCCGCTGTAACAGCTACAGCGATCTGGATTTGTGCGTGGAACGTTATCATTTTGACCGGATGTTTCACTATAGTGTTTTAGATGAAATTGATTTGCTCTATTGGGATCGGATTGGTGAAAGGTTAAAACAAGAGATTGCCGAAAAGGGGATCGTCGTGTACGACAGGGAGGGAACGTATGTGTGACATAAGGCTTTTCAGACGTGCCTGGCTGGATTTCAGAACCGCCCGGAATCTCCTCGCTATCCCCGAAAATGACGAAGCCTACATTAATAATGTGGCTTATCACCTTCAGCAGGCTGTGGAAAAGACCCTGAAGGCTTTTCTGGAGTGCGTCGGAGTGACGGTACCCAATACACATGATATCGACAAACTGGTGCGTATGTCGAAAAACAATGGATCCAGTGTCGTTGTGACCCAGTGGATTGAAGATAAAGTGGACATGCTTACCCGATGGGAGACGGATACCCGGTATGACATTGATTATTGTGTGGAAAGGAACAAAGCGGTCGAAGGCCTTGAGAAAATCAAAGAGTTTCTGGATGTGAACGGGCTGAAAGAGGAACTGCGTGAGGAGTTGAAGACGGAGGAGCAAAAAAAACGTCTGAAGACTTTTTTTCCGAAGAATTTTGAGCCTGCCAGCGATTTTGAATGGAATTGTTTTTACCAGATATACAGGAAAAAGATGGAGAAGGCTGCTTCATAAAAACAGTTGTCTGGATAACGGCTGCCTGTACTGATAAGACGAAGCGCAGATCACATTGTTTGACTGTTAAAGGAAAATTTAAAGAGCGCTAAGAAATCCACGTAGCTTTAGATGCGTGGTCTACAAGGGAAACTTTTATCAAGATGGGCGGAGAGAAATCGGTATCCCATTCTGATATAGGTCAACACATGCATGCTTTTCTTCGGGAAAGGATATGAATGAAAGTATGCAGATCGTACTCTGTTAAACTACCGGGCGTGGATTGAAATAAGAGAAAAATGTATAAGAGGAAAATGTAATATGAAACGCTATCATTACACCGAAAACGATTTCGCAACGAAAAAGTCCGCGCAGGAGTCACTTCTGCGTCTGCTGAACCCGCTGCTGCCTTTTTATACGGAAGGATGTGCGAGGCTTGAAATTGGTGTGACAAGTGCACATTATGAGGATGATTCCGTTCCGATGGAGGCGTTTGCCCGTCCGCTGTGGGGGCTGGCTCCGTTCTGGGCCGGTGGCGGGCGATCTGCAGAGAACAGCTTCGAATCAATTTACCCCGCCGGTCTGGCTGCTGGAACGGACCCGGAAAATCCGGAATATTGGCATACCTGCCGGGATTTTGACCAGAAATTCTGCGAGATGGCGGCGATTGCCTATGCGATGCTGCTTTCTCCGAAGATCGTATGGGAGCCGCTCTCAGACAAAGCAAAGGACGACCTGTGTGAGTGGCTTTGGGAGATTAACCGCCACGAATGCTGCGCATGCAACTGGCAGTGGTTCGCGATCGTGACGAACCTTGCACTGAAGGTGCGGGGCATGCCCTACAGCCGGGAGCGCATGGAATCCGGTCTGGCGATGCTGGAGGATTATTATGATGCTGGAGGCTGGTACCGTGACGGAAATGGCGGAGATAAGGATTACTACAATCCGTTCGTTATGGTGTCCTACGGACTGCTCTACGCCATGTTTATGGAAAAGGAAGAGCCGGAGCGCTGTGCGCGCTTTCGCCAGAGGGCGATTGATTTCGCGCAGGATTACCAGTACTGGTTCGCGGATGATGGGGCTTCGATTGCTTACGGTCGGTCGATGACCTACCGTTTTGCGCAGGGCGGATTCTGGGCATTTGCTCTTTTAAGCGGGACACAGGTGCTGCCGCTGCCGGTGATCAAAGGGATCCTCTCCAGGCACCTTGCCTGGTGGATGAACCAGCCGATCTATGACAATGCCGGCATCCTGACCATCGGCTATGCGTATCCGAATCTGCAGATGTCCGAGAGCTACAATGCGCCAGGCTCTCCCTACTGGGCGCTGCTGGCGTTTGCCTTTCTCGCTCTGCCGGATGATCATCCCTACTGGGCATGCGAATGCGCGCCGATGCCGGAGCTTGAGACCTTGCATTATCTGGAGCACGCCGGGATGCTTCTGCAGCGCAATCACAACAACGTGGTCGCGCTGGTGCCGGGGCGTCTGCACTCGGACGGCCACAGCCATACGATGGAAAAATATGCGAAATTCGCCTATTCCTCCCGATTCGGCTTCAGCATTTCCCGGTCGCAGCTGACCCTGTACGAATGCGCAGCCGACAGCATCCTGACTTTTGAAATCAACGGTCGCTTTTATTCCAGAGACACGACCGAAGAAGGCTATACCATCGGTCCTGAGGGGATCCGCTGCAAATGGTCGCCTGCAGCCGGTATCATGGTCGAGACTGAAATTCGCCCGACTGAAAAAGGGCATATCCGGACGCACCGGATCGTCAGCGAGATGGAATGTACGGCATACGACGCGGGATTTGCGATCCATGTCAGTCCATTAGATTTTTTTCAGAAAGAGGACGGTTCTTCTGCCATGGCCGTATGCCAGGGAGATTACTGCACGGTTACTTCACTTGCGGGTGACGGACACGGCCAGGTGCTTACTCCGGATCCAAATACCAATCTGATCGCGCCGAAAACCGTGATCCCGATGGCAGTCTACAACATCAGGAAGGGGACACAGATGATTCAGACGGAAATCTGCTATCTGTAAAATTTAACTGCCAGGACATCAGACCATAGATCTGCACTGTAGTATACTACGCCATATGGCACACTGCATTTTGGCATTTCGGCTTTTTGGCTTAAATGACCAGGGCGGGTTTATATGATACAATGAAAGCCGCGCAATTGAAAATCGCTGCGCGATTGGCGCGGCCT
>JAJQFO010000237.1 GCA_021201095.1 Lachnospiraceae bacterium
GTATACGTATTCGCGCAGAGTATTCAGTGCCGCACTCGCCTCATCATACTGGTTCCGTAAATCCCCGTAATCGGCAAGCTCTTTTCTGGCATCCGCATAAAGAGAATGTAGACTCCGGTTCTCGCTCTGTGCCTGATGCAGCCTGCTCCGAAGCTCGTCAATCTCCGCCTGCAGTTTCGCCGCATCGGGCGTCTCCCCGGTAATCCGTGCAGAAACGGAAAGTCTGTCATTTTCTTCATCCTTTTTCAGGCCTTTCAGGCTTGTCTTCTCCACACCCTCCGGCCGGAACCTTGCCTGGCCGGGTTCCTGCCCTTCTCCCGCCGGAAAATACTGACTGCCGGTTCCGAGAAGGACATCCATGTATTTGTCAACCATTTCCATGGCAAATGACAGCGATCCGGCACAGGTCAGAAGCGGAGCCAGTGACTGCACTTCATGAAAGCTAAAATCCATGTCCGGGAACCGCATTTTCAGTATGGCCAACGTCCGGGCAAATTCTGTGCGCAGGCCGTGGAAATGATGCCCCCAGCGGTATGCATAATCATACGGGTATCCATAATACCGAAACGCATCACCCAGAAAACAATCCATATACTTCCAGTGGGTCAGTTCCGCACTGTCCGTAAATGGCACAAATCCAAGCTGCTCATCCATACCAACATCCGGCAGCTCATCAATCCATGCATCTACCTGCTCGCGGCAGGCTTTGAGAAGTTCATCTCTCAAATTAATACTTTGTAAAAATCATGCATCAGTGGATGGAACTATCCTATCATCCGGATATAACCTTATTTTTCTTACAAATTCTAAATTCTATCCTTCATCCTTACAGCATCCGCCTTTTGAGCTGCTTAAAATCTGATACAGAATTTCTACGGTTCCCTCAATTCCGAACCAGCTGCTGTCCAGACAAATGTGATAATTTTTTGCATCACCCCATTTTTGTTCTGTGTAATAGTTGTAATAGCTTGCTCGTGCCTTATCCGTTTTCGCAATCAAGCTGACAGCCTCATCACGCAGCACGTTATGTCTCTGCATCACCCGATGGATACGATCTTCCATCTTCGCACTGATAAATACATTCACGACATCTTCCTTACCACATAAGATGCTGTCCGCACATCTTCCTACAAATACTGCCGGTTCTGCCTCCGCAAGCTCCTGTATTTGCTTTTTTACTGCCATCTGTGCTTTTACGCCAATCGGTTTCACCCCCGTATTCCCCTGCAAGCCGCCAAGAGGGTTCATTGCAAGAGAATACAGAAGACTGTTCATTCCAGTTTCATCATATTTTCCAATGATTTCTTCACAAAGGCCGCTTTTCTTTGCTGCCATTTCCAGAAGTTTTTTGTCATAATACTGAACATTCAATTTCTTTGCCAGCTTTTCACCAATTTCACGGCCTCCGCTTCCAAACTGCCGCCCTATCGTAATCGTTCTGCTCATTCTGATACCTGTCCCTTCTTCGTTCATTTCTTTTTTTCTCACGAAGCTCCGTCGTTTTCGAATGCCTGTGAGTATTTCCTGTCTGATATGTTTTTGCTTGTTTTTCCTGCTGCAGATGTGTTTCCCTGACTCCACGCTTAATCGCCCGCTTGATCTCACAGTGCTTATTTTCACATTCATACAATTGTCCTATAACCATTCTGTTTTCATCATCCGAGTCAATATCCTGATACGTTTCGATACATCGTTTTGTAGGTTCTTTACAGGAAATACACCTAGTTGAAAAAATTCCCATATCTACTTTTCCTTTACACTGTTTTTGCCATTGATTCCCGGTTTATTTTTCGGATTTCCACTACGCAGAAAATCACCGCAAAGATAAATGCCAGTCCATCCCCTACTGCCGCTGCCCAGAGGACACCATCAAGCCCCAGGAATATGGGAAGTATCAGGGAAAGAGGGATAAACAGAATGATCTGCCTTGCCAGGGAAAGAATTGCTGACCGGATCGACCTCCCGATTGACTGCAAAAAAATGCAGGTTACTGTATGGAATGCCGTTCCGATACAGCACATCAGGAAAATCCGAAAACATTTACATGCAAATTCATTATACAGATCATTCTCTGCTCCAAATATGGAAATCAAAAGCATCGGCTGAGTTTCAAAGATGATCAGACCAATCGCAGCTACGATCATTGCCGAAATCGCAGCAATTTTATACGTTTGTTTTACCCTTGCATATTCTTTCGCACCATAATTGTAGCCTACAATCGGCTGAGAACCAGATGCAATACCAATTAAAAATGCGATCAGGATCGAATTTACCTTCATAACGATTCCCATTGCTGTGATTGGAATTTCTGCGCCATAGACGGACATAGCACCATATTTTCGCATCAGGTTATTTACAAGTGCAGAAACAATAACGGTTGTTGCCTGGTTAATAAAACTGGACACTCCCAGGACACAAATTCTGCCGCAGGTTTTTGGTGAAAATCTCATTGTGGTTCCAGTCAGACGGATGTTCTTGAATCGTGGAATATAAAGCAGCCCCATAACGGCAGATGCAAATAATCCGATATCTGTTGCCCGTGCTGCCCCGGCAATTCCCATGTTCATTGGAAAAACAAAGAGATAATCCAGCACAATGTTCAGCAGACATCCCACCAGGACTGTGGACATTGCATATCTGGGACTTCCATCTGCACGGATAATTGATCCCATTACCGTACTGAGCAACATAAATGGAAGGCCGACAATAATAATCTTCCCATAATCCATCGCATAAGGATAAATAATATCCGTACATCCAAAAAGATACAAAAGCGGTTTCAAAAAGATCACACAGATTGCCAGAAAAATAATCGCTACGGCAACAGACATTATCAAGGCATTGCCCACACCTTTGGCCGCCTGCTCTTTTTTCCCCTCTCCGAGTTTCAGACTAAGCCATGCTGCAGCTCCATCCCCAAACATCATACCAAAAGACGCAGCAATAATCGTCAGTGGAAAAATAATATTGGTTGCCCCATTTCCGAGATAACCGACTCCCCTGCCAATAAATATCTGGTCAACAATATTGTAAAGAGAATTGATCAAAAGCGAAAGTACACATGGAATGGAATACTTTATCAGCAAACTCCCAATCGGTTTTGTACCAAAATCGCTTTCCGTTGTCTGATTGTTCATGTAATATCTTATCCTTTCTTTTCTTTTGTTTGCTTGCAAACTATTGTGGTGGAATATTATTCTATGATATCAAGGCCATTAAATATCCAGATTTCTTTTCATAACATCATATACTTTAAAAAAAGACTTTATATCCTCCTGGGTAAGGCCTTTGGTTATCATATGCTCCAACTCTTCCACAACTTCTTTATGCTGGTCATAGTACAGAAGTGCATCCGGTCTCAAAACGATCTTTCTCATACGCCCGTCCTCTTCCGATACTTCACGAGAAATAAGACCTTTTTTTTCCATTGTAGTAAGCATCTTTGAGGCAGTTGCTCGGTTGATCGCCAGCGTCTGCTCAATATCTTTTTGATAAACAGCCCGTGGTGAACATTCATGGATATAATTAATGATCCAAAAATTCATGTATGTAATCTCAGATGCTCCTTTTTGGCTCACCAATCTGCAGATATTTTTTTGAATCAGATTATCCAGCATCCTGATTTTCAGTCCTATCTTATCGTTCATTTTGTCACCTCCTTGCATTTTTGTTTGCAAGCAAACGAATTATATCATGCACTTTTTCCATTGTCAACCCCCATTACAAAACATTTGTTCTTTTGTGCTTTCTTTTAAAACAGATACAAATTCTTTCAGCAAGGGATTACGGGAACCGTTTTTATAAAATATTCCATAAGATAATGGTGTCATCCCCACAAGCGGAATGAAGCAGATCTCCTGATTCATAAAATTCATTTCCGGCAAAATAGAATACCCATACCTGGCACGCAGCAATGTGAGCAATTCCTGCATGTTCTCAGATACATAGGTTGCTTCCGGAAAAATATGCTGTAATAACCTGTTCTGTACCTCTGCCGCTCTGGATGGAATTGCATAAGAATTACAGACAATGATATTTTCCGTATATAATTCGTTTTCTTGTATTGATTTCTTTTCAGCAAACGGATGTGTGTTAGGCACAACACAACAAAGGGAGAAGACGACAATGAAAAAATTAGGCGGTATTGCTTTTGGGATTCTTGGTGTAATCGTAGTGTTTTATGCAGTTGTATTAGTCACAGCATGGCTGTAAAGCATTCTGGTGATATGTCAAGAGGAAAATAAAAAAATTTTACAGGCTATTTTTAAAAAAAGGGCGCACTCCACCTGCATTCGTCTCTGCATTCCCAGAAACGAACGCTAGTTCGATTCAATATTCGATTCAACGTCCAGCTTTTCGCCGGTGTACAGTTGGTTCTTGGCCAGCAATCCAAAAACGAGTCGTACGAATTTACGAGATGTAAGCGCGAGTGCTCTCTTGTGCTGATGTTTGGTTACCTCAGCATATTTCTTATTGTAAAAGTCCCTGTATTCGGGGATGTATCTTCTGACACTGTTGGCACCTTCTCCAAGATAATAGCGCAAATACACATTGCCTGCTTTTGTTACGTAATTATCTTCGGAAACAAAATCGCCAGAATCATTTCGCTTCCATGTTAAGCCCGCATATTTGGCTAAGGCATCGGAAGAGTGAAATATAGCGATATCTCCGATTTCGGAGAGTATACCGGCTGCCCAGACGGGACCAATGCCGGGAATCAACCTCAGGATGGTAAACGCATTTGGGTTCATTCCGTTAATGCATTTTTCGATTGCCTGGTCAATCAGTCGGATTTCCTTCTGATAGGCCTGTATGCAGTTAAATGAGCTTGCCAACGAAACGTTAAGCGGCTCATACATGCACTTATCCAGACGGTAGGAATCCCTGGCTGCCTTTTTGAGAAGCTCGGAGGTTTTTTGTATATCTGTTATGCGGTTCCGGCTTTTTTCGGCCAGAAATGCCAACAGGTCTTCCTCCTTGGCGTCAACGATATCCTGCAGCGTCATAAACTCGGTCAGGACGGCGGACGCGGTTGCCCCGTAAATGTTACTGAAAGGTTGGTCTTCATCCTCTAAAATCTGGAGTTCACTGAATTTCAGATAAAGATTGGAGACCATGTAAGTTTTCTCACGGGTAATGCACTCAGCCAGATGAAGCCGATGCCTGGTAAGCCGCTTCAGAGCTATGTACTGGCTGCCCCGCCATGGCTCAAGCTTTTTTGTGCGCCCTACCCTTGCAAAATCAGCAATGAGATAGGCATCAAGGGGATCCGTCTTATCCATGCCGATATAGGACTTACGGTAGTTGGCGGTCATCTTGGGGTTGACACAATAAACGTAAGGCTTGTACGGCATGAGCAGTTCGCTGGTGGCCAGGAAATTAGCAATGTGGATGCTGTAAACGGAAGTTGATTCCAATACAGCGACTATGGTATTGAGGTCAGGATGTTTTTCCATACAACGTACAACCGTTTCGGCGAGTTCATCAGCACCGGGCTGGTTGTTCCTGAATGAGGAAGAGATGTACCTGTTCTGTTCAAAGTCCATCGCGCAGACTACGTTAGATTTTGAGCTTACATCAATACCGACAAACAAAGTGGACATATAGTTGATCTTGATCATGTTATCACGCCCCTTTCCGATCTGGATTTGTGAAACCTGAAGTTAAAGGCTTATCCTGTGTAACATGGGATGACCGCAACCTCGCGTAATCGGCATTCATTCAGCCAGCATTTTTTGCTGGTGCTAACAGCTGAAGATGCATCTTCTGTGTAAGCGGAATGTGTCCCATGTACCAGGCTGCATGCTTAAAGAGCAGTCACGAATACATCGGCTGAAAGGAGGCGAAGCAGTACCTTCGGGCATCAGACTCTGCTGATATCATACCACAGGATGAACCATATGAAAATGTAACTATCAACGGTATAGATGGGAATTAGGGTGAGGGGAGATCCCTCCTAGATGCCCTTACATCCATACACAATATGAGAATAAGTAGAGATGAGTTCTTTGGCTACGTTCCGTAGCTCTGAACTTATTATACGAGATGGAGATATACGATGAGAAAAATAGCAGCACTCGCAAAGAAAATGTTGCACGGCCTGGCTGTTCTCCTGGTGCTTGTTTTAGTATTTGAGGCCGGATCTTTCTATAATCGCTTTTTCGGCACGGATGCCACTGCCGAAGCAGTAGAAAATGATGATGAAGATTTTGATCTGCAGCTACCCGGAGAGGTTGAAAAACATGTTGTAACTGTAGATGAAATCAAAGGAAAGCTGGAACAGCTGAACGAATGGTCTACATATTCCGGAAATTATCCAATTACAAAATCAGAAGACTTTACACGATACATGCTGGATGATATAGCAGTTCCTGGAACAACTAATACAGTAAACATTGACTGTTCGGTTGTCGTGAAGGTTGGTTTCAATGCAGATGATATCAATGTTCAGGTAGATGATGAGAGTGGCAGAATTTATATATCCATGCCAGAGCTTGTCATAACAGACAGCTACATCATATGGGACAGCGTAAACTGTGATGAGGAAAACAATATTCTAAACCCCATTGATTTTGGAGAGTATCAGTCTATGTTTGAAGAGATTGAAGCAGAAGGTGTCAGCAAGGCAGAGGAAGAAGGCATTTATGATGAGGCAATGGAAAACGCAGAACGCCTGATTGAAATGAGCCTGGCTGCGTTCTCTAAATATGAAGTCGTATTTTTGGCTTAACGAGAGTGTGAAATCCATATATACGCCTTTACGATCTACAAAGGCACAGAACGTAATGATTTTTTACATATAACAGAATAAAGAATCCATTCAGGCACCTGCCATTTCTGGCAGGTGTTTTTTCTGTATCCGCCATACCGTTCGCAAAATTTACACGCCCTTTTATGAGCGTGTGATTCCACGGAAATAGTCCTTGACTGCACGCAGCGTGCAGTTTTACGGTATGGAGGTATCAAATGGAGGAAAAAACATTGCGTGAAATATGCGGCAGCACCGGAGTTACCCGGCGGGCTGTCCAGGGATATGAAAAGGCCGGACTTGTCATGGCCTCCGGGAAAAATAATTATGGGCATCTGTTATATGATCATGAGTGCGAAGAAAGAATCAGGGAAATCCGGTTTTATCAGACAGCCGGATTTTCTCTGAAAGAAATCGCTTCTATCATAGATGCTTCGAGTGAACCAAAAAAAGCGGCTTTGCAAAAACAGCGAATGATAATGGAAGCGAGGTGCAGGGAAACCCAGGAAATTATCGACAGGCTCAATCAGCTCATTGCTGATCTGTAGTCGGGTCACTGTAATCAGTTATGGGGTCATACGCTCAACCCCAACATTTCAAAGGAGGAGAACACGATGAAAAGAATTGTTAAATCTGCCACACGAACCTTATTAACCACAGCTGCCATGGTGCTGGCCGTCTCCGGATGCGGAACTGCCCAGGGGAGCACATCAGAGGGCAGCAACACTGCAACTGTTGTTGCTGAAACCTCTCTTCAGGAAGAAATCGGCATTAGTGAAGAATCCGTTTCTTCTGAAGAGACAGAAACCGAAGATGGCACCAGCGAAATGTATTCAAATACAGTCTACTATGTCGGTGAGGATATACCTGCGGATTCCTATGTCATTACATGTACCACAACAGACTATTCCATGGAAATTGTGGTTTTCCCGGACGATACAAGCTATGGTGATTTTCTGAAAGCAGACAAGCTCACGGTCGGGGAATACAGCAATGCACTGGAAGCATATGCATGGGCAAACTACTATCTGTATGAGGATGAACAGGTATATATAAATCTGAAGGACGGCAATATTATCCTGCTTGATGATGGAATGTGTGAGTTCAGCAGGTTCAATACGGAGGAATCTGATACCCTGTATTCGGGGTTGTATATCGCCGGTGAGGATATCGCCTGTGAGAAAATGAATATCAAGTGTACATCTGACTATCTGACAGTGACCGTATTTGACAGTGCAGAAAACTATCTTGCCTACCATAAAACAGAGCGGTTTACAGTTGGCGAAGAATCCGATGCTATCGCGGAGTACGCGGCCAGCAATGACTTTATCTATACAGATTACAGCACATACGTAAATCTGCAGGAAGGCATGATCCTGATGATTGAAGATGGCATCGGAGAATATTCTGTAGATGAAGGGCCGGTTATCAACTGATCCCAACACCAGACAAGGCGTTTGGGCCGTTATTCCAACCGTTTTGTCACATACCTGATATGGAGGAGTAATGATCAATGACTTTGAATGAAAGCATCATTTTTATTGAAGAAATGGAAGAAATCGGGGATATCTGGACTCAGGAACAGGCAATACGAGTTTATGAGCATCAGTCACTTCAGGAAGCTCTCAATGACCGCCGGTCTTCTCTGGCCGAATTCGCGAACATAATTGAACGAGTTCTGAACTGATATTTATTAAACCTTATTCGATGGGGACAGGCGAACTTCTGTTCTGTCCCCGCATCCTGTTTATTGGACACATGAAATGTTAATATACAGACATAAAACAAATCAAGCATCGGAGGAAATTCCAAATGAGAAAAAGAGTCGTAACAATACTGGTTATTTCAGTAATCATGAGTATAACTCTGACAGGCTGCGAAAGCGATGATTACAAGGACGCAGTGGCATATGAAGAGAGTGGCGATTATGAAGAAGCCCTGGCAATCTATTCCACAATCACCGACTACAAGGATTCAGAAGAACGCATTACCTTCTGCGAAACCATGATATCGGCCATAGCTGATTACAACTCTGCCCGGGAGCTGGCAGACGAAAAGAACTCGGAATTGGATGAAAGTATTTCAAATGCCGAAAATCTTATCGCCGCCGGGAGCACTCCGTTGGACGAGAGCTTAATCACCAGTCTTGAAACTTCCATATCCAACGCAAAAGCCGCAAAAGTCTCCATTGAGGAAATGCCGGAAACCGCAGCGGAGATCACCAACTACGCATCTGTCTTGTCGGAGATTGATTACACCGATGTTCTTGCAGCCATTTCTGCATCCTATACTGATTTGGATAGAAGTATCCGGCAATATGCCCTGGTTGATGCTCCTTCCGAATCCTATATTATAGAGTGCCTGCAGAAAGTGGAAAATGTCGTGGATATCTCTGCCGTCACTGAAGACAACGACCCGAATGGAAATCTCAATAAGGCAGGAGGATATACCGCTCAGGTTTATTTCTCAAGCGATCTGGTGGATCAGGACTCAGTTTATGGCAGCACAATAATTGAAAAGGGAACAGACTGCGGAGGAAGTATTGAAGTTTATGCAACTGTTGAAGATGCCACAAAACGTGAGGAGTATCTGGCTTCATTCGACGGCACCATTTTCTCATCTGGCTCTCATGCTGTAGTCGGTACCGTACTCGTCCGTACCTCTGATGAGCTGACTGCCTCTCAACAGAAGGAAATGGAAGCAGACATAATATCCGCTCTGACATATCTAGACGAGTGATCGCCATTCATTTATAAAATCGGAGCGCCCGCTGAACTCTTTCACCGGGCGCTGTTGATTTTCGGTATTACTTTCAATGCCATGCAGCTCAGGCAGTCAAATAAATCCTGTCTTTATCGAAATAAATCTGTGAGGTGTGATTATAAATCTGAATCATTTTATCCATCTGTTCAGTGAAAATGGACGTTCCGGGATTCGATACAGATGCAAATTCTATGACTGATTTTTTCTCAGCACCTGCGGCATTATCATTCAGTTTTTTTCCTTTATCCTGCAGGAATTCATCTACAGGACCTTTATTAATAACAGGAACACTTCCGATAAATTTCCCTATGGCTTTGCCTGCAGTTCCAATACCTTTCATCGCATTGGTTTCTATTGCAGAGTCGCTCATTCTCTCCAAATATACAGAACACTGGCTGAACAAATCCCTGTACACATCCGAGAGACCTCGGATTTCATTCTCAATGCCGGATATGTATTCCTCTGAGAAGTTGCCGCCCAGCATAATTTCCAGAAGGGACGCTAGGGAAAATGTATAAAGCGATAATCTGTAATACTTGAATTTTCTCTGTACGTCTCTGAGCCTTGTGTTTACCTTTGCCTGAGAATTAATAAACTGTTTTGCATCAAGAATATCAGCAATATTCTTCCGATAGGAATTCATATTCTTTATGGCCGTTCTCTGGATATCCAGTACTATCTTATGATTACTGGCCACGAAATGCTCGTTGTTCCAGTTAAGCTTATATTTTTTGATGAGGTCTACCAGCATCTCTACATCTGCTTCTATTTCAGCCTCTTTCTCATTTTCCAGGAATGAGAGAATCTGCTTTTCCATCTCAGTAATATTGTCCAGCTGCTGTTCAATCGAAAACAGCGCAACCGCCATCATCATAGTGGCAGGGTTAATCGGCATTACATTTGTCGTTGTTGCTGTAAGCTCGTCAACCGACTGAAACTTTGCAAGCTTCGAAGCACCTTCTGCGGTCGTCTTGGCTCCCCAGAAATTACCGTCTCTGGCCGCTTTTAGAGCATCTCCAACCTTCGCGTCCGCCAGGCGGAACAGCCCATCTGTATTAAAAGATGTAGACTGCGTCACTGTACGCATAGCCGGTAGCAATGACGCTATACCTGCCCCCAGACCGGCAAGCCCTGCAATCGGCATACTGACCACTTCTTTACCCTTCAGATCAGCGCGTGCATCATATAATATCTCGTTTGTGATTTCAATTAAATCTTTTCCCTCTGCACAGACAGGCTTTACTATCCCTGATTCATTCATACTGACAATTTCTCCCACGTTTTGTCCCTCCCCAATGTTTTCAATATTCCAGGATATAAGTCCTGTCATTCTTCTTCCGTTCTTTTCCGATTCAGATACTCGTTATATTTCTACCAAGTATAGGTTCTTACTTCACAGTTCCCAATACCGAATGCGGCAAATTCTTCGTTAGTCATATCGTAAAAATAAGACTGCACCACACGGGAAATACCATTATGCGCCACCAGCAGATAGGTCCTGTCATCTGCCCGGATATCATCAATCAGGTTATATACCCGCTGACACAGCTGCATCATCGATTCCCCGCCATCGTAACGATCCAGAAAATGGGCTTTCGCTGCCCGGAATTCCTGTCCATCTCTGGGCGTAGATTCGTAACGGCCAAAATTCTGTTCCTTCAGCCGCGGTTCCATCCGCATTGGGATACCGGTCTCTTCCGAAATATGCCTTGCTGTCTCAGAAGCCCGCACTAAAGGCGAATACAAAATTTCGTCTATTGGCAGTCTTTCAGAGGCAAGCTGTTTGCCAAGCGCGATCGCCTGTTCATGACCACGCTCCGTAAGGGCAATATCCGTAGCCCCACAGATCTTATTCTCGACATTCCAGATTGTTTCTCCATGTCTTGTGAAATAGAGTG
>JAJQFO010000111.1 GCA_021201095.1 Lachnospiraceae bacterium
CATATTGAGGTCATTGTGCGTCAGATGTTGAAAAAGGTACGCATTGATACAAATGGCGACACGGATTTCCTGCCGGGCAGTCTGGTTGATATCCTTGAGTACGAGGAAGTCAATGAGAAAATGCTTGCGGAAGGGAAAGAGCCGGCAGATGGCAAGCGCATTATGCTGGGTATTACCAAGGCTTCTCTGGCGACTAATTCCTTCCTCTCGGCAGCGTCCTTCCAGGAGACAACGAAGGTGCTTACAGAAGCGGCAATCAAGGGCAAGGTCGATCCTCTTGTGGGTCTGAAGGAGAACGTGATTATCGGTAAGCTGATTCCGGCCGGGACTGGTATGAAGCGCTATCGCAATGTCGCACTCGACACATCTGGCACAGATGACTATGAGTATGAGCAGATGCTTCTGGATGATTACGGCGAGGAAGAACCTGTGGACGAAACAGCTCCTATTTCTCTTGGTGAGCTGGACGAGGCAGAAGCTTCCGAAGATACCAGCTACATGAAGGAAACACTGGATTTTTCTGAAGCGGAGGATTATCCTGAAGAGGATGCTTTCGAAGCGGAGGAAGAGACTGGATTGGGTGAGATTACTTCAGATGGTGAAGATCAGGAAGCACCGTCAGATGAGGAAGATAATCATTAAAGCATAGGAACTGCTTATGCATTGCATTAATCGGATAGGGGATCGTTTTTCTCCCCTGTCCGCCCGCGCCGGGTCGCGTTCAGCGTAAGCTGGAAAATTTTTTATGCAGCCCGTGTGCATAAAAAGAAAACGGACAGGGATTTTAACGCCCTGTCCGTTTCCTTTTTCATTATCAGCATATTTGATCTTTATTCTGTTTTTAGCTATTATTCTTGCTTCGCAGGTTCTGAAACAGCTTTTTCAAAGACATGTCCTCCGAGAGACTGTCTGAACCAGATGGTCGGGCTTTCTTTTTTTTCTGGGAAGCATTGTTTTGCTCCTGAGGACCGCCGGCATATTGCGAGCCACTCGGCTGTCCTTGATAGCCGCTATATTGAGAATATCCCTGCTGTCCCTGAAAGCCACCACCGTATTGGGAATACCCCTGCTGTCCCTGGCAGCCACCGCCGTATTGGGAATATCCCTGCTGCCTCTGAGAGCCGCCGCTATATTGAGAATATCCCTGCTGTCCTTGAAAGTCGCTGCTATTTTGAGGATAGTAAGATTGTGTGTTTCCGTATTGAGGAGAATCTGCATGCCCGCCTTGTTTTTTATGCTTCTTTTTCGTGAAGGGACGAAAAATGGTTTTTCTGCCGGTCCATCCAACAATCCGCACCAGGATAATTCCCCAGAAGACCCCGAAGGAATCGATCAGTACATCTCTGACCGAGGGACTGCGCCCTGCAATGAAAGACTGATGATATTCGTCGCCGGCAGCAAAAGCAACGCAGAAAAGCCCGGCGACAAGCATAAGAAAAATCCCGTGAAGGCCATATACATAAAGCGGAAAGGCTACCGCAATTGCCAGCGCGAAATATTCAGTCATGTGAGCCAGCTTTCTGACAGGCCCTTCAATTTTGGCAGCCAGTGTACTCATCTGCGACGGCTGCAGGTCTGTATCAAGTACGACATTCGCCGTCTCGACGATAGTATAGCTGACCTGATAGCTTAATGCCGATGATGTGGTCGCATCCTGCTCAGAAAATGAAAAGATCATATACATAAGCAGGATTGCAGGAACAAAGGATAATGGTTTTAAAAGCTTGACAATCATGTAGAATACCCACTTCCTTCCTATATAAGTAACATGTATTATTTACAGCAAAATGAATACCCGCGCCAGCCGCAAAACAATGTTCTGATTTCTGATTTGCATGGCAAACCGGGAACGGCATCGTATATTCATTCCCGCGCGGCTTACATTTTATCATTTCTGCACCGAAGTGTCTACCTGTTTCACAAAAAGATAAGAAAGTACAGTCAGGTCAGGCTGTGAATGGCGGCGGAAAACTACGGATTGAAATCTGGTAACAGAAAGTGCTGAAACTGTAAAAAAATAGCTTGACAAGGAATTGTCTCTTACGTATAATGAACGAGTGCGTGAATGCATGTTGTTTTTTTGCGCATTTTTCGGGCAACCACTTAGTAGGATGATTGAATCGTACCTACGAATTCTATCAGGAGGTGAAAGGAATGCCAACATTTAACCAGTTAGTAAGAAAAGGCAGAGAGACTTCTGTAAAGAAATCTACTGCGCCGGCTCTCCAGAAAGGATACAATTCTCTTCAGAAGAAGCAGACCAATGCATCTTCCCCGCAGAAGAGAGGTGTCTGCACAGCTGTGAAGACCGCGACGCCGAAGAAGCCGAACTCAGCGCTTCGTAAGATTGCCAGAGTCCGTCTCTCCAATGGTATCGAGGTGACAAGCTATATCCCGGGCGAGGGTCACAACCTTCAGGAGCACAGCGTTGTACTGATCCGTGGAGGAAGAGTAAAGGATCTTCCGGGTACCAGATATCATATCGTAAGAGGTACGCTGGATACCGCAGGCGTTGCCAAAAGACGTCAGGCACGTTCCAAATACGGCGCCAAGAGACCGAAGGAAGCAAAGAAGTAATGATTCAAGAAAACCGTTCGGTTTCAAGATTTTTACCGTAGTATCACATGAAAACAGATGTATGTTTCACCTTATGCGGAGTTCGTATTACCAGGTGGTTGCAGGTTAATATAGAAGTCCAAGCATGAACACGGAAGGAAACAATCGTGAGTACCTGTGATTTAATTTTAAGAAAGTAAACAGATTTAGGCTGTTTACTATAATTAAGGAGGGAAGTAGCGTGCCACGGAAAGGACATGTTCAGAAGAGGGACGTATTGGCGGACCCGATTTACAACAGCAAAGTCGTTACCAAGCTGATCAATAATATCATGCTGGACGGCAAAAAAGGCGTTGCACAGAAAATTGTGTACGGAGCATTTGAAAAGATCGAGGCAAAAACCGGGAAACCGGCGATTGAGACTTTCGAAGCGGCTATGAATAACGTGATGCCGGTTCTGGAGGTTAAGGCGAGACGTGTCGGCGGCGCCACCTATCAGGTGCCGATCGAGGTCAGACCGGATCGCCGTCAGGCTCTGGCTCTTCGCTGGATCACCATGTTTTCCCGCAAGAGAGGCGAGAAAACTATGCAGGATCGTCTGGCAAATGAATTGATGGACGCGGCGAATAATACCGGCGCATCTGTCAAGAGAAAAGAGGATATGCATAAGATGGCAGAAGCGAACAAGGCTTTTGCTCACTACAGATTCTAAAACAGAAGGCAGCAGGTATTATGCTGCCTGTCTGATGAGGAGGAAAAAATTTTGGCTGGTAGAGAATATCCATTAGAGAGAACCAGAAATATCGGTATCATGGCTCATATCGATGCGGGCAAGACCACATTGACGGAGCGTATCCTTTACTACACCGGTGTGAATTACAAGATCGGAGATACACACGAAGGTACCGCTACGATGGACTGGATGGAGCAGGAGCAGGAAAGAGGTATCACAATCACTTCCGCAGCTACCACCTGCCACTGGACGCTTGAGGAAAACTGCAAGCCGAAGGCAGGCGCTCTGGAGCATCGAATTAATATTATCGACACTCCGGGCCATGTGGATTTTACGGTAGAGGTAGAGCGTTCCCTGCGTGTACTTGACGGCGCTGTAGGCGTATTTTGCGCCAAGGGCGGTGTAGAGCCGCAGTCAGAGAATGTATGGCGTCAGGCAGATACCTATAATGTTCCTCGTATGGCATTTATTAATAAGATGGATATCATGGGTGCGGATTTCTACGGCGCAGTAGAGCAGATCCGCAACAGACTTGGCAAGAACGCCATCATTCTTCAGCTGCCGATCGGCAAGGAAGATCAGTTCAAGGGCATTATTGATCTGTTTGAGATGAAAGCCTATATCTATAATGATGAGAAGGGTGAGGACATCTCGATTGTAGATATCCCGGATGATATGAAGGAAGACGCGGAGCTTTACCGTGCGGAGCTGGTTGAGAAGGTTTGCGAGCTGGATGATGATCTCACGATGATGTATCTTGAGGGAGAGGAACCGTCTACTGAGCAGATGAAAGCAGCCTTAAGAAAAGCAACCTGTGAATGCACTGCAGTGCCAGTATGCTGTGGAAGCGCTTATCGGAATAAAGGCGTGCAGAAAATGCTGGACGCTGTCATTGAGTATATGCCGTCTCCGATCGATATCCCGCCGATCAAGGGTACCGATATGGAAGGAAACGAAGTCGTGCGTCATTCATCGGATGATGAGCCGTTTTCCGCGCTGGCATTTAAGATCATGGCAGATCCGTTCGTAGGAAAGCTGGCATTCTTCCGTGTTTACTCTGGTACGATGAACGCTGGTTCCTATGTATTGAATGCGACAAAAGGAAAGAAAGAGCGTGTCGGTCGTATCCTGCAGATGCATGCGAACAAGCGTGCAGAGCTGACGAAGGTTTATTCCGGTGATATCGCTGCCGCAGTTGGTTTTAAGCTGACGACGACTGGTGATACGATCTGTGACGAGCAGCATCCGGTAATTCTGGAGTCCATGGAGTTCCCGGAGCCGGTTATCGAGCTGGCTATCGAGCCGAAGACCAAGGCTGGCCAGGGCAAGATGGGCGAGGCACTCGCAAAGCTGGCTGAGGAGGATCCGACCTTCCGTGCGCATACGGATCAGGAGACCGGTCAGACCATCATCGCCGGTATGGGTGAGCTTCATCTGGAGATTATCGTTGACCGTCTGCTCCGTGAGTTCAAGGTAGAGGCAAACGTAGGTGCCCCGCAGGTTGCCTACAAGGAGACCTTCACCAAAGAGGTTACGGTGGACAGCAAGTACGCGAAGCAGTCCGGCGGCCGCGGTCAGTATGGACATTGTAAGGTGATTTTTACACCTATGGATCCGAATGGTGAGAAGACGTTTGAATTTGAGTCAACCGTTGTCGGCGGTGCAATCCCGAAGGAATACATTCCGGCAGTCGGCGAGGGTATCGAGGAAGCGGCGAAGGCCGGTGTCCTCGGCGGATATCCGGTGCTCGGTGTACACGCGAATGTGTATGATGGCTCTTACCATGAGGTAGACTCCAGTGAGATGGCATTCCACATCGCAGGCTCTCTGGCATTCAAGGACGCCATGAAGCAGGGCAATCCGGTACTTCTTGAGCCGATCATGAAGGTGGAAGTGACTATGCCTGAAGAATATATGGGTGATGTCATTGGCGATATCAACTCCCGTCGCGGACGTATTGAGGGCATGGATGACCTTGGCGGCGGCAAGATCGTCAGAGGGTTTGTACCGCTGGCGGAGATGTTCGGCTATTCGACGGATCTTCGTTCGAAGACGCAGGGCCGTGGAAACTACTCGATGTTCTTTGAACGCTATGAGCAGGTACCGAAGTCTGTACAGGAGAAAGTCCTGAGCGCGAAGTCAAAGTAATTATAAACAAACTACAAATTCATTACAAAAGAAAATCTGTTTCTTTGGCCTGGTTTCCCCTGGAGACCGGCTGAGGAGACGGCAGAACGCCTGACAAGCTGGCTGAAGTCTGGAATCGCCAGATTTCGGAGCGATATGGGAAGCGATTTTCTTCTCCTATTATATAAAAAAAGCTTGAAAATCAGAACGTTTTGAAATATAATCAGTACAGCCTGTACTGATGCGCGCGGGTGCCAGAGATTGCCATCTGGCACACTCGGCGCCCGGCGGCGGATGACAATTGAAGTTTCATCCGAATGAAGAAAATCAAAAGCAATTGAATTAAGGAGGACATTCAAAATGGCAAAGGCTAAATTTGAAAGAACAAAACCGCATTGCAACATCGGTACCATCGGTCATGTCGATCATGGTAAGACAACCCTGACAGCTGCAATCACAAAGGTTCTTTCCCACAGAGTAGCAGGAAACGTGGAGACAAGCTTCGATAACATCGATAAGGCTCCGGAAGAGAGAGAGCGTGGTATCACAATCTCTACTGCTCACGTTGAGTATGAGACAGAGAAGAGACACTATGCACACGTTGACTGCCCAGGCCACGCTGACTATGTAAAGAACATGATCACCGGCGCTGCTCAGATGGATGGCGCGATCCTTGTAGTAGCTGCTACAGACGGTGTTATGGCTCAGACAAAGGAGCACATCCTTCTGTCCCGTCAGGTAGGTGTTCCGTATATCGTTGTATTTATGAATAAGTGCGATATGGTAGATGATGAAGAGCTTCTTGAGCTGGTTGACATGGAGATCCGTGAGCTGCTCAACGAGTATGAGTTCCCGGGCGATGACACGCCGATCATTCAGGGTTCTGCTCTGAAGGCTCTGGAAGAGCCGGACGGAGAGTGGGGCGACAAGGTTATGGAGCTTATGGATGCTGTTGACAGCTGGGTTCCGGATCCTCAGCGTGCGACTGACCAGCCGTTCCTTATGCCGATCGAGGACGTATTCACCATCACTGGCCGTGGTACCGTTGCTACAGGCCGTGTAGAGCGTGGTACTCTGAAGCTGAACGAGGAAGTTGAGATCGTTGGTATCAAGGAAGAGATCCAGAAGACAACCGTTACCGGTATCGAGATGTTCCGTAAGCTGCTTGACTATGCACAGGCAGGCGACAACATCGGTGCTCTTCTTCGTGGTATCAAGAGAACTGATATCGAGCGTGGACAGGTACTGGTAAAACCGGGCACCATCAAGTGCCACACCAAGTTTACCGCTCAGGTATACGTACTGACCAAGGACGAGGGTGGTCGTCATACACCGTTCTTCAACAACTATCGTCCGCAATTTTATTTCAGAACAACTGACGTTACAGGCGTGATCAACCTTCCGGAAGGCACTGAGATGTGCATGCCTGGTGACAACGTAGAGATGACCATCGAGCTGATCCATCCGATCGCTATGGAGCAGGGTCTTACATTTGCTATCCGTGAGGGTGGCCGTACAGTAGGATCAGGCCGTGTTGCTACGATCATCGAGTAATTTGTGATTAGAGCAACATAGTATTTATAGTAATTATGAATACCGCAATCCTTTGAATGTTCAGGGGGTTGCGGTTTTTTTCTTTGCACTTTTTGATTTACATGTAAATGTTCGTATGCTATAGTTTAGTAATCAGCAGCTGGAAAACGGACTTTATGCATGGGTTAGGAGAGAAAAGAGATGTCTGTATCAAAAGCAATGGTTAAAATGATTCAGTTTTACGCGCAGGGGCAGAACGAAAAGTGTCATCATGATATCAACCACTTCCAGAAGGTATGGGCGTTTGCAAAAACAATCGGCGAGCTGGAAGGTCTGGATACATATACGCGGGAAACACTGGAGCTTGCGGCGATCGTGCATGACATTGCGTGTCCGCTCTGCAGAGAGAAATATGGAGATGCAGACGGTCCGCATCAGGAGTTGGAAGGCCCGGCGATGGCAAGAGCGTTTTATGAGGGTATGGGATTGTCCGGCGATCAGCTGGATCGGATCTGCTTCCTTGTGGGGCATCATCATACATTGAATCAGGTTGATGGAATCGATTATCAGATTTTATTGGAGGCGGATTTTCTGGTTAACGCTGATGAAAGTCAGGCACACAGAGATCAGATTGAGCGATTCCGTGACCGGGTTTATCGGACGAAGACGGGAATAAAATTGTTGAATGACATCTATGGGCTATGACTGAAGCGTGTCCTTCTTTGCACTGGAATCGTGGTCAGTAATTTCAGGTTTGCGCCGTGCAAAGTAAAACGACTATCACTGTTTGTTATAACTGAGTGGTTGTTATGAAACGGAGGTCAGGAAAATGCGTATTGCGGTGATTTCAGATACCCATGACGTTTTGCGCTCGGAGGTTCTCGAACAGATCCGCATAGCGGATGCGGTGATTCATGCCGGTGATGTCAGTAAACCGGAGATCGTTGATCGGATCAAAGCCAATTTGAAAAAGGATGCTCTTCTTTATCTGGTTCGCGGCAATGCGGACGGAGACTGGGCGAAAGGTATACCGGAAACACTGGAATTTCAGCTTGAACAGCTGCGCTTTTTTGTGGTGCACAACAGGAAGAAGGCAGTGATTCCTGATAATTGCGATATTATAATTTCAGGACACACTCATAAGTTTCAGGCAGAAACAGAAAACTTCCATGTCGAGGAAAAGGCCAACGCAGACACTTCATCTGACTTTCAGGGAAGGCTGGGAAACATCAATGATTCATCTGGCTTTCAGCGGGGGCAGGAATATGGTTTAGCAAATGAGCGGTTCTGGCTAAACCCTGGTTCCTGCGGAAGAAAACGCTTTCGCCTGGAATTGTCCATGGCTGTTCTGAATCTTGAAGAACGTACCTGGCAGGTTGAAAAAGTTGCGATCGGGACAGAAGAAGATATAGTTGTTCATCTGACGCAGACAGAGCAGTCAGCCACTCTGTTATGTGCTGATTCGACAACGGGAACGCGCCAAGAAGGAGACGATGAAGAATTTTCTGATCTCTCTGCTTTATCATCCGGAGAGCTTCTTCATCTGATTAATGGGATTCTCACCAGAATGCGCCGCGGAAAGACGATTTCACAGATAGCAGCCCAACTGCACCTGGAGACATCTTTTGTAGAGGAAATCTGCAGAATCTATGTCACGCATCCGGGAGTTACTGCGAACGGTATATTGGATAAACTGGAAGTAAACCGACATATAGGAGCATAATACAGGGGCATACCGTTATAACGTGAATCATTATTATCTTTGCAAGGCTATTTCTTTTGGGGAGAATCATCTGACGGAGGAAGAGAAATACGATTTTCATCTGATGACTCTGAAACTGGATTATACGGAAGCTGTACGAGAGTATGAGCGTTGTGCTGTCACAAAAATAGGCAGGCTTATTGTCAGAAGAGAACTGCCGGTATTGCAATACGCGAAAGAAATTATTCAAAAAAATTGGAATAAATTATGACACGGATACAGGAACTGCTCTTTGAGCATCAGGATATAAAATACGCGGATTTTCAGGCCAATCTGACGCCAGGACTTCCAAGAGAACGATTTATCGGTGTGCGGACACCAGTGCTGCGAGATCTGACAAAGAAAATGGCGGGGCCGTGTGCATTTATGGAAGAACTGCCGCATTTTTATTTTGAGGAGAATCAGCTTCACGCGTTTCTGATTGCGGGGCAGCGGGATTTTGCCCTCTGCCTGGAACAGCTCGAAGCTTTTTTGCCTTATATCGATAACTGGGCGACCTGCGATCAGCTTTCGCCGGGGATTTTCAAAAAGAATACAAAACAGCTGCTCCCATACATAGACCGTTGGCTTGACTCTTCTCATATTTATACCGTTCGTTTTGGAATAGGGATGCTGATGAAATATTTTCTCGATGCTGATTTTGAGGTAAAATACGCCGAACGGGTAGCTGCGATTCCGGCGGACAGGCCTTATTTTCGAAGCAAAGGGCAGAGAACGGCCTATATAGAGAATATAACAGTGGGGAAGGCGCTGGAAGAAGAACCCGTGGCGGGTGAATGTCCATACTATATCAGCATGATGATTGCGTGGTATTTTGCTACAGCTCTGGCAAAACAGTATGAAGCGGTTCTGCCGTTTATTGAAGAGAGACGGCTGGATCCGTGGACGCATAATAAGACGATTCAGAAGGCCCTGGAGAGCTATCGGATACTTCCGGAACAAAAAGAATACCTGCGGACGCAGAGAATTCGAACTCAAAGATCATTTGCTAATGCGAAGAATTCGAAGGAAAAAGCACCTGTTGGCATAGAGAATTCGAAGAAAAAGCATTAGTCGACACTGAGAATTTGAAGATAAAATCACCTGTTGACGTAGAGAATCCGGCGCAGAAGGAATATCTGATTTTAGGAAGCCCGGATCGGAAAGGATAAGAGTACATGTCTGTAAAATTGATTGCGAGCGACCTGGACGGTACACTTCTGACGGACGATAAGAAGATTTCGGAAATGACGAGACAGATGATTTCTCTGGCGGCTGGTCAGGGGATTCAGATTGTGCCGGCAACCGGACGGGCATTTTCTTCTGTGCCGGAAGAGGTGCTTGCCTTGCCGGGAGTTGAGTATGTGATTACCTCGAATGGTGCTGCGATTTATTCTGTATCACAGGGGAAGCGCATCTACAGCTGTCCATTGGAGGCTGCTTCTGTGGAAGAAATTCTGACGATGGATGAGCTCGTGCGAATGGATAAGATTACCCTTATGGATGGAAGAACGTCTAAAGATGGGATTGCGTCGATGGCTGGGGGGCAAATGTATTCCTGCGAGGCTTTGGATGGCTTAATTGAAACTGATGATGGAAAAACACAGAATAGGTATTCAGCTCTCACGATAGAAGGATTTATCGACGGTGTCCCTTATTCGGAGGCCAGTTATCTGGAAAACCCCGGGAAATACGGCGCGACAGGGTTTGGCATTGGCTATGTGAAGCGCACACGCACTCCGGTACAGGATATCCGGTCTTTTTTGCGTGAACATAAAAGTGAGCTTGACAGCCTGTCGGTAGTGAGTGCGGATTATTCTCTCCTGGCGCATTGTAAAGAGGTCATGGAGAAAACCATTCCATTTATCCAGACCACATCCTCCGTGCCGCATCTGCTGGAGATTGTCCATGCCCGTTCTGGCAAAGGAAATACGCTCTCGTATTTGCTGGACGAACTGGGAATCGCACCTGAGGAAGCGGCAGCCTTCGGAGATGCCTATAATGATCTGGATATGATCTGCCTGGTAAAGTATGGCATTGCTGTTGGCAATGCGGTCGAAACATGCAAATCTGCCGCTTACCTTGTCACCGATTCCAACGAAGAGGACGGTGTAGCGAAGGCAATACGGCAGATTATCTGAAATATTTGTCCATGGACAGGAGCCAGATGATCATTTGTTACTGTCTTTTGGCATTCCAGTCAGGGCGGCCGCTGTTTTCAGAAGGCAGCCAAGCTGTTCTTCGTCACATTTTGAGAGCAGCTGCAAAAGCTCCAGGTATGTATCACTGCGGGTGTCGGCTGACGCATAAATATATGCATCTGCTGATAAGTGCAGCGCCCGGATGATCCTGCAGAATAAATCCAGGCTGGGTGTGTGAGTGCCGTTTTCAATTGTTCTCAGATAAGCAGCGGACGTGTTCAGCTTTTCGGCAAGTCTGTACAGCGTCAGCTGCTGCTCTGTGCGGGCCTGTCTGATCATTTTTCCGAAGGTGTTAGCGGAATCATTCATGTAGAGGGACCTCCTTAGTTCCTATTTCATTTCAAAATATTTTGATTGTGTATCAATGGCTTCCTCTGATATGCTACTTATCCGATACTCCCAGAAGATAGTCCGTAGAAACGTGAAAATACTGAGCAAGCAGGACTATCTCATAGTCCGGGACAAAGCGCGCTCCTTTTTCAATTCGAAGGATGGTCACATC
>JAJQFO010000021.1:0-35004 GCA_021201095.1 Lachnospiraceae bacterium
GATGCCGATGCTCCCCGCGAAGGCGGTCAGAATCGTACGTCCCCGCTTTGTCCCCAGGTTTCTTAAGGAAAGTCCGAAGGAGGTAAAAAGCGACATCGACGGTTTTTTGACTTTTTTGTTGCGGACGTGTTCCTGATGGTCCTTCCGCTGCTCGTATTCGATCTCCTCTGCTGTCAGGGGCATGGAATCAGATGTAATTTCGCCGTCCAGCATGCGGATGGTCCGGGAAGAATAGCGCTCAGCTAACTCCGGGTTGTGCGTTACCATGATGACCAGGCGGTCTTTGGAAATCTTTTTGAGAATCTCCATAACCTGTATGCTGGTCTCAGTATCGAGAGCGCCTGTAGGCTCATCGGCGAGTATGATGTCCGGATTGTTTACCAGGGCACGTGCGATCGCCACACGCTGCATCTGCCCGCCGGACATCTCATTGGGGCGTTTGTGCAGCTGATTGCCGAGACCGACCTCTTCAAGTGCGGCCTTTGCGCGCTCCCTCCGCTCGGATTTTGAGACACCGGCGAGGGTCAGAGCCAGCTCGACGTTGCGCAGCACCGTCTGATGGGGGATCAGGTTGTAGGTCTGGAATACAAAGCCGATGGAATGGTTGCGGTAGGTGTCCCAGTCGCGATCCTTGTATTTTTTGGTGGAAATACCGTTGATGATCAGATCGCCTTCCGTGTAATGATCCAGGCCGCCGATGATATTCAGCATCGTAGTCTTGCCGCAGCCGGATGGCCCGAGGATCGCGACAAACTCACTGCTGCGGAACTTCAGGTCAATCCCTTTGAGCGCGTGGACCGTGTTTTCACCGGAGAGGTAATCCTTTTTGATTGATTTCAGCTCTAGCATGTCTTGCCTTCTTTCTTTTTCAGTCTTTTTTATGGTCTCCAGTCTTTGTTCTCTCTGTGAAACTGCGGATCAAAAAAAGGAGACAGTCGTTACAAGTTGAATTGCCGCTTGCATTATTACAAATGAAAGCTTTTTTGTCAACAGTGCCTATAAATTCTTTATTTTCTTCATAAAAAGTTTATAGATTGTGTATGTGAAAAGCAGCGTATCAATTTTTGGCGGATAGCCGAATCAAATTAATGAAATCGTAAAAGAATCTGAAAATGTTTAAAACGAATGAAATTTGGACAAACAGGCTGATTTGTCCAGTAGCGTTTTTCGAAAAATGGCTTGACAATCTACTGGAAACGCTGTAACGTATACGCGTGAAATCGTTCGGCATGTTTCTGCCACGCTTTGTTTCTGATGACGTCTTTTTTTGATGGCTGATGATGTTTTGTGACCGAAACGTGTGGATGCAGACAACAAAATAGCTTTTCTCTTATTCAGAGTGGTGGAGATACATAGGATCTGTGAAGCCACGGCAACCCCGGTTTGGTTTATCGGATGAAACGGCAGATGTTTTGTCAGATAACTGATCATCGGAAGGTGCCAACCTGAGCGAGTCAACTCGAACAATAAGGGGATTTGATGAAATATTAAGTCCGCCTTTTTGGCGGATTTTTCAGCTTTCGCATTTATGCGGCGGTGCGAGAATCCAGTTTATGGAATTCTGTTTCGTCATAACCTGAATGTCCGTCTGCGCTTGCGGCGGCGGAGAAAAACGGAAACCACCAGACTTCTTTTCAGATTATGCAGCGAGGAAAAATGAGGCAGAAGGAACGTGAAGGAATGGTGGAAGCAGTGAAAAGATATCATTGACAAGAAGAAAGGATGAAAAAAATGGACAGATACTTGTTTACTTCCGAGTCCGTGACAGAAGGACATCCGGATAAAATCTGCGATCAGATTTCGGATGCGATACTGGATGCACTGCTGGAGCAGGATCCGATGAGTCGTGTGGCCTGCGAGACGGCGACGACGACCGGTCTGGTGCTGGTCATGGGCGAGATATCCACAAAGGCGTATGTGGATATTCAGAAAATTGTACGAGACACAGTGCGCGAGATTGGTTATACCAGAGGAAAATATGGATTTGACGCGGACACCTGCGCGGTGATTACGGCGATTGATGAGCAGTCGCCGGATATCGCAATGGGCGTCAATAAGGCACTGGAGGCACGTGGAAAAACAGAGGATAGTGCGAGTAAAACCTATGCGGAGCCGGGAGCGGCGGACAATGAACGCAAAGCGGCTGACGCGGAGCAGAGCAAGTCAATCGGCGCGGAGCAGAGCATGACAGACGATGAGCTGGAGGCAATCGGCGCGGGCGATCAGGGCATGATGTTCGGTTATGCGACAAACGAGACGGACGAGTATATGCCGTACCCGATCTCGCTGGCACATAAGCTGGTGCGGCAGCTGACAAAGGTGCGTAAAGATGGTACGCTGAAATATCTGCGGCCGGATGGAAAGAGCCAGGTAACGGTGGAATATGACGAGAATGGAAAGCCCTTCCGTCTGGATGCGGTCGTACTCTCGACGCAGCATGATCCGGAGGTTTCTCAGGAGCAGATCCACGCGGACATCAAGAAATATGTCTTTGACGAGATTCTTCCGCAGAATATGGTAGATGAAAATACAAAATTTTATGTCAATCCGACCGGGCGGTTTGTGGTCGGCGGGCCGAATGGAGATTCCGGTCTGACCGGGCGCAAGATTATCGTGGATACCTACGGCGGATATGCCCGCCATGGTGGCGGTGCGTTTTCCGGTAAGGACTGCACAAAGGTAGATCGTTCGGCTGCGTATGCTGCTCGTTATGTTGCAAAAAATATTGTGGCAGCCGGTCTGGCTGAAAAATGTGAGATTCAGCTTTCCTATGCGATCGGCGTGGCAAGGCCGACTTCCATCATGGTGGATACCTTCGGTACCGGACGGCTTACGGATGAAAAGCTGACAGAGATCATCCGAGAAAACTTTGATCTGCGTCCGGCCGGCATTATCAAAATGCTGGATCTGCGCCGCCCGATCTACAAACAGACGGCTGCCTATGGACATTTCGGCAGAAACGATCTGGATCTTCCGTGGGAGAAGACGGACCGCGTAGAAGCACTGGAGAAATATCTGTAAGGATACTTGTGTGTCCGGAACCGATAAGTCAGTGACGGAATCGATATATGACTAAACAATAGATAAATATAAAGTCTATAGAGCAAAAGGTCACGAATGGGGCACGGGCGTTCCTTTCGCGGCCTTTTGTTTCTTTATGTTATTATGAATATTCGCTAAGAAAGATAGTATCTATTTGGAATTTGTTTCGTGATTTGACGCGGGTGCTGTCATTTTATAAAAAATTTAGATTTATCCATCTTTCTTTAGAGGAAATTCAAACATCCGTATGCTATACTAGCAAACGGAATGAGGAGAGGGAATAAAGGGTGATGAAATGAAGTTAAGAACGAGGCTTGTCATAGCCTTTCTGATTATTATGATGGTGCCGTGTCTGATGTTCGGTATCATTATGCTGAGTTTTACAAGATACCGGGGGGCATTGGAGAATAATTATGGCGTGACAGTTACGCTGGATAATATTACTGACTCCATGCAGATTATCAGCAACTCGACGCAGGAAATTTTTGACAGGCTGATAGAGCAGGCGGATGAGGATGCGGATGTTTTTCTGGATACGTCTTATCTGGACGAGATGAATGAAGAGCTGGTCGAGCGGTATTCTTATCTGATTGTGCGGGTAGATGACACTTTGTATTATGTCGGCGCAACGGAGGATGATAATGCTTCTTTGCTTTTTGAAGATCTTCCATCGTTCCGGGAGGCAGGTGAAGTTTCGGATGTCAGCACTTACGTTGGCGAAGACACGCGCGCGTTTATCAGGCAGCTGGATGTCGCCTTTGAGGATGGCTCAGAGGGAAGTATTTTTATCATATCATCCGCTGCGCGGATTGTAAAACAGACGCGGAAGCTGCTTCAGGATCTGCTGATTGCTGTAGCGGTGATTCTGATTTTTACTTCTCTGATCATGGTAATCTGGATTTATACAGGGGTCAATGTTCCGCTGAAAAAGCTCAGTGAGGCGACCCACCGGATCAAGGAAAAGGATTTTGATTTTGAGATTGAAGTAAAAGGGAACGACGAGATCAGTATGCTGTGCCGGGATTTTGACGACATGCGCCGGCAGCTGAAGATGCAGGAGGAGGAAAAGGAAAGCTTTGACCGTCAGAGCAAGGAGCTGATCAGCAATATTTCGCATGACCTGAAGACGCCGATCACAGCTGTGAAAGGCTATGTGGAAGGAATCATGGACGGCGTTGCGGACACGCCGGAGAAGATGGACCGTTATATCCGCACGATTTATATTAAGGCAAATGATATGGACCGGCTGATCAATGAGCTGACCTTTTATTCCAAGATTGATACAAACCGCATTCCTTATAATTTTAAAAAGATCGACGCGGTGGAGTATTTTGACGACTGTGCGGAAGAAGTCGGACTGGAAATGCATGAGCGGGAGATCCGTTTTTCCTACATTAACAGTGTAGAGCCGGGTACTCTTGTCATCGCGGACGCGGAGCAGCTGAAGCGGGTGGTTAACAATATTATTGGTAATTCAATCAAATATATGGATAAGCCTCGGAAAGAGGTGCAGCTGCGTGTTTTTAATGCCGGTGATTTTGTACAGGCAGAGATTGAGGATAATGGCAAAGGCATTGAAAATAAGGATCTGGTGAATATTTTTGACCGCTTTTACCGCACGGATATGTCGCGTAACTCTTCCCAGGGAGGCAGCGGCATCGGTCTCTCAATTGTACGGAAAATCATTGAAGACCACGGCGGGCGGATCTGGGCGACCAGTAAGGTCGGAGAAGGAACGACGATGCATTTTCTCATCCGAAAGTATGCGGTGGGCAGCTCTGCGCAGCAGTGAGGGTTTTTGGATAATCGGCGGATGCGTTGGCTGATGACAGCATAAGCAGTGTTATAATAAAAAGTATGGTTGAGACGGCACATCAGGATGGTTATTTAGAAATATCCTGGAAAAAATGTGGAAATAGATATAGAAAAGAAATGTAACTATTCAGGACAGTACCTCGCACCCGCTGCGAGGTACGTATGAAAACGTATATTTTACAGGAAAAAGTCCCATCGCGCAGCGATTTTAAATGGACTTTTTCCCGTAACTGTGAAGGTACTGAACAGTTACAAAGAAATTATAAATACAGATACAGGGGGAAAACGTATGAGCAGAATTCTGATTGTAGAAGATGAAGACGCGATTGCTGATCTGGAAAAGGATTATCTGGAGCTCTCCGGATTTGAGGTGGAGATTGAAAGCTCCGGAGAAAGAGGGCTGAAGCGCTCTCTGGAGGAGGATTTTGACCTGATTATTCTGGATCTGATGCTGCCGGAGATCGATGGCTTTGAGATCTGCCGCCAGATTCGCGAGAAAAAGAATCTTCCTATTATCATGGTATCTGCCAAAAAGGACGACATTGACAAGATCCGCGGTCTGGGTCTCGGCGCGGACGACTACATGACCAAGCCGTTCAGCCCGAGTGAACTGGTGGCTCGTGTCAAGGCTCATCTGGCGCGCTATGAGCGTCTGGTCAACAGCAGTATCCAGGAAAATGATATCGTGGAAATCCGCGGGATCAAAATTGATAAGACCGCCCGCCGCGTATGGATCAACGGCGAGGAAAAAAGCTTCACGACCAAGGAATTTGACCTGCTCACCTTCCTTGCCCAGAATCCGAACCATGTCTTCACCAAGGAAGAGCTTTTCCGAGAGATCTGGGACATGGAATCCATCGGAGACATCGCGACCGTGACCGTCCATATCAAGAAAATCCGCGAGAAGATCGAGAAGCAGTCCTCCAAGCCTGAATACATCGAGACCATCTGGGGCGTCGGATATCGGTTTAAGATGTGATAATTGACAATATCTATATAGTGTATTACAATATCATTATATAGAAAGAGAGGTGCTGATGATGGAAGCAATGGATTTAGTACAGGCAAGAACTCCCAAAAGTGTGAAAACTACAGCAAATGATATTCTTGACACACTGGGACTCAATATGTCGACTTATATCAATATGGCACTTAAACAATTGATCATACAAGGTGGAATTCCTTTTAGCGTGAAGGTGAACAGGGAGGTATATACTCCGGTTGAAGCAATTCGTGAGATAGACGCTACATTGAAAATGGAAGGAATGCCTTTGACATCTGCCGATCTGGATATGCTGAAAGAGATCAGGTCGGGACATTTAACAACCGACGAGGCACGGCAGAAAATTTTGAGTGAGGTATGATATGGCGGACAGAATTTACTGCTATCCGGATTCTGATGTCCTTATAAGTCAAATACCCCAATGCAAGCATCGGGGTATTTGACCCTCGCGGCAGTCGCCAAATAGCCGTGCAAGCACGGCTACCTGGCTCGTTGCTTCGCGGGAATAAGCTGGATATCAGAGATATGGATAAGCTGCATAGTTTTGAACGCAGGCTGACCATGCTTCGGTTATCGGAACTTCTTGATAAACCGGTCATTGGTAAATTTAACCTTGAACATCTGCAGAAGATTCACCGATATATTTTTCAGGATATTTATGAATGGGCTGGGCAGATTCGGACGGTTGACATTGCAAAAGAGAATATGTTCTGTAACGTAAAATTTATCGAGTCTCAGGCAGAAATAATTTTTGAAAATCTGAAAAAGGAAAATTATTTGGTCGGGCTTGAAAAGGAGATATTTATAAAACGACTTGCGTATTATTTTGCTGAGATTAATGCCTTGCATCCATTCCGGGAAGGAAACGGCAGGAGTCAGCGTGAATTTATAAGATCATTAGCCTTGCATAATGGTTATGTTATCAGTTTTGCTAATATCAGCGGCGAGGATATGATAAATGCAAGCAAAAAATCATTTTTATGCGATTATGAGGAGATGGAACGAATTTTTGCGATGTGCGTTCAAAAAAGGTGAACAGTTACGAATTTTCCAGCGTAGAAAGGACAGGAATGTAATGATTTTTTGATTTCTGTCTTTTTTTGGTATAGCAAAAATATGAAGCACGAAGAATTTGAGGTGTTTTCACAGAATAGAGATATACAAAATATGAGGAATCAGTATGATTATATATGAAGACAAAGAAATCCTTGTCTGCCATAAGCCGGCCGGTATCCCAGTGCAGAGCGCGTCAGTACGTGAAAAGGACATGGTCAGTATATTAAAGAATCACATGTCAGAAAAATCTCTCGCTGCGAAGTCTGATCTTGCTCATAGCCATAAGGAATCCTCCGGTTGCGTTGGCAATGCTTATGGCATACCGTACAGGCAGACAGGAACCAATGGCGTCCTTGATTTATATGTAGTCCATCGCCTGGATCAGCCGGTAGAGGGTGTGCTTGTATTTGCAAAAACAAGGCGTGCGGCGGCGGATTTGAGCCGCCAGATTACTGATGGCAGTATGAAAAAGACATATTGGGCTGTGGTGGAGACTTCACCGGATGTGAAATTATCGGTTGTAAAAACACTGCATGCGAAATCAGAAGAACGGGCAGATCAGAATGGTCAGCAGGGATCGGGCGAATGGCACACCCTGGTGGATTATCTGGCAAAGGATGGCAGAAATAATACTTCTTATGTGTCAGATCAGAGAGACAAGGCAGCAAAACGTGCTGAGCTTCAATATCGGATTTTGAGACAGTGGACGTCTGCGCAAAAGACACTTGCCCTTGTCGAAATTAATCTGAAGACCGGGCGCCATCACCAGATCCGGGTGCAGATGGCACATGCCGGGATGCCGCTTTATGGAGACCGAAAATACAATCCGCAGTGCGAGCGTCAAAGTAATGTGCAGACTACACTTGCTCTTTGCGCGGTGTCTCTTACCTTCCGGCATCCGGCGACAAAAAAGATGGAAACCTTTACGGTTCAGCCGAGCGCGGAGATTTTCAATCCATTTTTGAAATAGGTCGACTGCAATCCCATTGGCTTTAGACAATGGGCAGTTCACAAAACGACTATTTGACGTAATCAATTTTCAGAAAATCAGAGCCAGGCAGGGTTCTGCCAGATCATCTGATATTTGAGTAATGTGAAATTGCTTAGGGAGAATTAAAAATACATACAAATTCCATTTTCAGACATACTATCTTCAGGAAACTGAAGGCGTATTTAACTGGAGGCCTGGTATGTCGGAATGGAAGAAAGTACTGTATCTATCGGGAATCACGCTGGCAGTGTATTTGCTGTTTAAATACCTTCTGCTCTACGTGATTCCTTTTTTGATCGCGTACATGGTGGTGCGCGGGCTGAATCCCATCACAGAGAAAATTCATAAAAGGCTGGTCTGGAAGAAGGAAGTGCTTGTTTCCATCCTGCTGATGGTGCTTCTGGCAGTCTGCTGTTATCTGATCTATGTATTTTATGGTCTGTTGGTCGGACAGATTCGCCGGATTGCGCTGCATTTTGATGAATATTATGGCTGTATCTGTACCTTTATTGACCGCTGCTGTCTGGTGGCAGAGGATAACTTCGGTGTGGAGGTAGAGGCGGTGAAGGACTTTATCTATTCCGGGATTGAGACGGCCACCGACCAGATCCGGGTCTACCTTGTGCCCGGTGTTTTCCATTATTCCGTAAAATATCTGAAAAAGTTTTCAAACGCTGCCTTGTTTGTGCTGATGCTGTTCATTTCGGTCGTGCTGCTCGCGAAGGACTATGATGAGATCAAAGAGAAACTGCAAAAATACCAGATTTATCAGCATCTGCATAATATTACAGAGCGGATGGGAAAGTGTGGGGGGATGTATTTAAAAGCACAGGCCATGATTATCGGCGTCATTATGGTATTGTGTACGGCGGGACTGTGGCTGCTCGGAAATCCTTATTTTCTGCTGCTGGGCATTGTGGTCAGCCTGCTGGACGTCCTGCCATTTATCGGCACAGGGACGGTGCTGGTGCCGATGGCGGTCGTGTTTGTTTTCCAGAAAAAATACAGGCTTTCGCTTGGATATCTGGGACTTTTCCTGCTGACCTATATTGTACGTGAATTTCTGGAGCCGAGGCTGATCGGACAGAAGCTGGGCGTTTATCCGATCGTGATGGTCATTGCGGTCTACGTGGGATTATACTTGTTCGGCACGGCCGGAGTCGCTCTCGGTCCGGCTGCGCTGCTGCTGATCATGGAGATCTGGAAGGAGGTCGCGCCGGAGTGAAGGAAAAATTAATAAAATTGTGGTGGCAGCCTTTTGTATTCTATGCTAAGATGAGACCTATGCAATTATTTCGGAAAAGTCTTTTCACTTATTATGAAAATAAGAGCATAGAATGTATCAGAAAGTAAAATGACGGAAACTACCTGATGTATGATGGAAACTATAGGTATGTTCAAAAGTATGAGGTAATCTGTAGCTGGCCGGCAAAGGTACGAAACGGCTCAGTTACGAAAATTCATAGAAATAATTCATAGAGAAATTTACAGAATTTCGGGGCATGTTCATGGGTTCAAAAATAAATGAAAAGCTGTCGGAAATCCTGGCAGGAATATTTTTATCCGGTGTAACGATTCAGATGCTTTTCTTTGCCGCTGCTTATATTTACAGACCGTTCTGGAGCGGCCGGGTTTCCTTTGCTGTCGGTTTGTGGATCGGTGTGGCGGTCGCGGCGGTGCTTTCTATTCATATGTACCGGTCGATTGACCATGCGCTTGATATGGACCAGGACGCCGCTGAGCGCTACATGCGCCGGGTCTATACCATACGGGCAGTTGTGATCATAGTGATGGCTGCTGTGATCTGGTATACGGGAATTGGATATGTGATGGCATCTTTTCTGGGCGTGTTCTGTATTATGTCCGGTCGGTGGATGCAGCCGCTGATACATAAAATAGTGTCGCGAGGTGTTGAAAATTAACGATTTTGAGGTAAAACAGCAAAATAAAAATGACGATTTTGGGGGATTGCTCCAGAATGCAGCTTAATGAGTTGCATCCTGGAGCAGCTATTGTTTGATTGTTTTTTAAATATGGTTGTCGGATTCATGTATGAGCGGAATATAAAGTATAGCTTTGTTTCTCAAAAGCTTTGTTTCCCAAAATCACACCATCAGCGGTAATTCCAGCACAGAGTCCTCCCCGCAGAAAATCGTCTGCGTTGCTTTGCGCACCTTTTTCTGATCGGCCCATGGCCCGGCATAGTTGGAGTGAACGGCATACTGCGGAAAATCGGAACTGGAAATGTCCAGGCGCAGGCGGCAGTCTGCGGGAACCTGCCAGCTGATATCCCACATGGTAATCTGGACGGTGGTTTTTGTGCCGGGCTGATAATCGGTCTGGTCCGCCAGAATACGTGTGATGGAGGAGCGCATATGATAAGCCTTTCCGTCCGGGAGTACCTGGCTGAGGCGGGCGGTAAAGGCGGTATCCTCTGCGTCCGTCATGACAGAGAGTTTTACCTGGATTTTTCCGAAAATGGTCAGTGGCTCATCCAGAACCGGACTTAGGAAGGTGAGCACATCGTCACGCCAGCCGGGTTCCGGCTGCAGAAGGCTTCCGGCCAGATTCATGCTTGTCAGCAGAGCTTCGCCGCCGCAGCTCGGTACCGGGTGTTCCGGATCAAAAATGAACGACAACGTTTTGTCCTTGTCCGTGTTTTCATCAGGCGAGTCTGCCAGTTCCCTTGCTCCGGTGAGGTATAAGGATCGGACAGCTTCTTTTTTTGGTGGAAAGGCTTCTGTTTCCTGCCATCTGTCGCTCCCGATC
The DNA here is from genome assembly GCA_021201095.1 of Lachnospiraceae bacterium. Lineage (GTDB taxonomy): Bacteria > Bacillota > Clostridia > Lachnospirales > Lachnospiraceae > Choladousia. Next base: position 10,677 of record JAJQFO010000021.1, read on the forward strand.
TGATAATAGCGGATCTGCTTTGTCGGAACCTTCTTTTCCAGAAGAACAGTCTTTGTAAAATCGAGCATGAGTGCGACTTCATTATTGTTTAAATGCTCAGGCTGGCACCAGGGAAGAACATTGTTTCCAAAGTGATTCCAGCAGCCGATGGTGAGCCAGCTGTGCGCTTTTGTTTCCGGGTTCAGAGCTTCCCAGCCGTGGATGGCGGAGCTGAAGTGGTGATCGTACCAGGCGTCGATGACATAGACTGGCACGGTCGTCCGTGCGGGGATTTCGCGGAGCATTTTCCAGAAGCCGCTTTGCCAGTAATCATCGGAGAGCTTTTCGTTGGAAATCCAGTCCCGGTACCAGGGAAGCTTTCCGCCCCACAGGGCTTCGTCCACTTCAATCTGGGGCCGATAGCGGCAGCTGTTCAGATAATCTGCGTCGACAGGACGCCCTGCATTCTGCATGGCCCATCCGGTCAGGATATCATGACGAAACATTCCTTTTTCGTAAGCAGAAGAATAACGGTCTGTCCCATAGACATTCAGCACCATTCCCTTCATTTTAGAAGGAACCGCGTCGGCCAGCACCCATCCGGTCAGCGCCAGATAGCTGGTGCCCCACCAGACCATAGACTCTACCCATGGTTGATCATTCAACCAGTTTAGCAGACTCAGTCCGTCCTCCCGCTCGTTGACGTTGGGCTCCCACTTTCCCTGACTTTTGCCGGTTCCGCGGCAATACTGCATCACATGGATAAAGCCTCTCTTTGCCAGCTCTTCGCCGCAGATTTCATAAAGGGGCAGCTGCTCCGGGTAGCAGCTGCGCTGGACGATGACGGGAAATGCCTCATCGCTGCGTTCTGCGGCTGGTCGGCTTTTCCATGCAGATTCGCTTCGCGAAGGGAATATCCCATGCGAAGCGTGGGATGCCACCCGGCGAGGGCGAACCTCTGGTAATGCAACCTGTGCCATTTCACAGCATTCTGTGTCAGGCTGATCCGTCCATGCGGATTCGTTTTGTAAAGAATTGCCCTCTGGAAGCACCTCCTCAATATTTTCGAAGACAGGCCGGGTAATGACGGTATGGAGCAGCGTTCCGTCCTGAGAGGGAAGCATGATCTCCTCACGGGTAAAAGCATCTGTTACGCAGTGGATCGTGCTTTTCTGGAAAGAGCTCTGCCAAAAGATTTTCAGTTTTGCTAATACTTCTTCTGGAATCATGATAAAAGCCTCCTTTTTTAATGCACACGGCCACGTAAGGGGTTTTATGGCTTTCGCCATACGCGGCTGGCGCAGAGAGTAGGGAATAAGCCTCCCTACTCGATTCACATTCATAATGATTTTGATAATTATACGAAATGCCGGTCCGCGGACAACGGGCAATTATGACTTTACATTCCCCAAAGCATGGACGCGGCGCCGATGACCAGGGGTAATGTGATAATGGACAGTAAGGTGGTCAATGCCACGCATTTTACGGCGTAGGCGTAGTCGCCTCCATTTACCTGGGCATAGACGGCTACATTTGCTCCGGAGGGAGCGCTGGCCGCGATCAGGAGCGCCATGCGCAGGCTGTTCCATTTTTCCGGGAGCAGGGAGAGTACAAGCAGTGTCGCGGCAGGAATGAGCAGCAGCCGGACGGATGCCATTTTATAAAGCCGTCCGGTCATAAAGACAGAGCGGAAATCAGTCTGCGCCAGATAGACTCCCAGGACGAGCATGGCAAGAGGAGCATTCAGATTCTGGATACTGTCCAGACAGGTGCAGATCACCCCGGGGACCGGAATCTGGGAAAAGAATAACACCAGACCGATGATCATACTGATCACAATTGGATTGATTAACAGCTTCCGCGGCTGAAATTCCATTTTCGCGCCGCGCATCATCGGAGCTCCGTAGATCCACTGAAACAGGTTGATCAGTACGATAAAGGTCGAAATGTAAAATACGGAGTCATTGCCAAGGACCGACTGCACCAGGGGAATGCCGATAAATCCGGCATTGGAAAAGGCGGCGGCGAAGTCGTCAATGGGATGATGGGGAAACAGTACTCTGGAGAGAATGGCTGCCAGCAGAATGATCAGAGCACTGACCGCCGCGGAAAGCAGCAGGATGGTTATCTTTTCCTGCGTAGCTTCCGTCAGGAAGGTATTGACGATTACACAGGGGATGACCAGATACAAAAGGGTCGAAGAAATACTTTTGCTGCCCTCAATGGTAATTTTTCCGCCGCGATACAGCAGGTATCCGGCTGCCATCAGCAGAAACATGACGAGAGTCTGCTGCATGACCGTAAACGACATAGACATGGAAAGTTCCTCCTTAAGTTTCGTTTAGAATCGGTGAAAAACCAATAAGTACAACGTTGTACTTATCAGCATCTGTATTCTAATACCGCAGGAAAAGTTTGACAATAGGGAAAGTATAACGTTGTACTATTTTTCCTTCTGTGTTAAAATGAAAAACGTCAATAAAAGCTGCGTATTGCGTAAGGCGTAGTATTTTTTTAATTTTCTGTGCAAATGGGAAATTTCTTTGTTTGAAACTGGCGCGGTATGGTTCCTGGTTTTTGGATAATCGGAGCATTACCATCGTTCATGACTGCATTGTAATACAGACTTTTATGTTAAAGCATCAATAGGTCAAAGTTTGAGAGGTACCAGATGGCTACAATAAAAGAGATTGCGGAGAAAACCGGCTTTTCACAGAGTACGGTATCTATCGTGCTCAGGAACCGTGCAAAAGAGCGGAAAATCCCGGAAAAGACACAGCATATCATACTGGAAGCGGCCAGGCAGCTGAATTACCGGCCCAGTATGGCGGCCAGGCAGCTCCGCAGCGGAGAAGGGCAGGAGAGTCTTCGGATCGCTCTTTTCTGGGCGAATGATTTCCGGACTCCGATGATGGTGCGGTTTTTAAAGGGACTTCGAAGGAAAATGGAAGGGCTGGAGACGAAAATCAATCTTTCGATTATCCCATACGTTGCCGGAAAATTAAATCAGGAGGACCTGCTTTTATCTCAGAGCGGCTGCCATGGAGCGATCATCTGCAATGCCTCCGAGGAGGATCTGACATTTTTGAATCAGGCAGTTCTGCCGGTTCCGGTGGTGCTTTATAATCGGGAAAGTGAGAAGTATGACACGGTGCAGATGGACAATGAGGAAATTGGCCGACTGGCAGCGGAGACTTTATGTGACAGCGGCTGCCGGACGGTGCGCATGATTGCCTCAGCTGTTTCATTTCCGGGTGCCGGGGACAGAAATGCTGCCTTTGAGAAAAAGGCCGGAGAGCTTGGCTTAGAGGTATTTCCGCCGCTCTTTTGCGAAAGCTGTCGGCGGGAAGGCTATTCTGCGATTATACGTATGGAGCGACCGGAAATTCCGGACGGCTTTTTCTGCAGCTCGGACGCCCTGGCGCTCGGCGTCCTGCGGGGGCTTCACGAAAAGAAGATTGCCTGTCCGGAAGCGGTAAAGGTGCTGGCCATCGGAAACGGAGAGCCGGAAGAGGTCGCTTTTTCCGTCCCGTCATTGTCCGTGATATCTTTGCCGATGGAGGAAATGGCGGAGGAATGTCTGGGATTACTGATGGATACGCTGAAAAATAAATCAAAAACATGTGCGAAAAAGCTGCCTGTGCGGATGATTTTGCGGGAGAGTACGGAAAAACGTTAGTAAAACTCACCTGCGGTTTTTCGCGGCTGCAGGATTTTCCTGCTGATCACGGAAAATGGAATGGCCTGCAATGACCTGGTATCGCTGGATGAGAAGGTGCACGACCCGAACCGGATCGATTTTATCCATCGCTATCTGCTGTCGCTGAAAAAGGCCGTCGAGGAGGGTATCCCCGTCCTTGGCTATTGCTACTGGTCCATCATGGATAACTATGAATGGACAGATGGGTATGACAAACGGTTTGGGCTGATCTACGTTGACTACCGGACCCAGAAAAGGACGCTGAAGGATTCGGCTTACTGGTACCATGATGTTATTGCTGCAAATGGTGAGGAGTTATGAGAAAACTTGTGAGAATGTTTGTGGCAGGATAATGTTTTTTAAATCATATCAAAAATGATAATTCAGTGCGGGAATTTCTTGTAACCGAACGGAAGAGACTGAGCTGAAAGAGGTCAGAGCTTAAATCTGATAATAAACAAACTGGCAGGGTTCAAAATGCTGTACATGAAACAATGCATTCTGGCTCTGCCAGTTAAAAATATTTTTATAGTTTCTTCTTCATCATCTCAATATTCGTGCAGTACTGCAGCGCGGTTTCTGCGGTGATTTTCCCATGTTTGTACAGATCCAGCAGGCTGTTGTCCATGGAAATCATGTCCTCCCTGGCGGAGGTGTAGATCGTGCCTTCGATCTGATGGATCTTGTTGTCGCGAATCATGTTGCTGATCGCGGGGGTCATGATCATGATTTCGAAAGCCGGAGTCAGACTGCCGTCTCTGGTCGGAACCAGCTGCTGAGAGATGACGGCACGCAGCACCATGGAGAGCTGGATCGCGATCTGCCGCTGCTGGGAGGGCTCAAAGACGTCGATGATCCGGCTGATGGTGTTGGCCGCGCCGATGGTATGCAGGCTGGAGAGGACGAGGTGGCCGGTCTCCGCCGCTGTCATGGCGGTCTGAATGGTCTCAAAATCACGCATTTCGCCGAGAAGGATGACGTCCGGGCTCTGCCGCAGGGAAGCGCGCAGGGCCTTGAGATAATTATCTGAGTCGGTCGAGATTTCACGCTGGCTGACGATACTTTCCTTGTGGCGGTGCAGAAACTCGATCGGGTCTTCAAGTGTGATAATATGATCCGCCCGTGTAGAATTGATACGATCCACCAGACAGGCCAGCGTGGTGGACTTGCCATTTCCCGCAGGTCCTGTGACCAGCACCAGTCCCTTTGTCGCGTTTGCCAGGGAAAGGACGACGGGCGGAATCCCCAGATCGTCCGGGTTCGGCAGCTCAAAGGAGATAATCCGGATTACCGCCGCGAGGGAGCCGCGCTGCTTGTAGGTGCTGACACGGAATCGGGAGAGTCCCGGTACGGCGAAGGAAAAGTCGTCGTCGCCGCTCGCCAGAAAGGCGTCGATCGACCGCCCCTGGGCCATCTTATAAATGTCCCGGATCAGCAGCTCGGTGTCAGCAGGCATCAGGCGGTCGCCGATGCGGTGCAGAGTGCCGTTTACTTTATAGGTAGCTGCGAGTCCGGCTACAAAAAACACGTCAGAGGCGCCAGCCTCAACGGCAGATTTTAAAAATGAAGTCAGATCGATGCTCATCGAAAATCCTCCTGATTTTTATTATGATAATTCGTTATTTCTGCAAAGCAGTGCGCCAGGCATTTTAATCTGCATTTCCCTGGTACAGATTCTGGCTGGTATCGGCGGACCAGTCCTGTGTCGAAACGACCTGCTGGCTGACCATGCGGTACAGCGTATCGGAATCCGAAGAAGGCCAGTTGATGGAAAGCTCCACATGCAGATGCTGGTCGTCGCTCATTTCTACATTGTAGGAGAGGATATAAGAAATGTCCGCCGTGCTTTCCGTGTCCTCTTTTTCTATAGTCTCATCTGTGCTTTCTGTGTTGCTATTATTTACCGTCCATTCCAGATCAACCCCAGAAACAGCAATTTCAGAACATGCCTCAAAATACGCCTGCTCGGGATCCTCGCTGTCCTGCACCTCCAGAAATGCGTCGGCAAGCCGGGCATCGATTTCAGAAAGAATCTCATTCGCCTCAGTGACTGCTGCATAATATTCTGTGGTGCGGTCAGCGGACTTCTGACTGAGCTTTTCATCGGCATTCGCACCGGAGAGCGAAAGCACGGAGAAGGTAATCAGACAGAGGGAGAGAAAAATCAGCAGCATCAGGGAGATGCCGGCGGTCCTTTTCATGACAGCACCTCCTCTCTCGTCAGGGGCAGGTGGCAGGTCACGGACAGCTCATAAACGGTCTCATCCGTATAATCCGTGCAGGTGATGACCGCCGTCTGCATGTGATCTTCAGTATTCAGCAAAATCGTGAGCGTATAGGCTGCAGAATCGCTGTCGGCATCGCAGACAGCAAAATCGCCGTCCCAGGTAATCTGGTAGTCTCTGCTTTGATCGTCATCCGTCGATGAAAGCAGAACGGCCTCCGGAAAATAATCTTCGATGGATTCGCCGGCCTCCAGTACTTCGGCGATCGAGGCGGCTGCAGTCTGTGCGTGCGAGAGCGCATCGGCATTCTGTGTGACCCGATGGGCAGCCACAAAGACGCGCAGACAGACCGTGCCGATGATCAGAAAGAAAAACAGCACGATCAGAAATTCAATAAAAAACAAACGGGACTTGCCCGAGGTCTGTCTGTTCACATCCATTCGCTCCTTTTCAGGGGGTCTCACATATCCGTACTTGCACAGCGATTTTCAATTGCGCGGCTTTTATTGTCTCACATGTCCGTACTTGCATATCCTTCATTGTAGCATTCACTGTTGAAACTTGCAAGAATTAAGTGGATTTGAAAATTTATATCTTGAAATTAAATTGTCATGACGTATAATTAGATAGGAAACTAATTAATAAGGAGAGATCTGGCTATGGAAAAGACATTAATGCGAACGATCAGAGACACGTATAAGCTCTGGACGGATTATATGAAATCAATTGCCGCTGAAGCAGGCATTCCGGATTCTTATCGTCTGGTGCTGCCATATTTGCTGCGGCATCCGGGTGCGAGCCAGAAGGAGCTGGCTCAATTCCGGAGTATTACGACCGCTTCAGTCAGTCAGATTGTGAAGGAAATGGAGCTGACTGGCTATCTGGAGAAAAAGACAGATCCGAGGGATCAGCGATATGTGAATCTTTATCTGACGAAAAAAGGGGAGGATTGTGCCGGGGAGCTTCACAGGAAGCTTTGCGAGGCGGATGAAAAGATTACAGAGCTGCTTACACCTGAACGTGAGCGGGAGCTTATGGAGCGGATGTGGGAGCTTTCCGATATTATTAAGGAGGAGCTGCCGAAATGTGGAAATATCTGAAAAAATACTGGTTTTATTGTCTGCTTGCGCCGCTGTTTATGATGGGCGAGCTGACGATGGATCTGCTGCAGCCGGACATGATGGCGACGATTGTAGATGACGGAGTCCTCGCGTCAAATATGGAAGTGATTCTGACGGAGGGTGTCCGTATGGTGCTGCTGGTGGTGTTCGGAGGCACCTGCGGGGTGCTGTGCGGTGTTTTTGCGAACATTGCCGCGCAGGAGTTTGGCAATGATGTCCGAAAGGCTCTGTTTTCGAGGATTATGGATTTTTCATTTGAACAGACCGACCATTTTACGACGGGATCGCTTGTGACGAGGATCACGAATGATGTGACGCAGGTGGAGCAGATGGTGATGATGTCTGTGCGCTCGCTTGTGCGATGCGTATTTATGTTTGTGGGAGGCATTTATATGCTGTACCGCCAGTCTCCGCGGTTTGCACTGGTGGCAGCCTGCGGCCTGCCTTTTGTGACAGTGATTGTGGTGGTTACGCTGAAAAAGGTGTCGCCGCTCTACACGATCATTCAGCAGAAGCTGGACCGGGTAAATTCCTGTATGCAGGAAAACATTGCCGGAGCCAGGGTGGTAAAGGCTTATGTCAAGGAGGACTATGAGCTGGAGCATTTTTCCGGGGCAAATGATTCTCTGTGCGATACGAATCTGCAGGCGCAGACGATCCTCGCATTTATGAATCCTGCGGTCAATATTATTCTGAATCTTTGTGTGGTCGGTGTCCTCTATGTCGGCGGTTATACGGTGCAGCAGGACGGCGGCATTACACCGGGCCAGACGATGGCTGCACTCACGTATCTGTCGCTGATCCTGATGCGTATTGTATTTTTTGCGAATATTTTTCAGACCTTTACACGTGCGTCCGCGTCCTGGAGACGCATCAGAGAAGTGCTGGATACACCGGTTGTACAAAGACAGGCAGAGATGCAAGCAGAGGGAGGTTCTGATGGCATGCAGACGCATGCAGGCGGAGCTTCCGATGGTGAGCCTGCGCATGCAGAGAAATTATCTGACGGCAGGTTTACGCATGCAGGCGGGAATTTCGATGATGTACATATACAGGCGGAAAGCATCGCTGCAGAGTGTGCGGCAGCCGGGACAGCGCGTGTTCAGATGCCCGCCGCGTGTCAAAGCGGCGAAATCGAGTTCCGGGATGTCTCGTTCGCGTTTCCAGACGCACCGGAGAATCTGGTGCTGGATCACATTTCCTTCCGCGCAAAACAGGGAGAGACCATTGCGGTCATCGGTTCGACCGGCAGCGGAAAGACCAGTCTGGTGCAGCTGATCCCGCGCTTTTATGACGCGACAGAGGGGAAGGTCCTGGTGGACGGGCAGGATGTGCGCACGTATTCGATGCAGACGCTCCGGGATAAGATCGGGATCGTACAGCAGAAGACGGAGCTATTTTCCCGGAGTATCCGCGAAAATATTCTCTGGGGCAGTGAAGACCGATATGAGGAAATTACGGCCTCGGCGGCTGCGGACAGAACCGATCATTCTCCCAAAGGCTGCAGCGTACCGGATACAGAAAGCGGCGAAGGGCAGAAGGCCGTAAATGCCGGGGCAGGCGAAAACCGAGCTGTGTGTCAGGCGGCAGAGGCAGGAAAAATTTCAGAACCGACGCATCATGCTGCCCGGAAGATGCCGAAGGTGGAAAATAATCCGGATAATCAGCCGGATCCGGTCAGCCATGCGGCAAGGATTGCACAGGCGGAGGAGTTCATCCTGCGCACGCCGGACGGCTATGAGACCCAGGTAACTGAGGGCGGCCATTCGCTCTCCGGCGGACAGAAGCAGAGGATTTCCATCGCCCGCGCAGTCATTAAAAACCCGGAAATCCTGATTTTTGATGATTCCGGCAGTGCGCTGGATCTGAAGACAGAGGCGGCACTTTATGAAGCATTAAACCGGGAATTCGCGGATACGACACGAATCATAGTGGCACAGCGGATTTTTTCTGTCAGAGATGCGGATCGGATTCTTGTGCTGGACAATGGGCGCATCTGTGCGTCCGGCACGCACGAGGAGCTGCTGCAGAGCTCGGATGTATACCGGGAGATCTGTCGTTCCCAGCTGAAGAAGGGGGAGATCGGGGCATGATGACAGAAAAGGGTAAATGGCAGTCCTCACTGATGAGATCGTACAAGGGATTTGCAGACAATTATATAGATGGCATTGTGTCCGGCAGAGAGAAATTTTGCCGGAAAGGCATTTTGCCTGGCAGACAGGAAGTTGGCCGGAAAGAAGAGGAGGTGTCAGCGTAATGGCAGGAAATAGTAGAAGCGCGGGAAATGCAGGGAATGCAGAAACAGCAGGACCTGCGCCAAAGGTGGATCTGCGCCGCCGCGCGTCGATGGGGCAGCAGGTGGAGAAGCCTAAAAACATGCGGGAAACCCTTGGGCGGCTGGTGCGCTATTTTACCCAGTCAAAAAATCTGCTGATCGGGCTGATTATTGCGGTCGTGGCGGTGACCATCGCCTCTCTGATCGCACCTTCCCTTCAGGGACAGGTGATTGACGCGATCACGGAGCGCTCCTGGCAGAAATTTCGTATATTGCTGATTTTACTGTTGATTACCTTCGTGGCAAACAGCCTGTTCAGTCTGGCGCAGACCCTTCTTGCCGCACGCTTAAGCCAGAGTATTGTGCGCCACATGCGCTACGATCTGTTCCGCAAAATTGACCATCTGCCGATCGCTTATCTGGATCAGCATTCCAACGGGGATGTGATGAGCCGCATGACAAACGATATCGAAAATATCTCAAACACGGTATCGCAAAGCCTCGGTTCCCTGATTTCGGGTGTGCTGACGATTATCGGGACAGTCGCGATCATGTTCTGGTATTGCCCGCAGCTGACGCTGATCACCATGGTGACGGTGATTCTTACCGTGCTGGTGACGACTTTTATGTCCAAAAAGATGCGCGTTGTTTATCGGAAGCGTGCCAGTGCGCTCGGACGGCTGAACGGGCATTCCGAGGAAATGATCTCCGGCTACCGCACGGTGCTTGCCTACAACCGGCAGGAGCGCACCAAAGAGGAATTCAGAGAACTCTCCGACCGTCTGACAAAGGAGGGCATCCGTGCGGAAATCCTCGGCGGGAGTATGGGCCCGCTGATGAATGCAATTTCCAGCCTTGGGTTTGTCATCGTGGCTGCGTGCGGAGGATATTTTGCCCTGAAAGGGATGATTACCATCGGCGTGATCTCTGCTTTCATCATTTACGCAAAGCAGTTTTCGCGACCGATCAACGAGATTGCGCAGCTTTACGGTTCCGTGCAGACCGCGGTGGCCGGCGCGGAGCGTGTCTTCGACCTGATGGACCAGCCGGATGAGGACAACAGCGGCACGGAGACAATCGACCAGCTGCAGGGAAATATTTCCTTCCGGCATGTCAATTTTTCCTATCTGCCCGGCAAGCAGGTGCTGCATGATTTTAATCTGGAAGTAAAATCCGGCCAGAAGATTGCGCTGGTCGGCGCGACCGGCAGCGGGAAGACGACAGTCGTAAATCTGCTGATGCGCTTTTACCCGGTCGATTCTGGAGAAATTCTCATTGACGGGAAAAATATCATGGACCTGAAAAGGGATTGGCTGCGGCACAATACTGCTATCGTTTTGCAGGACACGGTGCTTTTTTCCGATACGATTGCAAACAATATCCGCTACGGCAATCCGGATGCGGACGACGCAGCCTTGGCAAACGCCGCCGAGACGAGCAACTGCGCTGCCTTTATCCGCCGCATGAAGGAAGGCTATCAGACCGTTCTGAAGCAGGCAGGCGCCAGCCTTTCCCACGGCCAGCGGCAGCTGCTGAATATCGCGCGCGCTCTCATTGCCGACCCGAAGATCCTGATTCTGGACGAGGCTACCTCTTCTGTGGATACCCGTACCGAGCAGGGGATCCAGGATGCGCTGGTGAAGCTGATGAAAAACCGCACCAGCCTCATCATTGCCCATCGTCTTTCTACTATTCAGGATGCAGACGTGATTGTGGTTATGGACAAAGGCCAGGTGGTCGAGACCGGAACCCATGAGGAGCTGCTGAAAAAGCAGGGCGCCTATTATGGACTCTACATGGCGCAGTTTGCCGGGAATAAGACGTGAAAGCTCCGGCAGAACGGATTGGGAAAAATAGAGAGTGTGTGTTAAGCCGGGCAGGAACATCCCGGCTTTTTCACATTCTTTTCACAAATCTTTTACAGAAATCTTACATATGTTCCTTATATTCTTCCGTATGTAAATGTTTTTGAAAAACTTCCGTAAAAAGATTTTATGGATGTTTTTCTGAAAAGAATCTTTGATTAATTTTCCCGATAATAATACCTGAAAATGCACTTCGGATGGGCCGATGGGAGGTGATCTGCCATGGCGGAGATACAACACTCTTTTCAGAGATTTGAGAAAAAATTTATTCTGACACCAGAGCAGTATGAGAAGCTTCTGCCGGTTTTGCAGGAGCGGATGGATGAGGAAATCTATGGATTGCATACGGTCTGCAGTGTTTATTATGATACGCCGACCTATGCGCTGGCTCGAGCGTCGATCGAGGCTCCGGTGTATAAGGAAAAATTCCGGCTGCGGAGCTACGGTGTGCCAGGAAGTGATGATTACATATATGCGGAGATTAAGAAAAAGTATCAGGGAATTGTTTATAAGCGTAGGGTAGAAGGGCGCCCGGGGGAGATTCTGGAGTTCCTGGATGGAAAAAGGGAACTGCCGCATGATGAGCAGATTCAGAGCGAAATTCACTATTTTATGCGCAGCTACCGGCCGGTGCCGAAGGTGTTTATCGCTTATGACCGGCGGGCGTTTCTGGGGAGAGAGAAGGATGGTCTGCGGATTACGTTTGACTGGAATATCCGCTGGAGAGAAGAACATCTGGATCTGACATATGGGGATGAGGGTGATCCGGTGCTGAATGAGGAACGGATCGTGATGGAGGTAAAGATTGCCCGGGCGATGCCGCTGTGGCTTTCGCATCTGCTGAGTGAAAATCAGATTTACCCGAATTCGTTTTCGAAGTATGGAACCTGCTATAAGAAATATATCGCGTCCACGTTCGATGCGAGAACACGCCAGAACGAATTCTTTACGCAAGGAGGAACAAACGATGCTGAACAGTATTATGACGAGTCCGATTACGCTGCAGCCTCTGCTGATCTGTCTGGGTACAGCCATGGTGTTGGGCGTGCTGACGGCCCTGGTGTTTTCGTTTAAAAGCCGGAGCAGTGCGAGCTTTTCACTGACACTGGCACTGCTGCCGATGACGGTCTGCATGATCATTATGATGGTGAATGGAAATATCGGTACCGGCGTGGCGGTGGCCGGGGCGTTTGCGCTGATTCGTTTTCGGAGCGTCCCGGGGACGGCGCGGGAGATCGCGGCGATTTTTACCACGATGGCTCTGGGACTTTCGCTCGGGATGGGGTATGTTGGCGTGGCGGTTTTATTTTTTATCTTCGTGGCGGCATTGACACTGCTGCTCACACAGCTGGATTTCGGCGGGATGTCGAGGACGGAGAAGCAGCTGAAAATCACCATTCCGGAGAATTTTAATTACGAAGGTCTTTTTGACGACATTTTTGAAAAATACCAGGTGGGTGTGACTCTGGAGAAAATCCGGACAACCAATATGGGGACGCTCTATGAGCTGACCTATCAGGCGCGGTTTGCGAAGGAGCAGGTGCCGAAGGCGTTTATCGACGAGCTGCGGACGCGGAACGGGAATCTGAATATTGTGATTGGGGATTTTGGCGACAGGGAGATGCTTTGATGGTAAGAAATTGATTTTGTACGAAAAGGGAGAGCAGAGAGGGGATTTGTATGGATGATAGAATGCAAAATCTGTGGAAAAAAATTGAAAACGCCGGGAAAACTGTTGGAATCCTGTTTTTGACACTGGTATCTCTGGCTGGATGTTCACAGACAGGGGAAAAGGTTGAAAGTACAACTGAGACTTCTGCCGTGGAGAATGCGCTGGAAACGGCCGCGGCGGAGAATGATACGGAAGATGCGGCGGCCGGTGATGGAGAATCTGCAGGTGCGGAGAATGTGACAGCTGGTGATGGAGAATTGGCAGAAACGGGGAATGCTGCAGCCAGTGATGAGGAATCTGCAGAAACGGAGAATGCTGCAGTCAATGATGAGGAATCGGCAGAAACGGAGACTGCTGCATCTGGCGATGAGCAACCGACGGATACGGAGAATGCTGCAGTCAATGATGAACAAACCACGGACGTAGAAAATGATACAGCGGCCGCAGATAGCTATGTCGATACCGCTCATGCGGTGCAGATCAGACTATCGGTTGATGGTACAACTATTTCTGGAGGCAGCGGCGCGCGTGTGTCCGGAAATGTGGTCACGATCAGCGCAGGCGGTACCTATCAGATTACGGGAAGTCTGACGGATGGACAGATTTATATTGATGCCGACGGAGATGACATTGTGGTGCTTCTGCTGGCGGGAGCGGAGATTTCCAATACGGAGGAAGCCGCTGTCTATGTAGAGAATGCGGGTCTGACGGTTATTTATCTGGCGGAGGATACGGAGAATCGGATCGTGAGTGGAGAGGATAATACCGGGAGTCTGGCTTCGGAAGGGGAGGCGGACGATGCAGCTGAAGGTGGCGCGGTCTGGGCGAAGGACGATCTGCTGATCGGCGGCAATGGCTCTCTTGAGGTGACTGGCTTTCTTAATAATGGTATTCAGACTTCCAACGATCTCACGATCGAGAGCGGGACGATTACTGTGGATGCGGTCAGTCATGGAATAAAGGGAAAGGATTCTGTGACCATCACTGGCGGGACGATTGTCGTGACATCCGGCGAGGACGGGATCAAATCGGATGATACGACCGGTGAGGGTTACGGCGTGATTGAGATCAGCAGCGGCGAGATCCAGATCGAGAGCGGAGGCGACGGGATCCAGGCGGAGACGGTGCTGACCATTTCTGGCGGAGAAATCCAGATTACGGCCGGAGACGGCAGCGGAGATACCGCTGTTGCAAGTTCGGAAGGATGGGGTTTTAACGGCTTTTATGAGGGCTGGGATATGGAGGACGAGGACGCAGAAAGCACTAAGGGTATCAAGGCCGGCAGTGAGCTTTTCGTCTCCGGAGGTACGATTTTTGTGGACGCTTACGATGACGCCCTGCATTCGAATGGGACAATCACGGTATCCGGTGGAAGTATTACGGTCTCCACGGGCGATGACGGCGTTCATGCCGATACGGAGCTGATCGTGTCAGATGGCAGCATTACCGTCACGCAGTCTGTGGAAGGACTGGAGGCCAATCAGATCACGATTTACGGCGGTGATATTTCCGTGACTGCGTCAGACGACGGTATCAATGCCAACGGCGGCAGCAGCAGCTGGGGATGGGGCATGGGTCAGACGACGAGCCAGAATACATCAGGAGAAGGCCAGAGCACCTCGGAAGAAATGCCGCTTCTGCTGATCACAGGTGGCACGCTTTGGATCAGCGCCCAGGGCGACGGGCTGGATTCCAACGGTGATCTGACAATCGAGGGCGGTACGGTTGTGGTAGACGGCCCATCTGACAGCATGAACGGCGCGATTGATTCCGGATCGGAAAACGGCGGCGTCTGCACGATCAGCGGCGGCACAGTGCTCGCGATCGGCTCATCCGGCATGGCGGAGACCTTTTCGGGCAGCTCAGAGCAGTATTCATTTATGCTCACTCTTTCCACAAACTATGCAGCAGGCAGCACCATCACAATCAGCGACGCGGATGGAAATGTGCTTTTCGAACATACCTCAGAACGGACATTTTCCTCCATCATCTTCAGTTCGCCGGAGCTGGAGGAAGGCGGCACTTATCAGATTACGATAGACGGCGACACGACTGAGATCACGCTCACTTCTGTGGCCGGGAGCTATTCCTGGTCCGGCAGCAGCAGTGGATACGGCAGCTATGGAAATGTCGGGGGTTTTGGCAGTAATCAAAACTCAGGCCAGATGGCGGGCGGCAGAGGAGGGGTGTAACCCCTGCGTTCTGATATGGCGTACAGCTTCGTATGAAAATGTATAATGTTTCAGGAAGGAATATTCCATTAATATTTCACTATTTTTACACTATTTTGCGCTGCATTCGTTTTAAGTTATTTCACAATAGAAGAAGCTCCGTAACTGTGAAAATACTGAACAGTTACGAAGCTGCTATGGATTGAGAGTGTAAATTTTTCGGTATGATCCGGACAGAAAGGCTGCAGTTATAATTTTTTAACTGGTCAATGTGTGACTTGTGACGGACAGGACTCGGCATCGATCTGTACGACGATGTGTCTTTAGAAAATCAAGGAGTATTCCAGAATGAAAAAGCATTGACTTAGCAATGATATTGCTTTTTCGTGTCAAAATCATGATATACGAGGCTGCTTTTTCGTGCAAAAACAAGCTTAAACGAGGTTGCTTTTTCGTGCTAACAATGATATAATCCAGGAAATGGAGCACCTGCAACTAAATTGCCTTCGGCTGCGCTGACCAAAGCAGAGCGCAGAGGGGGCAGGTACACAAGTGGCAGCCGGAAAGGCAGGTATCATGCATGCGTCTGAAACGAAAAATTTATGACAACCTTCTTAACTGGAAGAATACCGCTGCAGGTTCTTCGGCGTTATTGATCGAAGGAGCGAGGCGTGTTGGAAAAAGCTTCATCGTAGAAGAATTTGGGAAGAATGAGTATGACAGCTATATTCTGGTGGACTTCGGAAATGCCTCAAAGGAGATTCTGGATTTATTTGAGAACGAAACATCCAATCTGGATCTTTTTTTTGCCAAGCTTTCTGCATTTTATGGAAAATCCCTGCATCAGCGGAAATCTCTGATTATTTTTGATGAAGTGCAGCAATTTCCGAAAGCCAGGCAGTTGATTAAATATCTGGTTGCGGACGGAAGATATGATTTTATTGAGACAGGATCTCTGATCCGGCTGAAGAAAAATGTGAAGGATATCATTATTCCCTCAGAGGAAGATCATCTGGAATTGCATCCGCTGGATTTTGAAGAATTTCTGTGGGCGATGCAGGATGAGAGCACGGCGCCCCTGATCCTACGGTGCTTTGAGTCAAAAACTCCGCTGGGTCCGGCTCTTCACCGGAAGGTGATGAATGATTTCCGGCAGTATCTTCTGGTCGGCGGAATGCCGCAGGCAGTTGTAAAGTATGTGGAGACGAAGGATTTTGAAGCGGTGGATATCGTAAAACGCCGGATCCTTCGTCTCTATCGGGATGACATTTCAAAATTCGCCAATGGAAACGAGGATAAAGTATTCGCTGTTTTTGATGGAATTCCTGCCCAGCTTACAAGAAAAGAGAAAAAATACAGACTTTCGACGATTCGTAAATCGGCGCGAACCAGAAACTATGAGGATTCTTTCAACTGGCTTGGAGAAGCCATGATTGTAAACAATTGTTACAATTCTACAGATCCGGGTGTGGGATTGGCACTTAGTGCTGATTATGCGACGCGTAAATGTTATATGGGGGATACCGGCTTGCTGATTACACAGACCTTTATGGATCGTCCATATGCTGAGAATGAGTTGTATAAAGCGGTTTTGTTTGACAGACTGAATATCAACCAGGGCATGATTATGGAAAATATCGTGGCGCAGATGCTTCGGAAAAATGGGCATAAGCTGTATTTTTATTCTCGCAGTGATTCGGTACACAGGGAGAATCATATGGAGATTGACTTTCTGATCACGCAGAAGAAAAAGGTTGTTCCGCTGGAGGTAAAATCGGGAAATTATCGCTCTCATGCGTCCCTGGATAAATTTCGCAGAAAGTTTTCTTCTCAAATTGGGGAGGCGTATATTTTGTATACGAAAGATGTTCAGTTCAAAGATGGGATCTGGCATCTGCCGGTTTATATGACGATGTGTTTGTAAGAAAAATGTATATGAAAAGAACCGCCGTGCTGAGTAAATTCAGAACCGGCGGTTCTTTTTTATGCACACGGCCGCGTAAGGAGTTTTATGGCTTATTCCATACGCGGTATATTTAATCGAGTTTCATATCCCCATCCTTCACCCATCCGAGCTTCCTGACCACCAGATTGATCAGCGGGCAGAGAATGGCGGGCAGTATGAGACAGATGAGTGCCAGTCCGACCCAGTCGGAGGCGGTGACGGCCGCTTTGGAGCCCTCAGCGATGTCGCTCATCCACCCGGTATAGACGCCGATCGGGCCGACGAAGCCGCAGGTGCCCATGCCGGAGGATACGGCGGTGCCGTTCATTTCCATATGAAAGACACAGGTGGCGATGGGGCCTGTGATGGCAGAGGTCAGGATTGGGGCGATCCAGATGCGGGGATTTTTAACGATGTTGCCCATCTGCAGCATGGAGGTGCCGATCCCCTGGGAGATGAGTCCGCCCCATCCATTTTCCGGAAAGGACATGACTGCGAAGCCGACCATCTGCGCACAGCAGCCGGCGACTGCGGCGCCTCCGGCCAGGCCGGTCAGACCGAGCGCAGCACAGATTGCAGCGGAAGAAATCGGCAGGGTCAGCGCGATGCCGACGACGACGGATACCAGGATGCCCATCAAAAATGGCTGCAGGTTGGTTGCCCACATGATCAGATTGCCGACATTCATCGCGGCGGAGCCGAGCGCGGGCGCCCACCAGGCGGAAAGTGCGATGCCGACGCCGATGGTGACGAGCGGTGTCACGAGAATATCAATTTTGGTTTCTTTGGAGACGGCTTTGCCGATCTCAGATGCGAGGATTGCGATAAAGAGGACAGCCAGCGGTCCGCCCGCGCCGCCGAGCGCGTTGGCCGCAAATCCAACGGTAATCAGTGAAAACAGGACCAGCGGCGGGCAGTGCAGGGCATAGCCAATCGCGACTGCCATGGCCGGGCCGCTCATGGCAGTTGCCAGTGAGCCGACCGTATAGTCCACGCCGCTGACGGTGGCGACCGTCTGCGTCAGAAATCCGATCTGGAACTGTGTGCCGATCGTATTGATGATGGTGCCGATCAAAAGCGAGCAGAACAGTCCCTGCGCCATCGCCCCGAGCGCGTCGATGCCATAGCGTTTCAGAGAAATTTCAATGTCTTTTCTTTTTAGAAATGCCTTTACCTTTTCCATACCTTTTTCCCTTCGTATGTGCAGAAAATGGGTCGTACTGTCCGATACCTGTTTGGCTGGTGTGAAGTACGGTTCTGAACAGTTACTGTGAGTCTTTTCGTTGCGCGGGTTTCATTACATGTCCGTACTCGCAAAGCGAGTATGGACGCAGCCCGCGCCCAATGAAGAAATGCCCCCTCGCCTGGGCTCGGCGAATATCCCGCCCGAAGGGCGAGGATGCTCCCGGCGAGGGCAGGTCGCGCCGCCAAATATAGAAACGCTTCGCGTTTGGGCGGCGCTCGCGAAGCGATTTTTGTTGCGCGGGTTTCATTATACGCCTCATTTTCTCAGTTGTGTGTCAAATTTTTATCAAAAAACCAATTTCGGCAGATTGAAGGCTGTCGGGAGATGATCGGAATCAATTTATGAAAAAAAGATACGACTGACGTGATCAATGGTTTCTTTTTTTGGTCATAAGGCAGGTGAAATTGTGAAAGAAGACCGCAGGCATCCTTATGCTTTTGTCAGGCTTTTCTATTGGAACCTGCAGAAACGTGAACAGCTCGCTGTGAAGTATATTAGAAGTAATTATTCAGGACAGTACTTCGCACTTGCTGCGAAGTACGTATGAAAACGTATACTTAACAGGGAAAGCCCTCGCCGGGGCGGCATCCCACACAGAGTGCTGGATAAGCCTCGTAACTGTGGAGGTACTGAACAATTATTATTAGAAAATATATTTCGCAGGGAAAAGCTCTGCCGTGTAAAAAATAGATTGAGTTTTGAACTGCTTTCCTGTATACTTGCGAACGTGAGTGAAGAATGAATTTGGAGCACCTGCAATTAAAATGCTTTCTGCAATAGGCAGGTGGCAGGGAATCCTTCCGCAAACGGGGACTTCTTACCACAGAATATAGAGATAAACGACAGGGAGGCGGACAGACATGCCAGTTTTTGATTTCAGCAGCGCCCCGCAGAAGCGGGAGCAGGCCGCAGAGTGTACTTATACAATTGTTCGATCGAATGCGCCGTCGGCTTCGGCCGAACGGCCGATTCTGGTCCTGGATAATAGCCGGAGGCAGTGGAAGCATCATTCGAACGGTATTTTTTCGAAGCCGGATCATCGGACGGCTTTTGAGTTTGATGAGGAGGGAGGTACCGAGTCCGCAGATATTCTGCAGATCGATGCGCGTTTTGTCAGTTTGCTGCGCTGGCTGGGGGAAAGTCACATCCGGGTGCGTCTTTCCGGAGCCAACCGTGAGGACGGATACGCGGTCTACCGCATCCGGGAGATTGCGTACGGCGGTGCGACGAAGCTCTCCGCGGAGGACGGATTTCTCCAGTTTATGATTGAGCGGCTGCTTGCCAGCGACGCTCCGGGGAAGGAGCAGGAGGAGGATGAGCAGGAGGAGACCGGCGACGAGATGAAGCTGACCAGCCTGCAGAGCATCACGGATTTTCTGAACTGTGCGGGACGGACGCTGCCGGACAATATCCGGCTGTGGGCGCGGCGGAATCTGGCGGTGGCGCGTTCTCATGAGGTGACTGCGGAGGAGCGGCGGCATGCGCAGCGTGCTCTCTCCATCATGCTGAATATTCACTGGAAAAGCAATTATTTTGAATCGATTGACCCACAGGAGGCCAGGCGGATCCTTGATGAGGAGCTTTATGGGATGGAGCGGGTGAAACAGAGAATTATCGAGACCATCATCCAGATCAACCGCACCCATACTCTTCCGGCCTATGGGATGCTGCTTGTGGGACCGGCCGGTACGGGAAAATCACAGATTGCCTATGCAGTGGCTCGCATTTTGAAGCTGCCGTGGACGACACTGGACATGAGCTCCATCAACGACCCGGAGCAGCTGACCGGCAGCTCCCGCATTTATTCCAATGCGAAGCCGGGCATTATTATGGAAGCATTTTCCGCGGCCGGCGAATCGAATCTGGTCTTTATTATCAATGAGCTGGACAAGGCAGCGGCCGGAAAAGGCAATGGCAATCCGGCGGATGTGCTGCTGACACTGCTGGACAACCTGGGCTTTACGGATAATTATATCGAATGTATGGTGCCGACGGTCGGCGTCTACCCGATCGCGACCGCAAATGATTTAAGTCAGATCAGCGCGCCGCTGATGTCCCGTTTCGCTGTCATTGAGCTTCCGGACTATACGCCCGAGGAGAAAAAAATCATCTTCTCGCAGTTTGCCCTGCCCAAGGTTCTGCGGCGCATGAGCATCCGTGAGGACGAGTGCATTCTGCCTCCGGCGGCGGTCGATGCCGTGATTGAAAAATACGCCGGTACGACCGGCATCCGCGATCTGGAGCAGGCTGCGGAGCATATTGCTGCCAATGCACTTTATCAGATTGAGGTGAATCATGTGCCTTCCGTCGTGTTTGACGCGCAGGAAGTGAGGAATCTGCTGGCATGAGCTGCTTTTTTCTGTTACGTGGCAATGTCTTCTGTGCGGCACCGGAATAGGCCTGAATAGGAGAATGGATTTGTCAGGGTCACGAGGATAGGCTTCCCACCGCATGGATTAACATGGAAAGCTCTCCGCCGTCCGTGCTGACAGCCGTTACACGCAGCAGGCTGCCATCCTGCTCGATGGTGAAATCGGCCAGCTCTACCAGAGCAGTCCCCATGGATGCGGCAGGTGTGGTTTCCTCGCGCACGAAAAGCTCGCAGAGGGAACCGTCATAATAGTAAATATAGGTACAGGTCGCTGTTCCGGCGCTGCTGTCAGAATGCAAGGCGAGCGCCGGATTTCCTTCTACAGATGAGAAGGAGATTAATCCTTCTGAATCGTATTGGCGCACCTTCTCCGCAATATAGGCAACCGCGGTGCGCGATGTATAGTTCTCTTCCAGACTGGATACGCTGTTCTGATAGACCAGCGCACCAGTACCGGCCAGAATCAGCGCAAACAGCGCAAAGGTGATCAGCAAAAGAAACGTAAACAGAAAATCTGTGCTGTGCTGCTTTTTGCGGTACATAATTACACCTCAAATCTAAGAACGATCAGGAAATTTCGGAAATTCAGCGATCATGATTGCGCTCAAAAATGATCCGTATATCCGTTTGCATGCATAGTGATTGATGGAAAGCTGTCTCTGTCCTCAGCCGGAGAAGGATGATTGGTGTTTTGGGTTTTTACAGGTCGTTTTTTAAGAGCAGAAACCAACGCGTCAGGTTATGATAACGGTATCACCGTGACGGAAGGCATCAGGTTCGCCCCCAGTATTTCATAGTCTACAACATATTTGTCAGAATCCCAGCTGATGCCATAATGCTCGCACAGATAATCCAGACTCTCCGGATAGGCGCCCTCCGTCGCGTAGCACTGCACCGCACTGCGCGTGATGGCAGTCTGCAGGCTCTTGGCCTGCTCTGTACTTGCCGTCTGGCTGAGCTCTCCGGCTCCTGCTATCAGAAGGAACGCTGCAAAAAGAAAGATGACAGCGGTCGAAAGGATCTGGCGGAGCAGGGAATGCGATTTTTTTTCTTTCACAAAACGATTCATTGAACACCTGGCCTTTCGTTATATGTTCCATATCTGCGAAGCAAAATAAAATAGAGTTTTTACTGCTGCGCAGAGTGCTTCAGGCCGAAGTCCGCAGACTGCCAGAATATTTCAGCAAAGCAACGAGCCAGACAGCCGGAGTCAATAAGGATCCGCGCTGCGCTTCGGCCATGCCGATACCTTATGACATAGCGGCATGGATATTTGGTGACTACCCGATGTTTGACATGACGCCGAGCAGAGGGAGCATGACGGAGACCAGGATCAGGCCGGTCAGGATGGAGAGGACGGCTGTGATGGCTGGTTCGAGCGCCCCAACGGCTGACTGGATGCGGGCGTCTGCGTCCTCCTGACAGCGTACGGAAACCTCCTCCAGAGCGGTTTCGGCGGAACCAGTGCGGAAGCCGATGGAGACCATACGTGCATTCAGTCCGGTGAAAATGCCGGATTCATGCAGTGCTTCGCCAAAGTCCAGACCTTCATCCATTTTCTGTGAGGCCAGCTCCAGCCTTTGACGCGCCTCCGGATCATCCGTGAGGCCGGCCGCCAATGAGAAGCCCTCGCCCATATCCAGTCCGCTGTGCAAAGCCAGGGACAGCGTGTGGGAAAAACGGGAGCAGGTCAGCAGATCGTTAACCGTCCGCATAAAGGGCAGATGGTTCAGAAGGCCGAGTACCCTTGTGCGCAGCTTTGCTGTTTTGAGGGATACCAGCACCAGAACCACGGCCGCAACAAACAGGACGAGAATCACCGCAGAGGCACGCTGCATTACATTGCCGATCCGGAATACAACCGATGTGACACCCGAAATCTCCATGCCGAGCTGTTCGAAGACATCTTCGAAGACAGGCATGACCTGCGTCATCAGGACTGCTAATACTGCGAACAGCATAGCCAGCAGAATCAGCGGCCAGGTGAGCGCGTCCCGGATGCTGCCGGTGAGCGCGCGCTGCCTTTCATAATAGGAAGAAAGGGAGCGCATGACCTCTTCAAGCTCTCCGGAACGCTCGCCGATCTCAGTCATGCGGACAAAATATTCCGGAAAACAGCCGCTGGAGCGCAGAGCTTCGGCGAATTCACCAGTCTCTTCAAGTGAGTCATAGACCTCGCCCAGGATCTCCTGCCCCTCGCCGGGGGGAGAATCTTCCTTTAAAATAGAGATGCCTTCCAGTGTAGAAATGCCGGAATGCAGAATCATCGCAAGCTGTCCCGACAAAAAAGCAAGCTCGCCGTCATTTAAAACCTGTCTCATAAGCAATCCTTCCTGAAATCATTGCTGCGTAGTTTTTGTGCCGCAGATATCTATTCCCGCGAAGCAATAAACCGAGTGGCTGTGCCTGTATCGGGGTTTTTGTGTGCGCAGGCGATTTATGCCCGCCAGGATTTTGGTTTCTTTAGCTGTTTCATTAACTATATGTTTGTACTTTTTATTCCTGCTGAATCAATGAGCCAGATAGCCGAATCACCGGCTGCCTGCAGAGAATTCGCTGCTTTATCGTACATACAGCACCGTATAATTATCGCTGTTGCTCATATATTCTGCGGCGGCTTCCTCATCGCTGCCGGAGGATCCCAGTGTCGGATCCAGCAGAGTCCAGTTTTCCCCGCTGAACTGGATGGCACTCTCCACCCAGCCCCGTGATTCTATGTACACGTCAATCCAGGCGTGGCGCACATCCTCCACATAGCCAATTACAAGCCTGGCCGGGATGGATACCGACCGCAGCATGGCGGAGGTCAGAGATGCGTAGTCAAAACAGATGCCCGTACCGGTAGCAAGCGTTTCATCAATATCAGGAAGATAGCCGGTCTCTACCGTAGCAGCCTTTTCATAGTCGTAGGTAATGTGGTTGATAATATAGTCATAAATATTATTCAGCGCGTCCAGATCCGTCTCGGCGTTCGCTGTAAGCTGTGCGGCCAGCATGACAGCCTCGCTGTCCTCTGTAAAGTTTACATACTGGTTTGGATAAAGGAAAGGCAGAAATTCGCTCTCCAGTTCCACATCCAGAGTATAGGCAAAAAGAGCCGTGAACTGGTCGTCGCCGATATTTTCATAGACGACGACGGCATAGGTGCCGTCTCCCGCGGTCAGCGGAAACGCTGTGACCTCGTCCGCTTCTTCTATAAAATACTTATAATTCACACCGTCCGGGCCGGAGATCTGTATATTAATCTTTACACCATCTTCCTTCAGCACACAGGTGAAATATCCCTGATCGATATGGGAAAAATCCACATCCAGAAGATCACTGCTAAAGTCCGCCGTCTCGAATTCGGGAACGAGGACGGTGGTCTTGCCGGCCTCGTATTGGATGCCTGCCGAAGAGGAGGAGCCATCCTTCGATCCGCCAGATCCCGCTGATCCGCATCCGGAGCAGGACAGCATGCAAAAAAGTAATATACAGAAAAGCAGCATGGCCGGAAGACGGGGGCATTGTTTCTTATATATAATAATCACCTCAATATTTTCGTAACTGTCCAGTGTCTGTCTTCATAGTCGTTCGGTATATTTACAGTTACGTCCTGAACAGTTACCTTTTTCCGATTTTTCAATATACAACAGTATAACAGATCAGAAAAAAAAGAAAAGGGAAAAGTGTTGAAACTTTTTCTAAAAAATCTGAGAAAAAGGTGAGATATCACAAGAGAAAAACTGGAAAAAATAAGAGCTGTAATCGGAAATAAT
>JAJQFO010000021.1:35014-54818 GCA_021201095.1 Lachnospiraceae bacterium
AAATAATAAAACTGAAAAAATCCTTAAAAAACAGGAAAAAAGTGGTTGACAATTGAAAAATATAGGAGTATTGTAAAGACAACAGAAAAGGATAATTTCGATAAAGGCAAACCCGCCGAAAGACGGGGACGCAAAGCCAAGGGTCTAAGGTTTCTTATTTAACAGAAGACTATGACAGCCGGTTGCCGCAATTTCATTTACTTTGCAGGGAAAATAGACAGCAGACAGGGAGTCAGGCAGACAAAGTAAATGATACATAGTAAAGATATTCATCTGGATATGCCGAAGGGATATTGTATTCAGGCAAATGTCTTTATATAGTGTTTTAGGCGACCGCTGATTAATGATTGATTAATCAAGCGGTTTTTTTGTTCGATAATTACTTTTTCGGCAATATATTTTTAATAAGGGTCAACAAAAAGACAGGAGGGATTTTGTATGAAAGGTGAGCAGGTAAAGGAATTCTTCAAAAAGACATCTGTGAGAGTGACAGGCATTGTGCTTGCGGCGACGATCGCCGTTGGAAGCATCTGGGCGGTGAATTATCAGGCAACATCCGTACCGGAGCTGGTGACAAATATTGATACTGATGAAGTGGTGACGGTTTCAGAGGACGAGGTACCGCTTGGTTCGTCTACCACAAAGACGACGACATCCACCAAGACAACAAAGAAGACAACTACCGCGACGGCAAAGAAGAAGGCGACGAAGACCTATTCCTCGACCGGTAAAGCAACGACAAAGACGACAACCAAGACTTCTACTTCAAAGACTTCGACTGCTACCAAGAAGACGACAACCAAGACAGCGGTGAAGACACAGACCACGAGCAAGTACACCAAGGGTTCCAAGAAGTATAAGAAGACCACAACGACAAAGACGACCGTGACAAAGACAGTTGTGACGACCTCAACGGCAAAGAGTACCTCCTCTACATCAACGACGAGTACTAGTACTACGGCGAAGACGATTGAGGCTCTTGCACCGAAGGTGGACAGCAGAGTTGTAACGGCATGGAACAAGCTGGGATTCAGTTTTGTGATCAACTCCAGCGTTGCTTATTCAGGGTTGTTTGATGCGAAGTCCCAGACGATCACACTGAAGACAACAGACGAGACCGTATATCATGAGTTAGGACATTTTGTAGCATTTGTAGCAGGCAATGTAGATCTTTCCTCTTCCTTCGTTTCTGTTTACAATGCAGAGAAGGATAAGGTTACCTCATACAACAAGGCTTATGTAACCCAGAGCAGCTCCGAGTATTTCGCAGAGTCCTTCAAGGAATACACGCTGGATCCGGCGACACTGAAGGCTTCGAGGCCGAAGACCTACGCGGCGATCGAGGCGGCGCTGAACAAGATTACGACCGCTCAGATCACGAAGATCGCTACGGTGTACTCGGCAGTGTGGAAATAGGACAGACTGTGAAAGAAAAATACGTTTTAACTGAAAGATTTGTAAACAATTAAACGATAAAAAAGCGGAGCCGATGTGGTTCCGCTTTTTTTTACGCACACAGGCGCGAGTGGAAATTAACAGCTAAAGCTGCTCGCGGGTCTCCGCTCTGCTTCGGCCCGCTTGTACCATCAGCCGGGATTCATTCCTGGCTTTCTTCATTGCCTTCACTGTCTGTGCTGCCGGCATGCTCTGTAATCCGGGCGGCGCTGGAAGGACTTTTGTCTTCAATTACATCCTCTACAGATTCATTCCCGTCTTCAGTACCCGTACCGTCGGTCTCACCGTCGGTGTCCTTCGGTGCTGCGCCCATGGTCTCATCGACATCCCAGAAGTCCGGATTCTCGTTGCTTTCTTCCTTCGGCATATATTTCTGGAAGATTTTGGAAAGGAAGGTCGTGTTGCAGTAGGACATAATCGCGAAGCCTCCGAGGATCCAGAACAGCAGCGCCCAGGTCAGAGTCGTGTTGTTGAAAAAGGTGACAACGATGGCTGCTGCCGCGATGGCGATCATGGCGACTGTTCGCGGGAAATCTGCGATGGCCATGATGAAGGAGTTCCGAAAGGTATTCCTGACCGTGTTGTCAAAGCGTGCCAGAATCGCGTACTGATAAAGAAATACCATGACGCAGGCGATGCAGATAATAATGATGATCACACGAAGCACGGTGTAAAACATGCCTGTCATGTCCCGCAGGATCAGGATATCGCCGACAAGGATGGCCGCGACAAGAATCGTGATCAGCCACATGCCTGTCGCCTGTTTGAAATTCTGGCGGAAGGATTTGAAAAAGCTTTTAATGATGTAGCCTTCCTCCCCGTCGTGCATTTTTAATGTCACATAATTCAGGCCCGTCAGTGCAGCTCCGATCGTGAAGACCGGAATGCAGCAGATCAGGAAGCATATATTCAGGATCATCAGATCCGCGAGCTTGCCTAAGGCCTGCCAGAAGGGGTTTTCCATGTTAAATAAACCGCTCAATTTTATCCCTCTTTCTTTTGTCATTTTTATTATGGACACCACGTTGACTGCCGCGAAGCAACGAGCCAGGTAGCCGCGCTTGCATCGGGGTCTTTGACTGCCCGTACAGATGTGCGCGTTTTGGTTTTGCGCCGATAGATGTAAATTTGTTTATTATCGTGTGGGCGGGTGTCCGTTTTTGATTGTCAAGGTGCTGATTTTTGAATTGCTTTTGCTGGTGTCTGATTATCTTATGTCCGTATTCGCAGTGCGAGTATGGAAAAAGAAGGCGCCCATCGCGAAGCATGTTTCGATTATTTTGCGCGCGGTTCTGGTTCTTGTTGTTCGCTCACGTAGTGTTTTCTCATGTAATAAGAAGATTTCTATTCGGGTATCTTCCGGCAGGTTTTCGTATTCTTCTAAAGTCATACTTTTTAACTGCGGCTGTAACGCAGGCATAGCAACACCTCCCTTCTGCGATACGCGGGTCCGCTTTATGACTGCAGGATATGAAAGACATTTGGGCAGCTTTTCTGCGTAAACGAACCGCCCCGGAAGGAAAAACCGTCTCCCTGATCAGCTCTGCCTTCTTCCCGATAGGAAAGAGTATAGTAGATTCAGCAAAAAAAATCAATGAATATCGAGTTTTTTTCACGTTTCACAAATTGACAAGCTTGTATGAGGTGGGCTATAATGAACAAATGTGTGACTGACTAAAGAGTGTCGCAGGAGGGCGCAGTTATGCTTTATAATAAGGTAGAGACAAATCGGAATTATGTAGAGTCCGAGAAAAAAGTGGGTGCGTTCTGGAAAGAAAACGGAACGTTTAAAAAGAGCATGGAGGTTCGTGAGGGACAGCCGATTTATACGTTTTATGATGGACCGCCGACGGCGAATGGCAAGCCGCATATCGGCCATGTACTGACGCGCGTGATTAAGGATATGATCCCGCGCTATCATACGATGAAGGGACAGATGGTTCCGAGAAAGGCAGGATGGGATACGCACGGCCTGCCGGTGGAGCTGGAGGTCGAGCGGCAGCTGGGTCTGGACGGCAAGGAGCAGATCGAGGAGTACGGCATGGAGCCGTTTATCGAGCACTGCAAGGAGAGCGTCTGGAAGTATAAGGGGATGTGGGAGGATTTCTCACAGACGGTCGGCTTCTGGGCGGATATGGACGATCCCTATGTGACCTATCATGATGACTTTATTGAGTCGGAGTGGTGGGCGCTCAAAGAGATCTGGAATAAGGGACTTTTGTATAAAGGACACAAGATCGTCCCCTACTGCCCGCGCTGCGGGACGCCGCTTTCGAGCCATGAGGTGGCGCAGGGGTACAAGGATGTCAAGGAGCGCTCGGCGATCGCCCGTTTTGAGGTGAAAAACGCGCCGGAGTTTTTGCTTGCGGATGCCGCGAAGGCTGATGGGGTTGGCAGCGCGGACGCCGCAAAAGGCTGTGCTGTGGAAGGCGCAGATGCCGCGAAGGGGAATGTGACCGGCGGCGTGGCTTCCGCAAAAGCTGGTATGTCAGGCAGCGCAGGCGAGGTGCAGAAGATTTACATCCTGGCATGGACGACGACTCCCTGGACGCTGGCGTCCAACGTGGCGCTGTGTGTAAACCCGCATGAGACCTATGTGATGGTCCGTATGAAGGATGCGCCGGACGCAGAGGGCAAGGCGGCAAAGGAAGCAGGCTATATTTATATCCTGGCGCAGGCTTTGTGTGATACGGTGCTTGGCGCGGGAACTTATGAGGTCCTTGGCTCTTATGTGGGCAAGGATCTGGAATATGTTGAGTATGAAGCTCTCTACCCGGCAAAGCTGACGAAGAAGGGCTATTACGTGGTCTGCGATGACTATGTGACGATGTCAGACGGTACCGGTGTGGTTCACATTGCTCCGGCATTTGGTGAGGACGATAATAAGGTTGGCAAAAAATACGACCTTCCGTTCCTGCAGCTGGTGGACGACCGCGGTATGATGACAAAGGAGACTAAATGGCCGGGGCGTTCCTGCGTGCTGCGCAAGGATCTGGAAAATGAGCCCGGCGTGAATATGGATGTGATTAAAGATCTGGACGAGAGAGGACTGCTTTTTGCGGCGCCGAAGTTTGAGCACAGCTATCCGCACTGCTGGCGGTGCGACACGCCGCTGATCTACTACGCACGTGAGTCCTGGTTTATCCGTATGACGGCGGTTCGCGACGACCTGATCCGCAACAACAATACGGTAAACTGGATTCCAGAGAGCATCGGCAAGGGCCGTTTCGGCGACTGGCTGGAGAACGTGCAGGACTGGGGCATTTCGCGGAACCGTTACTGGGGTACGCCGCTGAATATCTGGGAGTGCGAGTGCGGCCACATGCATTCGATCGGCAGCAAGGAAGAGCTGTTCCGGCTGTGGAAGGAATGGAAGGCTACAGAGGATTCTTCTGAAGGCGAATCTGAGCAGATTCCGGAAGATATCGAGCTCCATCGTCCTTATATCGACGCGGTGAAGATCCGCTGCCCGAAGTGCGGCAAGACCATGCGCCGTGTGCCGGAGGTAATCGACTGCTGGTTTGATTCCGGCTCGATGCCGTTTGCGCAGTATCACTATCCGTTTGAAAATAAAGACTATTTTGAGACCCATTTTCCGGCGCAATTTATCTCAGAGGCGGTAGACCAGACGAGAGGCTGGTTCTATTCCCTGATGGCGATCTCGACCCTGCTGTTTAACAAGGCGCCGTTTGAGAATGTCATCGTCCTCGGCCATGTGCAGGATGAGAATGGCCAGAAGATGAGCAAGTCGAAGGGGAACGCGGTGGATCCGTTTGAAGCGCTGAGTCAGTACGGCGCGGATTCGATCCGCTGGTATTTCTATATCAATAGTGCACCGTGGCTGCCGAACCGTTTCCACGGCAAGGCTGTGATGGAAGGACAGCGCAAGTTCCTGGGGACGCTGTGGAATACCTATGCATTCTATGTGCTGTATGCGAACATTGACAATTTCAATCCGCTGGATTATGCGGCAGATATCGAGGGTGCGGATGCTTCCGAGAAAGCGGCCCTGTACCTGAAAGCACGTTACCAGCAGCTGCCGGTGATGGATCAGTGGCTGCTCTCCAAGATGTATACGATGGTGCGCGCTGTGGATGAGAACTTGGGCGCGTACCGGATTCCGGAGGCGGCGCGCGCGCTGCAGGATTTTGTGGATGATATGAGCAACTGGTATGTCCGCAGGAGCCGCGAGCGTTTCTGGGCAAAGGGTATGGAGCAGGATAAGATCTATGCTTATATGACGCTGTATACAGCGCTGGTCAATACCTGCAAGGCTGCAGCGCCGATGATTCCGTTTATGACGGAGGAAATTTACCGAAACATCGTAGTGGGCATTGATTCCTCCGCTGCGGAAAGTATTCATCTGTGTCTGTTCCCGGCAGCCGATGAGTCGATGATCGATCCGGAGCTGGAGAAAAACATGGACGAGGTGCTGAAGGTCGTGGTGATGGGCCGCGCCTGCCGCAATACCGCCAACATCAAGAACCGCCAGCCGGTGGCTTCGATGTTTGTAAAGGCTCCGAGAGCGCTGGAAACCTATTTTGTGGATATTATCCGCGATGAGCTGAATGTGAAACAGGTATTGTTCACGGACGATGTCAGTCAGTTCACCTC
Source organism: Lachnospiraceae bacterium (assembly GCA_021201095.1). Lineage (GTDB taxonomy): Bacteria > Bacillota > Clostridia > Lachnospirales > Lachnospiraceae > Choladousia. The sequence goes on from JAJQFO010000021.1 coordinate 41,084, forward strand.
TTACACGTTTAAGCCGCAGATGCGCACGGTTGGCCCGAAATACGGAAAGCTGCTCGGAAAGCTCCGCCAGATGCTGCCGGAGCTGGACGGTAACCAGGCGATGCGCGAGCTGAAGGAAAATCAGGTTCTGAAGCTGGATGTCGACGGCAATGAAGTGCTTCTGACCGAGGAGGATCTGCTGATCGACGCGGCGCAGGCGGAAGGATATGTTTCTGAAAACAGCGGTGAGATCACGGTCGTGATTGATACGACTCTGACGCCGGAGCTGATCGAGGAAGGCTTTGTGCGCGAGATCGTCAGCAAGATTCAGACGATGCGCAAGGAGGCCGGCTTTGAGGTAATGGATAAGATCCGCGTGTCGGTGAACGGCAACGAGAAGATTGCCAGCGTGATGCAAAGAGCGGAAAAGGAGATTCTCTCCGAGGTGATGGCGGTTGAGGCAGTCTACAGCTCGTCGGTCGGCTACAGCAAAGAATGGAATATCAATGGCGAGACGGCGACGCTGGGTGTGGAGAAAATTGACGCTTAGAAGTTTATGATTGTTCAGAACCTTTACAAAAACTCATCGCGAAGCCCTGCGGACAGAAACGCGGCTGACTGATCACGCGATTTTGCATAGATTACGAGATATTGAAAGTGGAGCTCCTGCAACGAAATTGCCTTCGGCAATAGCAGGTGCGAAGGTGGCAAGGAATCTTACCGCAAGCGGTCTTCGCTTCGGTCGGTGCCTGCGTCCTCGATTTTCTGCGAAAATCGGGACATAAAACGCGTGCCACTGGCACGCAGCACCCCTCCTTACCACAGATGACGGAAAAGAGAGGATTTATTATGAGTAAATTAGTAGACAAGGAAGCATTTAAGGAGCGTGTCAAGGACAATGTCCGCACGCTGTACCGCAAGACGATCAAAGAAGCGACTCAGCAGCAGCTGTTCCAGGCCGTGTCCTACGCGGTAAAGGATGAGATTATCAACAATTGGCTGGCGTCTCAGAAGCAGTTTGAGATCGACGACCCGAAGATGGTTTATTACATGTCGATGGAATTCCTTATGGGCCGTGCGCTGGGCAACAACCTCATCAACCTGACCGCTTACAAAGAAGTAAAGGAAGCGCTGGAGGAAATGGGCTTTGACCTGAACGTGATCGAGGATCAGGAGCCGGACGCAGCGCTGGGCAACGGCGGCCTCGGCCGTCTGGCGGCATGCTTCCTGGATTCTCTTTCTACCCTGGGCTATATGGCTTACGGCTGCGGTATTCGTTATCATTACGGTATGTTTAAGCAGAAAATCGAGGATGGCTATCAGAAGGAAGTGCCGGACAACTGGCTGAAGGATGGCAATCCGTTTGAGCTGCGCCGTCCGGAGTACGCGAAGATCGTGAAATTCGGCGGCTATGTGCGTGTTGACTATGATGAGAAGACGCATAGAAATTACTTTACGCAGGAGGGGTATCAGTCCGTCCGTGCGGTGCCGTATGATATTCCGATCCTCGGCTACAACAATAATATCGTAAATACCCTGCGTGTCTGGGATGCAGAGGCAGTAACCGACTTCCAGCTGGATTCCTTTGACAAGGGCGATTATCAGAAGGCGGTAGAGCAGGAAAATCTGGCGAAAAACCTTGTAGATGTGCTTTATCCGAATGACAATCACTATGCAGGCAAGGAGCTGCGCCTGAAACAGCAGTATTTCTTCATTTCGGCAAGTGTGCAGACTGCGGTTGCTAAATACAAGAGAACACATGACGATATCCGTAAGTTCTATGAGAAGGTAACTTTCCAGCTGAACGATACGCACCCGACTGTGGCAGTAGCGGAGCTGATGCGGATCCTGATTGATGAGGAAGGTCTGGAGTGGGAGGAAGCATGGGAGGTTACGACGAAGACCTGTGCTTACACGAACCATACAATTATGTCTGAGGCTCTGGAAAAATGGCCGATCGAGCTGTTCTCCCGTCTGCTTCCGCGTATCTATCAGATCGTGGAGGAGATCAACCGCCGCTTTGTAAATGAGATTCAGCAGCGGTATCCGGGCAACCAGGAGAAGATCCGCAAGATGGCGATCATTTACGACGGACAGGTCAAGATGGCGCATCTGGCCATCGCGGCCGGCTATTCTGTGAACGGTGTAGCAGAGCTGCATACCGAGATCCTGAAGAATCAGGAGCTGAAGGATTTCTATGAGATGATGCCGGAAAAGTTCAACAACAAGACCAACGGCATTACACAGAGAAGATTTCTGCTGCACGCGAACCCGCTGCTTGCGGACTGGGTGACCGACCACATTGGCGACGAATGGATCACCGACCTGCCGCAGATCGCGAAGATGAAGGTCTATGTGGACGATGCGAAGGCGCAGCAGGAGTTCATGAACATCAAATATCAGAATAAGGTGCGTCTTGCAAAATATATTAAGGAACACAATGGTGTTGAGGTGGATCCGCGCTCGATTTTCGATGTGCAGGTAAAGAGACTGCATGAGTACAAGCGTCAGCTGCTGAATATCCTTCATGTCATGTATCTGTATGACAAGATCAAGGATCATCCGGAGATGCCGTTCTACCCGAGGACCTTTATTTTCGGTGCCAAGGCGGCTGCCGGCTATCGTCGCGCGAAGCTGACCATCAAGCTGATCAACAACGTGGCGGACGTGATCAACAACGACAAGTCCATCAATGGCAAGCTGAAGGTCGTATTTATCGAGGATTACCGCGTATCGAACGGCGAGCTGATCTTCGCGGCGGCGGATGTGTCCGAGCAGATTTCTACCGCGAGCAAGGAAGCTTCCGGTACCGGCAACATGAAGTTTATGCTGAACGGTGCACCGACCCTTGGAACGATGGACGGCGCGAACGTAGAGATTGTCCGCGAGGTGGGCGAGGAGAACGCGTTCATCTTCGGCCTGACCGCCGACGAAGTTATCCGCTATGAGAACGAAGGCGGCTATCATCCGACCGACTATTTCAACAACGACCAGGATATCCGCCGTGTGCTGATGCAGCTGATCAACGGTGAGTTTTCACACAACAATCCGGAACTGTTCCGCGATATCTATGACTCCCTGCTGAACACCAACAGCTCGGATCGTGCAGATACCTACTTCATCCTTGCAGATTTCAAGTCCTACGCGGCAGCGCAGCAGAGGGTTGAGGAAGCATACCGCGACACGACCCGCTGGGCGCGGATGGCAATGATGAACATGGCCTGCAGCGGCAAGTTTACCTCTGACCGCACCATCCAGCAGTATGTGGATGAGATCTGGCATCTCGACAAGGTAGAGGTTAAGGTCGACCCGGCATCGTTTGAGATGTAAATGCTGCTGTTCACGTTGATATTCACGGCGCAGCCTGATACTTTTAGTTATTCTTTTGATATTCACGGCGCAGTCTGACACTTACTGTCAGGCTGCGCCGGAATGCGTTTCGGAGGTGCGGCCTGCCCGATTTCTGTCAGTGAAGCAGTCTGTTGTTTTCTGTCGGTCAGGCTGCCTGCTATTTTCTGTCAGTGAAGCAGCCTGCTGTTTTCTGTCAGTCAGGCGGCCTGCCCGATTTCCTTCTTTCGGAGAAATACCAGGAATGCGCCGGTCATCAGGACCAGCGACGGGATGGCGAACAATACGCGCAGTGAGGTTTGTGCTGCGGCGGTCTGTGTCTCGGCTGCGACGTCGATTCCCGTGAGGTCGATGCCGATACCGGCGACGAAGGATGCGACGGAGGTGGCCAGCTTGACCATCAGGGTTTGTAGAGAGGAGACGACACTGTCCTCGCGCTGCCCGGTCTTTGATTCGCCGTAGTCGACTGCATCGGCCACGAAAACAGTGGTCAGCACATAGCCGATGCCGTTTGAGAGAGAAATAAAGATACCCGGGATCACCAGCTTCAGCAGAGTCATATGTGTGCCGAAGATGAGGCTGGTCATCCCCAGATAGCCGATGATACCCACAATACAGGCGACAGAGAAAATCTGCCGGTTGCTGTATTTTTTCCGGAAGAATGGGTAGAGGACGGTCATTGTCACAAACTGTACAAGTCCGCTTACCAGCATGAAGAAGGTGTATTGGCTCTCGTCGCCGACATCGTATTGAAACATGTACAGCAGTAGATTGGTGGTCATATAGATCGCCGAATTAAACAGGATAATGATAATGGCCAGGCTGAGCGCCTGGTCATTTTTGAGCAAGGCGTTTAAAAGCTCTCTGACGGAGGTATCCCGCGGCTCCTCCAGCTCGTCATTGGGGAGATTCCGGACAGTGACAATGGTAGTTGCTACGTAGAAAATGGCAATAATCAGGGCCAGCACGCCGAAGCCTTTGCGGTAGTGTTCCGTATCGGTTCCGCCGCCGATCAGCGGCAGCAGGCTCATGGTCAGGACGGTGGGCAGTACTGCGCCAAAGCCGGCGCAGGTCCGTGCGAAAACGGTCAGGCTCTCTCTCTCAGATCCTGCCCGCGTGATGGCCGGGATAATGGACCAGTAGGGGATGTCGCTCATGGTGTAGGTGATGCCGCAGAGAAAGTAGGTGACGATGATGTAGGCTTTTAAACCGCCGCCGCTTAAAGCTGCCGGCACTTCGAACATTGCATAGAGCACCAGCGCGTTCAGCACCGCGCCGCTTAAGATCCATGGCTTATAGCGGCCGTGGCGGCTTCTTGTTTTTGCTACGATCACACCCATGAACGGGTCGTTGAAAGCGTCAAAAATCCGCGCCACCATCAGCAGGATACCGACAAAGGAAGCGCTGATGCCGAGAATGGTATTGTAATAGTATAGCGTGTAAGAGGCAACAAAGCCGTATGCCAGATTTTTTCCCATACCGCCAATGGCGTAGGTGATTTTTGTTTTCGCTGTGATATTCATGGATGGATTTCCTCGATTTCTGCTTTCATGGTACATGAATCATTCCGTATATATTGGTGATTCATGAGCAATGGGTACATACCAGCATTCACATTTGGCCGGCTGAAGCTGCATATGCATGTCATGTCATTTTCCACTTACAGGTTCTATGTAGCCGGAACAGCCGTTCATGGCTGAAAACGCAAAGGAGCGCATCATCGGCCGTATTCTGCCGGCTGAAGAAGCAGGCGCACGCTACCGGGCGAGCATCATCGGCCATATTCTGCCGGTCATAGCTGCATGTACACATTGCCAGAGAGAGTATATCATAAAATTACGCAAAAAACGAATAAATAAATGAAATATTTGGTTGAGTCATTCGGGATTTTGCGATATACTAAAATTCAGGAAAAACAAGTCGTAATGGAAAGGTTCGGGGGCGCGTGATCCCCGGAAGTGGCGGTACATGGAAACACGGCTCACAAAAAGAGCCGACAGCAAATGGAAACGCGGCAGAAAGCATGCTCAAGGAGAATAGCAAAGCTATAGGGATCATCCGTGCGGCGCATTTTGCGGCAGATTTTTGCGGCGAATAAAAGAAAAGGATGTGACAGGTATGAAAAGAATCGGTCTGTTGACAAGCGGCGGCGACTGCCAGGCATTGAACGCGACTATGCGCGGCGTGGTAAAGGGACTTTCATGTAATGTGGACGAGCTTGAGGTCTATGGCTTTATGAATGGGTATAAGGGTCTGATTTACGGTGATTACCGGCTTCTGACCTCGAAGGATTTTTCCGGAATTCTGACGAAGGGCGGCACAATCCTCGGCTCCTCCAGGCAGCCGTTCAAGCTGATGCGCGAGCCGGATGAGAAGGGCCTCAATAAAGTCGAGGCAATGAAGCAGAATTATTATAAGCTCCGCCTGGACTGCCTGGTAATCCTTGGCGGCAACGGTACGCAGAAGACGGCGAACCTGCTGCGGGAGGAAGGACTGAATATCATCCATCTTCCTAAGACTATTGATAACGATATTTATGGCACGGACATGACCTTTGGCTTCTACAGCGCGGTGAATGTCGCGACGGACGCGATTGACCGCATCCATACGACAGCGGCGTCGCACAACCGTGTGTTTATCGTTGAAGTTATGGGACACAAGGTCGGCTGGCTGACGCTGTACGCAGGACTTGCGGGCGGCGCGGACATCATCCTCATCCCGGAGATCCCTTATGACATCAAAAAGGTTGTAGCTGCAATTGACAAGAGAACAAAAGCCGGCAAAGGCTTCACTGTGATCGCAGTGGCTGAGGGTGCGATTTCCAAGAAGGATGCGAAGCTCAGCAAAAAGGAATACGCGGCGAAGCTGCAGAAGAGAGGCAATGCTTCCGTGGCGCATGAGCTGGCTGACGAGATCAAGGCGGCGAACGGACCGGAGGTGCGCATCACGATTCCGGGACATACACAGAGAGGCGGCAGCCCCTGCCCGTATGACCGTGTCCTTTCCACCAGGATCGGCCTCAAGTGCGCGGATATGATCCTGAAAGAGGAATACGGCTACATGGTCGGCATCGTCAATAATAAGATGAAGAAGGTGCCGCTCGGCGAGGTGGCCGGCAAGCTGAAGACGGTTTCACCGAAGGATGAGATCATCGCTGAGGCGAAGCTGATGGATATCTGTTTCGGAGACTGAGGCAGCTGAATATTGGATGCGAAGCTTGAAGCTGACGGACATCTGTTTCTGAGACTGAGATGGAAGGTTCATTTGTGATTTGTCACGTGAATGATCATGTGCTCCCTGTTTTGACTCAAGACAGGGAGCTTTTATGCGCAGAGCCGGGCAAGGTATTTTGCGGCTGAAGCCGCACCCGGCTCGCGCAGGCGGATATGGGAGAGAGAACTCCCCTTATCCGATTTCCTGCGGAGCTGCGAGCCAAGTAGCCAGAGCCATAAGGTATCCACCGGCAGGCAGGTTTTTCCACTGTCGCTTCGGTCGGCGAATACCCTGCATAAGATGCGGGATGCCACCCGGCGGGGCTAAACGTTCCTGCGAGCCAGTGGCACGCGTTTAGAACTGACCGAAACGAAGTGCAGACGTTCCATTCTTTGCATTTTGCGCAGATGACAGGAGACAAAAACGCGCCTGTGAGATTGAGAGAGGGGATTTTGTATGGGTTACACCGCTTTGTACCGTAAATTTCGCCCGGCCACCTTCGATGAGGTAAAAGGGCAGGATGCGATTGTAAAGACATTGACCAACCAGATCCGGGCAGACCGGCTGGGACATGCCTATCTGTTCTGCGGCACCAGGGGTACCGGCAAGACCTCCGTGGCGAAGATTTTTGCCAAAGCGGTCAACTGTGAGCACCCTGTGGACGGGAATCCGTGCAATGAGTGTCCGACCTGCCGTGCGATCGCGGCGGGGAGCTCGATGAATGTCATTGAAATCGATGCCGCGTCAAACAATGGTGTAGATGATGTCCGGCAGATCCGAGATGAGGTGGCGTACTCTCCGACGGAGGGCCGTTTCAAGGTCTATATTATCGACGAGGTGCACATGCTCTCGAACGCGGCATTTAACGCGCTTCTGAAAACATTGGAGGAGCCGCCGTCCTATGTGATTTTCATTCTGGCGACGACGGAGGTGCAGAGAATACCGGTTACGATTCTTTCGCGCTGCCAGCGGTATGATTTTCACCGGATTGCGCAGGACACTATTCTGGCCAGGCTGCAGGAGCTTGTAACGGTCGAACAGGTCGATGCCGAGGAAAAGGCGCTTCGCTACATTGCCAGAAAGGGAGATGGATCTCTGCGTGACGCGGTCAGCCTGCTCGATCAGTGTATCGCTTTTTATATTGGCGAGACACTGACCTACGATCGGGTACTGGAGGTGCTCGGCGCAGTGGACACGGATGTGTACAGCGATCTGCTCCGCAAAATTCTGCAGGACGATGTGGTGGGCGCCATCCGCACACTGGAGACGCTGATCCGCCAGGGGCGGGATCTGACACAGTTTGTGACGGATTTTACCTGGTATCTGCGCAACCTGATGCTGCTCAAATCTTCCGACGACATGGAGGATGTGCTGGACGTCTCGACGGAGAGTCTGGCACGTCTGCGCGAGGAAGCTGCGCTGATCCGCAATGATACTCTGATGCGCTATATCCGTATTCTGTCGGAGCTTTCCGGTGCGATCCGTTTTTCCACGAACAAGCGTGTACAGGTGGAGATGGGCCTGATTAAGCTGTGTAAGCCGGAGGCAGAGCGTGATGAGATTTCTCTGGTGGAGCGGATCCGTAAGCTGGAAGAAACAGTAGAGAAGATGTTGACAAACGGAGTCGCTGTGACGGGAAGCGGCGGCCCGCAGGGATTCGGAGGCACATATGGTGCCGGTACGCCGGGGACGGACGGCGGCTATGGGATGCCTTTGTATGGCTCTGGCGGCTCAGAGGCACAAGGAAGGGCTCATGACGCTCCGGCGGCTCCCCCGAGAGCGGTTCCGGAGGATCTGAAAAAAATCTGCGGGATGTGGAAAAAGATCGTCAGCGCCACAACCGGCAGGATGCGTAATGCACTCTCAAGTGCAGTACCGAGATATCACTCACAGGACGAGAATGACACGAAGCTCTATGTGGAGCTTGCCCCAGATTCGATGTCGGATCGTTTCCCGGAAGAAGAAGGGCGAAGGCAGGAGCTGGAGCAGCTGATTGCCGACGTAACCGGAATCAGGGTAGAAGTGAAGTTTGTGCCTGCGACTGACGAAAATCTGCGGCGGGGAGGATTGTCCAGAATCGAGATTGACGAGCTTGTACGGGAGCAGGTGCACATGGAGGTCGAGATCGAGGACTAGAGACTATTGGATCGTGGTGATGACCCGGTGGTTCTTCTGAAGCTGTGCGGGTACGGACGAGTTCGTGCAGAGATTATAAAAGAAGGATTGCAGCTGTATCTATGTAAAGGGATGGGCGTACCCTTCCCTTTCTATTTTTAAAGCAGCCGGAAAAGAGTATTTCACTAAAAAGAGTGCAGCTGGCGGGTATCCGTCGGCACACGCCGGCTGCGGGAGGATAAAGATTGTTGGCGTCCGGCTGCGGGTAGTATGCTGGCAGGATGCTGGTAATGAAGGGAATGCTGCTGTAAATTGCCTGTGCCCCGCAGGTTCCTGGTGTTTTATCTTATGTCCGTACCCGGCTGTATGGTGAGTACGGACATATGGTATTATACGCGGCCGGGAGGATTTTGGTTCCTTGCGGCGCGCAAAATGGTTCCGAATGTCCGGCTGATCGGAAAGCACTGCTGGCCGGATCGGTCTTAGATGGATGAACGCACTGCTGGCCGGTCGATAGCAGTGTCTGCGAATACCAGGATCAGCAGAGTGCAGTGCTGGCGTTGACATCTATGGTTTATAAAAGCATTGTCCTACTCAAGATACAGGACCGGGTCTACCGGCTCGCCGTCTTTTGTCATGGCGAAGTACAGGTTGCTGCCCTCTGTGCTGTAATATTTTGTGGGATCACTGACATAAGCAAGCAGGCCGCCGGCTTCCACCACATCACCCTCTGAAACAGCTGGTTCCATAAGCTGTCCATAAGTGAGCTTGTAGCCATTTCCAATATTCAGCACCAGGGTGGTACCCGTCTCCTCATCGATGGAAATCGATTCGACGATTCCTTTTGCGGATGCGAGCACCTGGTTCCCTGTTTCACTGCTGATGATCAGGGCCGGATTGTATTTGTACTGGTTCAGCGTGGCAAAATAGACACTTTGGTCCATGCTGTAATCAAGGATGACCGTTCCGGCTGATGGCCAGAGCAGAGCGTCCTCGGCTGTGAAGCTGACATCGGCTTCAATCAGGGCCTGTTCGGAGACGATGCTGGCAGAGGAAGCCTCTTCGCTGTCGCCGGAAACGCCGTTGTCAGAATTGGAATCGGTATCTGTATTTTCATATACGGATGCACTGGCCGCGCCGGAACTATCAGCAGCCTCAGAATCACTGACTGCGCCGGAACTGCCAGCAGCCTCAGAACCGCTGACTGCGCCGGAACTATCAGCAGTCTCAGAACCGCTGACTACGTTGGAACTGTCAGCAGCCTCAGAATTGCTGGCCGCGTCAGTGCCATCCGCCGTAAGGGCATCGTTATCTGTGCCGGTATTTCCTGCCGCAGCAGAGCCGGATGCTGTGCTGATATCGTCTGCTGTTACAGAGCCATCCTCTGTATTCGCTTCGATCTGGGTCGATTCATCGCTATCAGAAGCCCCATCTGTAGAGCCGTTTGTACTGTCTTCAGCCGCGGATCCTGATGTATTTTCACTCAGGACGGACCCTGAGACTTCCTCGGAGGGACTGGCAGCATCCGAGAGACTGCCTTCGTCAGGCAGGACATCTTCTCCTTCTGCCCAAATGCTGCTGCCGTCCGCGTCCTCTTCTCCCAGATCTTCCTCCAGATAGGCAATCTGACCGAGCTCTGTCTCGCCGGAAGTATCGTCATTGTTCCGGGATTTGTTTACCGCAGCCATGCCTCCAAGCACAATCGCGCCGACCAGGCACAGGCTCAGAGTCCAGATGGTGCTTCGTTTTGTAATAAATTCCTTCCACGTTCTTCGATTCATGATCCATTCACCTCATTCTTTCTTTGCGTGGCTGCGCACGTAAACAGCTGTACGCGACGGATCAGGAGTGTATTAGCTCCCATCCGGTTGATTTCCCGCGGAAATGCCGCAGACTATGCCGCGCGGTATAATGTTACAGGAAACGTTAGTAATCGTTTCCCTTGCGCTGACCGTAAAGCTGCGAGGCAGCCATTTCTTATGCGGTCATGTGCATCAGATTATAGTAAACGGCAAATCATTATTGTCGTTTACTATAGGATTGCCAGAATCAGGTGGAATATACAGCGGATTTTACAGAAAAGAAAAAATATTGCAGGTTTCCGAAGAAGGATTACGGAATACGCTGCAACAGAAGAAAGCCTGCTGTGAAGGAGCTGAACAGTCAGTGCGCTCAATGAAAGAATGACAGTCAGTGCGCTCAATGAAAGATCAAAAGGAGGTCTCTTTGCAGACATAATCATAAAACTGCTTTCCGGCCGCGGAAAATGAACGATCGCCCAGATACAGCATGTAGATTTCAAAGGTGATAACCGGCGCAATACTGATGACATGCAGATTTTTCATATCCTGCTGTCCATTCAGGCAGTCACGTGGAAAGACTGCACTGGCATAGTTGCCGGATACCAGCTGGAACGTAGTCCGCGGGCTTTGCGTGCAGAGCCGGATATTGGGGGTGAAGCCTGCGTCCGCACATGCTTTCAGAAAGATGCTCTGCAAAAAATCCTTATAGGGAAGCACCAGGGGCTCCTTGGCGAGCTCTGATAATTCTATCGAATGCTTTTGGGCGAGAGGGTTGGTATCGGATACCAGCAGGACCAGCTCCTCTTTTCGGAAAGGATATTTCTGCACCTCTTTTGACATGCGGTTCAGGTCTCCGGCGAAAATGAACTCTGCCTGTTTGTCGATAAAAACGGATTTCTGCGGCGGCTCATCCAGCTCCGTGAGCTGGACATTGATTTCCGGATGCGCGTCCTTAAAAGCGAGGATTGTATCGAGGACTCCAAAGCGGAACAGGGAACCGGCGAACGCGATGGAGAGGGTGTTGGTTGCCCTGGCTGCCTCCGCATTGATCTGCATGATCCCTTCATCGTAAAGAGAGATAATCTGTTCCCCCTTCTGCTGCAGGATTTTACCTGCATTGGTCAGCGCGACTCTGCGCGTGGAACGCTCAAACAGAGAATGTCCCAGCTCAGCCTCCATCTTCTGGATATGCTTCGACAGAGTCGAATTTGTGATGTAAAGCTTTTCACTTGCTTCCTGAAAGCTGCAGGTTTTGCTTAAAACCAGAAATTCACGGAGAAACTCGATGTCCATGCGTGTTCCCTTCTTTATTAAATCTGTAAGTTATCAAATTGTAACAGATAAATAGCCATACACTTAATATGATTGTAACACATTTTAAAACAATTGTCATTGAAAGTTAATTCTTTATTGTTTCTTGTTTGGAAGAAATTGCTCCAAAAAACTGTTGACGGAAGCGGCGGTTTCGGTGTATGATTATAAAGAACAAAGGCGTTTTGCATACTGGCATTGCGCCTTTTCTTATGCGCACGAACGGCGGCGTGCAAACCCTTCATAAAGACCGGACATGTAACACAGATAATGATTCATCGCAGGACTATGCCCGAACGGCAGGGACTGCCCCAAAAGCGGGAAAAGCGGGATTTTCCTGAAAATGGGATGCTCCGGCACAGAAAAAGCAGCGAAGGACTGGGTTCCGCTGTGAAACATGCAATATCCGGCACTGGATATCCAGGATCGGAAAGGGGAAGAGGAGGGCATTTATGCAATCAATGCAGGAAATGGATTTATACCGCCACACGGACACGGTCAACGAGCTGCTGGCTCGCTATGGCGTGAAATTCGGTATCTACAAAAACAATGTGTTCAAGGAGCAGCTGTTTCCGTTTGACGCGATTCCGCGTGTGATTGAGGCGGAGGAGTTTGCTTATCTGGAAAAGGGCTTAAAGCAGCGCGTGACGGCGCTGAACCTGTTTATCAAGGACATTTACAGTGAAAAGAAAATTATCCGCGATAAAATCGTGCCGGAGGAGTTTATTTACGCGTCCAGCGGCTATCTGGCGCAGTGCGAGGGCGTGATGCCGCCGAAAGGCGTGTATGCGCACATCGCGGGTATTGATCTGGTGCAAGGCAAGGATAAGGAATGGTACATACTGGAGGATAACCTGCGCGTGCCCTCGGGCGCCTCGTATCCGATGATTGCGCGGGAGCTGTGCCGCAGGAGCAGTCCGCTGACCTTCCAGCAGACGCATATTGAGGACAACCGTAATTACGCGGAGCTGCTGCGCCGGACGATGGATCATGTCAATACGGGAGGCCATACCGTCATTCTGACACCCGGCCGTTACAATTCCGCATATTTTGAGCATTCCTATCTGGCAGAAAAGACTGGCGCGCATCTGGTCACCGGCAGCGAGCTGCTGGTAGAAAACGATCACCTGTATTTTAAAGATTATTCCGGGCGCAAGGAGCCGGTCGGCGCGGTGTACCGCCGCATTTCGGACGAATATCTGGATCCGATGAATTTCTACGAAGGATCGCTGATCGGAATTCCGCATCTGTACGATATTTTCCGCAAGGGCAATGTTGCGCTTCTGAATGCGCCGGGCAACGGCGTCGCAGATGACAAGGGCATTTATTATTTCGTGCCGAAGATGATCAAGTATTATCTTGGCGAGGAGCCGATTCTGCACAACGCGCCGACCTACCTGCCTTTATATAAGGAAGATATGGATTACGTGCTGGAGCATTTTGACGACCTGGTGCTCAAGGATGTGGCGGAGGCCGGCGGCTACGGCGTCCAGTTCGGCAATAAGATGACGAAGCAGGAAAAGGAAGACTTTATCGCGCTTCTGAAGCGGGAGCCGCGGCGCTTTATCGCGCAGGAGGTCATTGATTTCCTGGATATCGATATTTTTGAAAACGGAGAATGCGTGCCGCGCAAGGCGGATCTGCGTGCCTTCGTGCTGATGGCGGACGAGCCGCTGGTGTGGAAGAGCGGTCTGACACGATTTTCGCGCAACCCGGATTCGTTCATCGTCAACTCATCTCAGGGAGGAGGATTTAAAGACACATGGGTATTATCTCGGTAGAAAACACAGACCGCCTGTTCTGGCTGGGGCGGTACAGCGAGCGCGTCTATACGACGATCAAATTATTTGCGGAAAGCTTTGACACCATGATTGACATGGACGAGCTGGGCAGCCTGGACGGGTTCTGCAAAAAGCTCGAAATTCCGAATATTTACACATCCGGGGAGGACTTTGTCGCCCGGTACT
>JAJQFO010000170.1 GCA_021201095.1 Lachnospiraceae bacterium
GGGGGTAGTATGCGCTTTTTTTGCTATCCGGTAGTTTATGTTTCACAGTAAAGCTATAAGGGCAGGTATGATGAAAGTCATACCTGCTCTCTTTCGTCCGGCACCAGTCACAGAATTATTATGGCAAAAGCCCATACCGTAATCTGAGCTACGCATTGGTTACCCTTATGGCAACTTCTGACTGATTTCGACTGGAAATCTTTTTTTTCGCTATCTTCCGCCGAATTACTTGACTTTGCCCTCGAATGATAATAGAATTACGGAGGAACACGAAAGGGGAGAGCCGAAGGGGAGCGAGCATGGCACAGAGAAAACGCAGACGCAGAAAACGCAGGTCGGAATTTGCGTTTGTATTAAAGTTGATGATTATGGTTGCCCTTGTGATTCTGATTTTTGAAGGGCGGCTTATTTATACAATGGTAACATTTGATCCGTCTGCGGAGAGCGTTTCCACCCAATCGGATCCGGAGACTTCCGGCACTTCCGGCGGCAGCGGTGAGAAAGAGACGGCTGCTGCGGTTGTGACGAGCCCAAATAGCTATCTGGCCGGACTGGGTGATGCGTCACTTTCGGATGCCGGTACGGAGGCTTCTGCACAGACCGAGACGGAGACAGAAACAGAAACAGAGCCGGAGACTGAGCATGACACAGTTTCCAATCCTGACAGCACTGCGATTGTCCGGGCACAGGATGATGCCGTGGATGATTCTTATTTTTCCGATGCTGTATTTATCGGTGATTCGCGTATGGAGGGTTTCCGAAACACATCCGGCATCACGGAGGGCACCTTTTTTACAAGCGTAGGAATGTCGCTTTCCTCTATGACCAGCGGAGAAATCATTTCGGACGGAGAAGATACGATTACGGTGGCAGCGGCTCTTTCGGGCGGAACTTATGGGAAGATTTATATTATGCTCGGTGCCAACGACTTAGGAGAGTACAGCTGGGCTGATTTTAAGACTGGCTTTGAGGCGGTGACGGAGCGTTTCATGGAGCTGCAGCCGGACGCGATGATGTACATATGCAGCTGCATTTATGTGGAAGAAGACAAGGTCGATACCGGCGATTATATCAATAATGAAAATGTTGACAAGCTGAATGAGGTCCTTCTCGAGGTGTGTGAGGAGGAAGGGTATAATTATCTGGATTTCAATGAATTGCTTTCTGACGGCTACGGCTCACTGATCGAGGGTGCATCCAGCGACGGCGTCCATATCACGGCAGAGTATTGCAAGGAAATGCTGAATTACCTGAAGACTCATTATGTAGCTGAGCCGGACGAGGACAGTTGAAAGTGGCCTCTTGCAGTAAAACAATACTTGATAAAGTCGGACGAACACGAATGAGAAAATCTGTGCCGATGGTATTTTGCTAAAATGAAAGATGCAGAACAGGGATATCGGATGATACGAGGGGAGAATAATAGTGAAGACAAGTATGAAAGTTAACATAAAAAACAATGTGAGTAGTGGAATGAAAAGTACCGGGAAAAGTAATATGGGCAGGATTGCCAGAAAAATGACCGCAGTGATCTGCGCAGCCTTTCTGGTGTTTTCCCTCGGCGGCTGCAGCTCAAAGAAGGCGGATGAGACAGTGTCGATTGATGTATCTGAGCTTGCCGAAGCTTTGCTGGAGACCGTAACATCGGACACCTTAAGCGAGACAGCTTCTTCGATGATTCCGTCGATTTACTATCTGGATGAGGAGGATGTCGCTTCTGCGGCGGCTTATGCGAGCTCCGGGGCGACGGCCTGCGAGGTGGCGGTGATCGAGAGTACGGACGCCGACGGCGCAGAGAATGTAGAGACGAAGATGCAGACGCGCGTGGACAATCAGGAGGAGCTCTACGCTTCCTACAACCAGAGCGAAGCTGCCAGACTGGATACGGCTATCATTAAAAGCAATGGAGCCTACACGGTTCTGTGCGTCTGCGACGATACGGACCGGGCGGAAGAAATTCTGGAGGAATATGGTTTCTGACGGAGTAATCTTTTTTGCCGCGCAGGAGAAAAAATATGGTTTTTAGCAGTCTTCTGTTTTTATTCCGGTTTTTACCGGCCATACTGCTTTGCTATTATATTGTACCGTGCAGATTTCGCAATCTGGTGTTGTTTCTGTTCAGCCTGCTTTTTTATGCCTGGGGAGAGCCGGTCTATATCCTTCTGATGACTGTCTCCATAGGGATCTCCTATGCGGGCGGAATTCTGGTAGACCGGATGAAGTGCGCCGGGCGGCAAAAAGCGGCGCGGAACGCGCTGATTGTATCGTTGGCGGCAAGCCTTTCGCTGCTGGCCTTTTTTAAATACGCGGATTTTGCTATCGGGACAGTCAATGCCCTGACGGGGGCGGATTTTTCGCTTCTGGGACTGGCGCTGCCGATCGGAATTTCGTTCTACACCTTTCAGACCATGTCCTACACGATCGATGTCTACCGGGGCGAGGCCGGTGTCCAGAAGAACGTAATTTCGTTTGGCACCTATGTGGTCATGTTTCCGCAGCTCATCGCGGGGCCGATTGTCCAGTACAAAACGGTCGACGCGCAGCTGCGCGGACGGAAGGAGACGCCGGAGGAGTTTGCGCTGGGTGTACACCGCTTTCTGATCGGTCTGGGGAAAAAAGCCCTGCTGGCGAACAATGCGGGGGAGCTGTGGGACACCATCAGTGCAATGACGGTGTCAGAGGTGCCGGCACTGACCGCCTGGCTGGGACTTTTGGCCTATACACTGCAGATTTATTTTGATTTTTCCGCGTATTCCGATATGGCCATCGGTCTGGGACATATGTTTGGCTTCCAGTTTAAGGAAAATTTCAATTATCCGTACCTTTCCAAGAGCATTACGGAATTCTGGCGCCGGTGGCATATTTCTCTTAGCACCTGGTTCCGCGAGTACGTGTACATTCCGCTGGGAGGGAATCGAGTAAAGACGGGACGTCATATCCTGAACCTGCTGATTGTCTGGTTCCTGACGGGGTTCTGGCATGGTGCGAGCTGGAACTTTGTGGCCTGGGGGCTGTACTACGGTGTGCTGCTGGTGATTGAGAAATATGTGACCGGAAAATACGTGGAGAAGCTGCCCGGTGTGCTGCGGCATATTTACTGTATGCTGCTGGTGATGCTTGGCTGGAACCTGTTTATGTTCGGGGATCTTTCGCAAAGTCTGGAGTATTTTCGGGCGCTCTTTGGCGGCTTCGGAGCGGGACTGCTTGATGCGCAGACGATTTATCTGCTGCTGAATAACGCAGTATTGCTGATCCTGCTTTTCCTCGGAAGCACGGAAGTGCCCAAAAAGCTGGGAGAAGCGTTCTGTGCCCGCTTTGCTGACCGAAACGGGTGCATGGTGGCGGCAAGGGGAATCCTTTATACAGTGATTTTCCTGCTTTCCGTGGCCAGGCTGGTGGACGCGTCCTACAATCCGTTTTTGTATTTCCGGTTCTGATATGCGCCGTTTTGTGTCTGCGGCAAGTATTTCAACTTGCCTGGCAGCCGAAGTGAAATGGGGATTTTTATGAACAAAGTACAATCCTACAATATTATTACCTTATTCTGCATCCTGATTTTCGGGTTTGCCATCGCGACGCTGATCAGCCCGGATACGGAATATTCCGAGACGGAGAACCGTACACTCGCGCAGCTGCCGGAGGCCAGCCTGTCGTCCCTGACAGACGGCAGCTTTGAGTCGGATTATGAGGACTATCTGACAGACCAGTTTGTACTTCGCGATGAATGGATTGCGCTGAAGACAAACGTGGAGCGGCTTGCGGGGCGGACCTCCAGCAATGACATTTTTTTTGCGGACGATGACTACCTGATTGAGGCACATACGGATACCTTTACCTCGGACCAGGCAGAGATGAATATTCAATTGCTTGCCCAGTTCGTGGAAATGTATGCTGGGATTTTCGGGACTGACCATATGACGGTCATGATTGTGCCGAATGCGGTCGACATCCTGCGTGACAAGCTGCCAGCCTTTGCCAGCCCCTATGACGAGGGAGAGTATCTGAAGCAGATCGAAACGGCTTTGGAGGAGAGTCTGGAGAAAGGCGTCTGGTTTGATGCCCGGTCAGTACTGCAGGAGCACAGTGAGGAAGATATTTATTACCGCACCGATCATCACTGGACGACGCTTGGCGCATTTTACGTTTATCAGGCCTGGGCCGAGGCGCAGGGGTATACGGTGCCGACGGCAGATTCCTATGCGGTGGAGACCGTGACGGAGGAATTCGAAGGGACGATCCAGTCAAAGCTGGGTATTCACACAGTGACAGACTCCATCGAGCTCTATCTGGACCCCGCAGATCCCTATTATACGGTGGAAAAGGACGGAAGCGGCGAGATTTCCTACAGCCTTTATGATTACTCTGCGCTGGAGACCAAGAGCAAATACGACATCTTTTTCGGCGGAAATAACGCGCTCACTCAAATCACGACGCGTGCCGGCACCGGCCGGAAAATTCTGGTGGTCAAGGATTCCTACGCGCACTGCTTTGTGCCGTTTCTGCTGTCAGAATTTGATGAGATTGACGTCCTGGACATCCGCTATTATAATCAGGAAATCAGCAGGCTTATTGAAGAAGAGGAGTATACGGATCTGCTCTTTCTCTATAATGCCTCCGGGTTTGCGGAGGATACTTCACTGGCAAAGCTGCTTTATTGAAAAGAAAGAAGGAATTTTCATGAACCTAATTGCCGCAGTAGACAAGAACTGGGGAATCGGCTATCAAAACCGGCTTCTGGTGCGGATCCCCGCTGATATGAAGTCGTTTCAGGAGATGACCAGGGGAAAGGTGGTCGTGATGGGACGCCGGACGCTGGAGAGCCTTCCGAACGGTCTGCCGCTGGACGGACGCGAAAACCTGGTGCTGACGGCGAATCCGGATTACCGTGTCCGGCATGCCCGGCTGGCGCATTCTGTGGAGGAGGCTCTTCAGACTCTGGAGCAGTACCGCAGCGAAGACATTTACGTGATCGGCGGGGAAAGTATTTACCGCGAGTTTCTGCCTTACTGCCAGGTGGCGCATATCACAAAAATTGATCAGGCGTACGAGACGGATGCATTTTTCCCGAATCTCGACGAGCTGCCTGAATGGAAAATTACGGCTGACAGCGAAGAGCAGACATATTTTGATCTGGAGTATTATTTTTTGCGGTATGAAAAAGAAACAGCGCTATAAATGAAGCTGCAAATGAACGAAAAACTGGTTGACGCGTTTTTTATCTTGTGCTATAGTTATCGAGTGTGATTTTTGCCCGGCAGTTAGCGGAAAAAATGCCGACTGGTTAAGGCAAAACCGCAGAGCGGTTTAGTCGGTCGGGTATTGCCTGTACGGACTTTTTGGGCGGGACACATCTTGCAGGAATGTCAGCCGGCACTCAGAAGCATGAATACTCCACCGGTTTCCTGGTGTCAGGCGGTTCTTTCTCCCTCACTCGGCAGGAGAAGCAGGGGAGAGTGCCCGTGTTTTGTCACGGAGCAATCATATTTATATCAGGAGGAGCTTTACCAATGATTTCAAAGGAAAAGAAAACAGCTATTATCAATGAGTATGCGCGTACACCGGGCGACACTGGTTCACCGGAGGTACAGATCGCGATTCTGACAGCCCGCATTCAGGAGCTGACAGAGCATCTGAAGAACAATCCGAAGGATCATCATTCCAGAAGAGGTCTGCTCAAGATGGTCGGTAAAAGACGTGGTCTGTTGGCCTATCTGAAGAAGACGGATCTGGAAGGATACCGTGCGCTGATTGCAAAGCTCGGAATCAGAAAATAAGACTCAAAAAAGAGGGCGGACTACCATCCGCCCTTATGTTGCGCAGAGCCGGGCAAGGTATATCCCACGCGAAGCGTGGGATGCCACCCGGCGAGGGCATATCCCATGCGAAGCGTGGGATGTCCGCGCCCCACAATCGAAGATTGGGGGCATAACCCGGCGAGGGAGTTTTGCGGCTAAAGCCGCACCCGGGTCTCCGCTTCGCTTCGGTCGGCGCTAAGCGAACGTCCACTGGTTCTCCGCTTCGCTTCGGTCGGCGCTAAGCGAACGTCCACTGGTTCTCCGCTTCGCTTCGGTCCGTCCTAAACGCGTGCCACTGGCACGCAGGACCGTTCAGCGCCGCGCGGTCGGACAGGGGAGAAAAACGTTCCCCTATCCGATTGTCCTCGAGACGCAGAGGATCCTAAAAGCTGCGGTTTAGCTTCGCTGCGGGACAGCTTTTTGACCGCTTTGTATCTTAGCCGCAAAGCTTTCGGAGAATTTTCATTCAGTAGCAGCCGAGACCACTGAAAAGTGTATATAGGGTACCGGTGCATTTTATTTTATGGATGCAGATGAGGTTGGACACAGGTGTGTAATAACGAGAAAAGAATCACCTTTTCAGGCTATATATGTTTTTCAGTAGTTTCGGAGCTCTTGCTGATGAAGGATTCTCCTGTATTTCAAATTCATTATTACAATTGAAGATTTAAAAAGGAGAAGGTTATGTACAAGAGTTTTTCAATGGAGCTGGCCGGACGGACGCTTACCGTCGATATCGGCCGGGTAGGCGCGCAGGCAAATGGATGTGCCTTTATGCACTATGGCGACACGACCGTGCTCTGTACGGCGACGGCTTCTGAGAAGCCGAGAGACGGGATTGATTTCTTCCCGCTCAGCGTAGAATATGAGGAGAAATATTACGCGGTAGGCAAGATTCCTGGCGGATTTAACAAGAGAGAGGGCAAGGCCTCTGAAAATGCGGTGCTGACGGATCGTGTGATTGACCGCCCGATGCGTCCGCTGTTTCCAAAGGATTACCGCAATGATGTGACGCTGGACAACATGGTAATGTCGGTGGATCCGGAGTGCCGTCCGGAGCTGACGGCGATGATCGGTACTGCGATCGCGACCTGCATTTCCGATATTCCGTTTGATGGTCCCTGTGCGATGACGCAGATGGGCATGGTGGACGGCGAGCTGATTGTGAACCCGTCTCAGGAGCAGTGGGATAAAGGCGATCTGCAGCTGACGGTGGCTTCCACACGTGAAAAGGTCATTATGATTGAAGCCGGCGCGAATGAGATCCCGGATGATGTGATGATCGACGCGATCTATAAATGCCATGATGTAAATCTGGAGCTGATCGCGTTTATTGATAAGATTGTGGCGGAGGTTGGCAAGCCGAAGCATGCGTATGAGAGCTGCGCGATTCCGGACGAGCTGTTTGATGCGATCAAGAAGATCGTGCCGCCGGAAGAAATGGAAAAGGCCGTATTTACCGATGTGAAGCAGGTGCGCGAGGCCAATATCCGCGAGATCACCGCGAAGCTGGAGGAGGCGTTTGCCGACAATGAGGAATGGCTGGCGGTTCTCTCTGAGGCGATCTATCAGTATCAGAAAAAGACGGTCCGCAAGATGATTCTCAAGGATCATAAGCGCCCGGACGGCCGTGAGATCACACAGATCCGTCCGCTTGCTGCGGAAGTGGATATCATCCCGAGAGTGCATGGCTCCGCGATGTTTACCCGCGGACAGACCCAGATCTGCACGGTTACGACCCTGGCTCCGCTTTCCGAAGTACAGAAGATCGACGGACTGGATGACAACATTAACTGCAAGCGTTATATGCACCATTATAATTTCCCGTCCTACTCTGTAGGCGAGACTAAGGTCAGCAGAGGACCGGGACGCCGCGAGATCGGCCATGGCGCACTGGCGGAGAAGGCTCTGATGCCGGTACTGCCGAGCGAGGAGGAATTTCCATACGCGATCCGTACCGTGTCTGAAACCTTTGAATCAAACGGCTCCACTTCTCAGGCAAGCGTCTGCGCGTCCACAATGTCGCTGATGGCAGCCGGTGTACCGATCAAGAAGCCGGTAGCCGGTATCTCCTGCGGTCTGGTGACAGGCGAAACCGATGACGACTATATTGTCCTGACGGATATCCAGGGTCTGGAAGACTTTTTCGGAGATATGGACTTCAAGGTGGCCGGTACGTTAGACGGCATCACTGCGATCCAGATGGATATCAAGATTCACGGCCTGACCCGCCCGATCGTAGAGGAGGCAATTTCCCGCACCCATCAGGCGAGAGAATATATCTTAAAAGAAATCATGATGCCGTGCATCGCCGAGCCGAGACCTACGGTCAACAAGTATGCGCCGAAGATCATGCAGATGACGATCGATCCGCAGAAGATCGGCGATGTGGTCGGCCAGAGAGGCAAGACCATCAACACGATCATCGAGCGTACCGGCGTGAAGATTGACATCAACGACGACGGCTTCGTATCCATCTGCGGTACCGATCAGGCTATGATGGATAAGGCTGCCGAGATGATCCGCATCATCGTCACCGATTTCGAGGCTGGACAGGTCTTCGACGGCGTGGTGGTCAGCATCAAGGACTTTGGCTGCTTTGTGGAGTTTGCTCCGGGCAAGGAAGGCATGGTGCACATCTCCCGCATTGCGAAGCACCGCATCAACCGTGTTGAAGATGTATTGACCCTTGGCGACAAGGTGAGGGTCGTATGCCTTGGCAAAGACAAGATGGGCCGCATGAGCTTCAGCATGAAGGATGTAAAGCAGAACTGATTGCGGCATATGCGTCCATAGAATATAATAAATCATAAATAAAACCGGCTGCATATGAAGCGTGCGGCCGGTTTTCATTATCTGTGGTAAGGAGGAGTGCTGCGTGCCAGTGGCACGTGTTAAGCACCGACCGAAGCGTAGACCCGCTTGCGGGAGGATACTTTGCCAACCTCAGACCGCCCCTTTCGCGAAGCGAAACTATTGAATGGGGCGGTTTTCATTGTACATTTCGAAGCTCTGTTCCATCTCCTTTAGTGTGTCGGCGAATTTCAGAAGCTGCGCCTGTATCTGCGCCTTATCCGGCCGGTTCTGTTTGTAATTGATGCGGTGCTCCATGCTGGCCCAGAAGTCCATGCTCAGCGTGCGCACCTGGATCTCGACCGGGTAGTATTCGGTCAGCTCCATATACCGCACCGGAATGCCGAGGATGATATGGTAGCTGCGGTAGCCGTTGGGCTTCGGATGCAGGATGTAATCCTTCTCATTGACAACAATCAGGTCATTCTGCCTCTTTAGCGCATCAATCATCTGATAGGCGTCCTGCTCGAAATAGCAGATCACGCGCACACCGGCAATGTCCTGCAGATGCTCCCGCGCGTTTGCGGGGGTCGGATCGAAGTGCAGCCGCTCCAGCTTTTCGTCGAGACTTTTGTGTTTTTTGATTCTGGAATAGAAGGTGTGAACTGGCTTGCATGCCGCGTCCTTATAGATAGAGTGGTTCAGGACGTCAAGCCTGCCAAGCAGCAGATTCAGGGCATCCTGATAGGGTAAAATCAATTCATAATATTCTTCACTGGTCATTTATAGTAAAATCTCCCCGTATAGTTTCAAATACTGGCAAAAATATACAAAGGAATTATGTTCTTCATGTGTACCAGATATTAAAAGAAAAGAAATATACTTGCCAGCCGCAAGTGGCGTAAGCCACAAAACACCCTCGTCGGGTTATGCCCCTCGCCGGGGTGGCATCCTCGTTCTTCGGACGGGATAAGCCCCAATCTTCGATTGTGGGGCGCGGGCATCCCACGCTTCGCATGGGATATGCCTTGCCCGGATTTGCGCATAAAAAAAGCGGAGTAACGTACTCCGCTAATTCAGGAAAAGTTTTTTTGTAACTTACTTTTTGAATTTTTGCTGCCTTCCTGAGGTTTATATTTCTCATCGCCGGTTCCGATCCAAAGCATGAAATCATTGATTTTCTTTTCATCCCAGCCATAGACCCTTAAACCTAAAACCATACGTGCCACTTCTGTCATGTCCATACGGCTCACTCCTTTCGTTCACGCTATTTATGTATTAAGAATAAGGGCTGTTCGGGATTATGTCAACATGAAATTTCTGCTTTGGTAATTGCTCTGTATGCCAGGCTTTGGCGGGATTATGAAATGGCGGTCAGTTTGCCGGATTGTAGTCAGACTATCCCCATGCGTTTGGATACAAAAAACTGTTAATATTATTATAAAGGAAAGAAGTTGAGAATGCAATTTTTTGACCGATTTTGAACAGAAATTCTGGTTGCTGTGAGAACTGTCTTCTGATATACTTTGTTGCAGCTGGTCTTTGGAACCAGGCTGATATATTGGAAATTAAAGGAGCAATCTGAATATGGGAAAATTATATGAACGGGCAGATATATATGATCTGATCGAAAGTAAAGAAAGGTTCGAAGCGAACAAAAAGCATTGGGCTGCATTATTAGAAGGACGAGATATTAGATCCGTTTTAGATATCAGTATTGGAACAGGAAGCTCGACTTTACCTCTTCTTGAATTAGGTGTGAAATTGTCAGGCTCAGACCTTAGTCAGGATATGCTTGATAAATGCAGGGAAAAGTCGGCGAATATGCGAAAAGAAATAGAACTTACACAATGTGATTTCAGAGAATTGTCAGCTAAAATTGATGGACAATTTGATTGCGTGGCAAGCACAGGAAATTCGCTCCCCTATGTAACGAATGGAGAAGTGCTGCAGGTTTTAGGCCAGATGGATAAGCTGATTCGTCCGGGAGGATATTTATATTTTGACATCCGAAACTGGGATAAAATTCTAAGGGAGCATCAGCGATTTTATTTGTATAATCCGATATTTTACAATGAAAACAGAGTTAATCTGATACAGGTATGGGATTATGAAAATGACGGATCTATGATATTTCATCTGATATTTACATTTGAGCAGGATAATAAAATTGTACAAAAGGAGCATTTTGAGGAACACTATTACCCGATTTCAAAGAATGCGCTCTTAAATAAATTGAAAAAAATGCAATACGCGGACATACAGGTTTTGTGCTATCCGGCATATGTCACGGAAATAAATATTGATGATGTCGACTGGTATACAGTCATTGCCCGGAAGGCGAGGTGATCATATGATAATTAATGA
>JAJQFO010000158.1 GCA_021201095.1 Lachnospiraceae bacterium
ACATAATATTGATGATAAAGTAATGTCGATTTCCCCACAAATCGAGAAAGACAATCGTGTTTTCATTGGTATTATTGTTATTTTAGGTGTTCACAAATACTGTATTCCACTTTCATCACCAAAAGAGAAACATAAGAAAATGAGAAATTCTATGGATTTTTCTAAAATAGAGACAAATGGAAAGCTTATTGGAGTATTAAATTTTAATTTGATGATTCCGATAGAAGAGGAGTTATTGCAGCTTGTCGATCTGTCTGATTATAAGCGGGATCGTGAAAATATTAAACATTACAAACAATTGTGCAGACAGGAATTGGAATGGTGTATACTCCATCATGAGACAATATGCAATAAGGCAAATGTTTTATATAAGAAGTATATTTCTGGAGAAGTATTTGCAGGACGTGATCGTTGCCTGAATTTTCAAAGGCTCGAAACAGAATGCCGAAAATATGTTTCCAAAAAGAAAAATAAATGAGGCAGCTGAGGCAGGCTTTTCTTCCTTGTAAATAAATTTCGGTTGTGCTATCATGGCTTCAGTTTGGATGTAAGCACTGACGACATATTGACTGAGGAAACGGCAAGCGCGGCAGGGGCCGCACCAGGAGAGGAAATCATGGCATATCAATTTGACGGAAGGATCCGATTCAGCGAGGTCGGGCCGGACCGGAGACTTACTTTAGTTTCTCTTGTAGATTATTTTCAGGACTGCTCGACCTTCCATTCGGAGGCCTGCGGGAACGGGATTGACTGTCTGGACGCGTATGGCTGTGTTTGGATGATCCTGTTCTGGCAGATCGATATTTTGCGGATGCCCCTGCTCGGAGAGCATGTGATCACACAGACCTGGCCTTATGGATTTCAGGCGTTTTACGGCTACCGTAATTTTGCCATGCTGGACGACGATGGAAACTATCTGGCGAAGGCAAACAGTGTCTGGGCGCTGATTGATGTAAAGAGCGGGCGGCCGATCAAGGTGCGAAAGGAAGTCATAAGCGGTTATGAGATGGAACCGCGGCTGGAGATGGAATACCTTCCGCGCAAAATTCAGCTCCCCGGCGAGGGCGAGCAGATGGAGCCGTTCTGGGTAGGACGGCAGCATCTGGACACGAACCATCATGTGAATAATGGGCAGTATATTTATATGGCGGAGGAATTTCTGCCGGAGGGATTTGTGACCGGGCGGCTCTGCGTAGAGTACCGGCAGCAGGCACGGCTGCACGATGTGATTGTGCCGCATGTGTACCGGGAAGGGAATGACGGGAAGAACGGTGACGCATCTAAGGAAGCGGCATGCGCGGCAGAAGCCGCACCTGCCAGGTCGCGCGGCACAACGGAGAATCGCTGCGCGATTGGTGACACATTGATTGTGAGCCTTTGCGATGAGGCGGGGGTGCCGTATGCGATTGTGAAAAATGAGCGGGCATAATAACAATGCATATAACCGGGAAAGGAAATTTGCGGCTAAAGCTGCATTCGGGTCTACGCTTCGCTACGGTCCGTCCTGAACGCGTGCCACTGGCACGCAGGATCATCCGGCTCGCGCAGTGGTTAGGGTGAGAGGACTACCACTATCCGATTATAGAAGAAAATGAGGGAAAAAATGCTTCGAGTAGGCGAGAAACAGGAGTTGACAGTTGTAAAAAAGACCGATTTTGGCATTTATCTGGCGGAAAACCAGGAGGAAGAGTCTTTTTCTGGAAAAAAGGTTTCAGGTGAAGGGGAGGGAACACCTCGTTTGGGAAGGAGAGTTCCTGACGGGCATGGAAAAAACCAGCAGCCAAAAAGGCGCGATTCCGATGCGTCAGAGAAGGTCCTTCTCCCCAAAAAGGAAGTCCCGGAGGGCACGCAGACCGGCGACCGCCTGACGGTATTTTTATACCGGGATTCGAGTGACCGGCTGATCGCGACGCGCAGGGAGCCAATGCTGACGGTCGGGAAATTTGCGGTTCTGAAGGTAAAGGAAGTGGCGAAGATCGGCGCTTTCCTGGACTGGGGCCTGGAGAAGGATCTGCTGCTGCCGTTTCACGAGCAGACGGTGAAGGTGAAAGAAGGAGAGGAATGCCTGGCGGCGCTCTATGTGGACAGGAGCGGAAGACTCTGCGCGACCATGCGTGTCTATCCGTATCTTTATCACAACTCTCCGTACAATCCGGGCGATGAAGTGAGCGGCCGGGTCTATGAGACCAGCGGCAATTTTGGCACCTTTGTGGCCGTGGACGATAAGTATTCCGGACTGATTCCGCGGCGCGAGGGAGAGACGGGGCTGAAGCCCGGCGACCGGATTCATGCGCGGGTGACCGGTGTGAAGGAGGACGGCAAGCTGGATTTAAGTGTCCGGGAGAAGGCGTATCTGCAGATGGATGAGGACGCCGAGATGGTGATGGGCGTGATTGAGGAGTACGCGGGCGTGCTTCCTTTTGACGACCGGGTGGATCCGGAGATTATCCGGCGCGAGTTCGGCCTGAGTAAAAATGCGTTCAAGCGTGCCGTCGGCCGCCTGATGAAGCAGGGGCGCGTTGAGATCCGTGACCGCAGGATTTATAAATTATGAGAAGAAAACCGCTCTTCGTTCCACTTCGGTCGGCGAATACCCCGTCCAAAGGACGGGATGCCACCCGGCGAGGGCCTGTGTCCTCGATTTTCTGCGAAAATCGGGACATGAAACGGACATCCACCGGATGTCCGGCGCCCTTCCGATAAGTTAAATTATAAGGAGGACATCAGACATGAAAAAAGCAATCAGTACAGACAAGGCTCCGGCAGCGATCGGGCCGTATTCACAGGCAATTGAGACAGACGGATTTGTATTTACCTCCGGCGTGATTCCGGTGGTTCCGGCAACGGGCGAAATCCCGGCCGGCGTGGAGGCGCAGGCGGAGCAGGCGTTTTCGAACCTGGCAGCGCTGCTGGAGGCTTCCGGCACCAGCATGGAGCAGGTGATCAAGACGACCGTATTTATTAAGGAAATGGATGACTTTGGCAAGATCAACGAAATCTATGCGAAGTATTTTACCGGTGTATTTCCGGCGCGCTCGTGCGTGGAAGTGGCGAGGCTGCCGAAGGATGTGCTTCTGGAGGTAGAAGCGATCGCGGTGAAGTAACAGGATGGCTTCAGGGGCGGAGGGACTGGAATGGAACGCCTGCGCCCTTGGCTTTTTGCGAAAATCGGGACAGGGAGACTGTGCCGCTGGCACGCGTTTGGCACCGGGCGGAGCGTAGATCCGGGAGTGCGAAGCGCAATGAAATCCGCAGTATCATAGTTATAGTTCATCTGACAGAAAGGAGCCCCTTTGAATTTCACTCATTTGCATGTCCACACGGAATACAGTCTGCTGGACGGTTCGAACAAGATAAAAGAATATGTGAAACGGGTGAAGGAGCTCGGGATGGACAGCGCGGCGATTACCGATCACGGTGCGATGTACGGCGTGATTGATTTTTACCGCGCGGCCAGGGCAGAGGGCATCCGGCCGATTTTGGGCTGCGAGGTCTATGTCGCGCCGGGGTCCCGGTTTGACCGGGGCGGCGGAAAAGAGTCTTCTTCCCGCGAGCAGTCGGAGGATCGCTATTATCATCTGGTTTTGCTGGCGGAAAATAATACCGGCTATCAGAATCTGATGAAAATTGTCTCGAAGGGCTATGTCGAAGGCTTTTACTACAAGCCGCGCGTGGACATGGAGGTCCTGCGGACTTACCATGAGGGAATTATCGCGCTCAGTGCCTGTCTGGCGGGCGCGGTGCCGCGTTATCTGCAGCGGGGGATGTATGAGGAAGCCAAGGCGGCGGCCCGGGAGCACCTGGAAATTTTTGGAGAGGGCAATTATTTCCTGGAGCTGCAGGACCACGGGATTCCGGCGCAGAAGCTGGTGAACCAGCAGCTGGTGCGGATGAGCCAGGAGCTGGGGATTCCGCTGGTGGCGACCAACGACGGCCACTACACGTATGAGGAGGACGCAGCGGCGCATGACGTGCTGCTTTGTCTGCAGACAGGCAAAAAGCTGGCGGACGAGGATCGGATGCGCTACGAAGGCGGCCAGTATTTTGTCAAATCTCCCGAACAGATGGCAGAGCTGTTTCCCTATGCGCCGCAGGCGCTGGAAAACACGCATAAAATTGCCGAGCGCTGTCAGGTGGAGATTGAGTTTGGCGTGACGAAGCTGCCGAAATTTGACGTGCCATCTCCCTATACTTCATGGGAATATCTGAACAAGCTCTGCTCGGAAGGACTCGTAAAACGGTACGGAGACCGTGCGGAGGAGATACGTCCCCGACTGGACTATGAGCTTTCCGTCATCCAGAAGATGGGATATGTGGATTATTTCCTGATTGTCTGGGATTTTATTCATTATGCGAGAGAACATGACATCATGGTCGGCCCCGGCAGAGGCTCGGCGGCCGGGAGCGTGGTGTCCTATACGCTGGGGATTACGCAGCTGGACCCGATTCGGTACAGCCTGCTTTTTGAGCGTTTTTTAAACCCGGAGCGTGTGTCCATGCCCGATATCGACGTGGATTTCTGCTTCGAGCGGCGCCAGGAAGTCATAGACTATGTGGTGCGCAAATATGGCAAGGACCGCGTGGTACAGATCGTGACCTTCGGTACCCTGGCGGCGAGAGGCGTGATCCGCGATGTGGGGCGGGTGATGGATCTGCCCTATGCGCTCTGTGATTCGATTTCAAAAATGGTGCCGAAGGAGCTGGATATCACGCTTGACAAAGCCCTGGAGATGAGCCAGGAGCTGCGCAAATTATACGATAGTGACGAACAGGTTCACGCACTGATCGACATGTCAAAGCGCCTGGAAGGGCTGCCGCGCCACACCTCCATGCACGCAGCCGGCGTGGTGATCAGCCAGAAGAGCGTGGATGAGTACGTGCCGCTTTCAAGGGCTTCTGACGGCACGATTACGACCCAGTTCACCATGACGACGCTGGAAGAGCTGGGACTTCTGAAAATGGATTTCCTGGGGCTGCGGACCCTGACCGTGATCCAGAACGCGGTCAAGCTGGCTGAGGCCAGCAGCGGGCGTAAGATCAACATTGATGAGATCGACTTTGATGACAAGGCGGTCTATGATTCTCTGGCCACCGGAAAGACGGATGGCGTGTTCCAGCTGGAAAGCACGGGCATGAAGAATTTCATGAAGGAGCTCAAACCAGGCAATCTGGAGGATGTCGTCGCCGGGATTTCTCTGTATCGGCCGGGCCCGATGGACTTTATACCGAAATATATTTACGGCAAAAATCATCCGGAGGACATTACCTACGACTGTCCGCAGCTGGAGCCGATTCTGAAGCCGACCTACGGCTGTATCGTTTATCAGGAGCAGGTTATGCAGATCGTGCGCGAGCTGGGCGGCTACACGCTGGGGCGCAGCGACCTGGTCCGCCGTGCGATGTCCAAGAAAAAAGCTTCCGTGATGGCGAAGGAGCGGCAGAATTTTGTTTACGGCAACGCAGAAGAAGGTGTACCGGGCTGCATCGTCAACGGGATTGATGAAAAAACGGCAAATAAGATTTTCGACGAGATGACCGATTTCGCGCGCTATGCCTTCAATAAGTCGCACGGCGCCGCCTATGCGGTGGTTTCCTACGAGACTGCCTGGCTGAAATATTATTACCCTGTCGAATACATGGCCGCGCTGATGACCTCCGTGATCGACAATCCGGGCAAGGTGGCTGAGTATACACTTACCTGCAAGCATATGGGGATAGAGATCCTGCCGCCGAATATTAATACCTGTGTGAGTACGTTTTCAGTGGAGATTGTGAATCAGGATTCTTCTGTGAAAACTTCCGCTGCCGGGCAGAACGATGCGAAAACTGGTGTGGGGAGCAGTGCGCAAAACATTGCGGAAAGCGATGCGAAGAGCGATGCGCAGAAAGCCGGGAAAAACGCGGAACCCCGGAACCGGATTCGTTATGCTTTAAGCGCCATCAAGAGCATCGGCCGTCCGGTCATCGACGGTGTGGTGGCCGAGCGGGAGCGGGGCGGCCCGTTCCGCAGCCTGCAGAATTTTATCGAGCGTGTCAGCGGCAATAAAGACGTCACCAAACGTACGCTGGAGGCTTTGATCAAAGCCGGTGCGATGGACTGCTTCGGTGCTACGCGCAAGCAGATGCTGATGGGCTTTCCGACGATCATGGATCAGGTGGCTGCCCAGAAAAAGGACTCCGTCTCCGGGCAGATGTCTCTGTTTGACCTGCTGGGTGAGGAAGAAAAAGAGAAATTTGAAGGGAAGCTGCCGGATGTCGGCGAATTTGACAAGGAGCAGCTGCTGGCTTTTGAAAAAGAGGTGCTGGGCATCTATATCAGCGGCCATCCGCTGGAGCGCTATGAGGAAAAATGGCGCAGGACGATTTCGAATGTCACAACGGATTTTCAGCTGGATGAGGAGACCGGCCTGCCGCACGTCAGGGACGGCGCGAAAGCCGTGGTCGGCGGAATGATCACAAACCGGACGATTAAATACACAAAGAAAAACCAGACCATGGCGTTTCTGACTCTGGAGGATCTGGTCGGTACGGTCGAGGTGGTGGTATTTCCGCGGGATTATGAAAACTACAATCGTTATCTGACGGAGGATAATAAAATATTCGTGCGCGGCCGCGCCGACTGTCAGGATGACAAGCCGGGCAAGCTGATCAGTGAGCGCATCTGGCCGTTTGAACAGAGCGGCCCGGGCGCCGGGGACGGCGCTGCGGATGAAAGATACAGGACTGACGGCGTTTCCTATGGAGGAGCAGCAGCAAATGCAGCCGCCGGTTATGGTTATGGATATGCAGCGGAAACGGCTCCGGCTTATGGTACTTCGAATGGATATTCGGAAAGCAGGCCGGGAAGAAACGCTGCATCGTCCGGCCGCCCGGGCGCTTCCGGCGGAAGCAGCAGACCCCGTAACAATTACACTCCGCCGCGCCCGCAGGGGAATGGCCGTGAGCTCTGGGTACAGTTTGCCGACAAGCAGGAATATGCGCAGAAGGAGTCGCAGCTATTTGATGTTCTGCGAAAGAGCGAGGGCGAGGATTATGTCGTGATCTATGTGCGCAGCGAGCGCGCGGTGCGGCACCTCGGCGAGAACTGGGCGGTGGACGCAAATGAAGAACTGGTCGCCTCCCTGCAGGAAATATTCGGGGCGGAGAATGTAAAATTTGTGCAGAAAAAGATAAAGGATTAGCAGCTGACTGCCATTTTTAGCCGCGATGTGATCGGCTTTCAAAGAAATACTGCAAAATTATAAACGGCACCCTTTGTCCTTTACAAACAGAAAAAAATGGATTAGAATGAATTTCGGCTGAGCCTTTTGCCGTAACAGTTTTGCAACTGTTCAGCGTCTTCCTGGCTGCACAGTTTCCGGCTGCGAAGACAGGCATTGGCTGCGAATGAACAGAATAATAGACCGCAGATACGCACAGCAGACGTACAGGAGGAATTTGTTATGGCGAAAAAGGTAGAGACGATCGGCGTACTGACAAGCGGCGGAGACGCGCCGGGCATGAATCCGGCCATACGCGCCGTTGTGCGCAAGGCGTTGTCGCAGGGCGTGAAGGTAAAGGGGATTTATCAGGGCTACAAGGGCCTGCTGAATGAGGAAATAGAAGATCTGAACGCGCGAAATGTTTCAGATACGATTTCCAAGGGGGGCACGATTCTCTACACAGCCCGTTGTATGGAATTCATGACAAAAGAAGGGCAGGACGAGGGTGCGGAAGTCTGCCGGAAGCATGGCATAGACGGACTGGTCGTGATCGGCGGAGACGGCTCCTTCCGGGGCGCGCAGCAGCTGGCGGCCAGAGGGATTAATACGATCGGCGTGCCCGGCACAATCGACCTGGACATCGCCTGTACAGACTATACGATTGGATTTGACACTGCGGTGAATACCGCGATGGACGCGATTGATAAGGTCAGGGATACTTCGACCTCCCATGAGCGCTGCAGCATCATCGAGGTGATGGGCCGCAACGCCGGCTATATCGCTTTGTGGTGCGGGATCGCAAACGGCGCGGAGGACATTCTTCTGCCCGAGCAGTATGACTACGACGAGCAGGTGCTGATCAACAATATCATCAACAACCGCAAGCGCGGGAAAAAGCATCACATTATCATCAATGCGGAGGGCATCGGGCATTCCACGAGTATGGCAAGGCGCATTGAGGCCGCGACCGGCATGGAGACGAGAGCTACTATCCTCGGACATCTGCAGCGCGGCGGCAGCCCGACCTGCCGGGACCGCGTGTACGGCTCCATGATGGGGGCGATGGCTGCCGATCTTCTGATAGAAGGAAAAACAAACCGGGTAGTCGCCTACAAAAATGGCGCCTATGTTGATTATGATATCGACGAAGCGCTTGCGATGCAGAAAGAGCTCCCGGAGTACATGGTGCGCGTGGCAAAGGCCATGCAGATCTGAGAGAAGAAACGTGCGGATGGAATGTGAATCCAGACTGCAGGTGGACGGATATGGAAATAATTACAAGTACAGCAAATGCCCGGGTGAAGCAGCTGATTCAGCTGCAGAAAAAGGCGAAGA
The DNA here is from genome assembly GCA_021201095.1 of Lachnospiraceae bacterium. GTDB lineage: Bacteria > Bacillota > Clostridia > Lachnospirales > Lachnospiraceae > Choladousia. Next base: position 8,538 of record JAJQFO010000158.1, read on the forward strand.
TGCGAAACGAGCAGGATGTGTTTGTGGTGGAAGGCATCAAAATGTTCCGGGAAATCCCCCCGGGACGCCTCATACAGACATTTGCATCGGAAAGCTTTTATCAAAAAAACGAATCGATGTTAAAGAACAGCAGTCCGCTGACGCTGCTGTCGGATCATGTGTTTGAAAGTGTGTCGGATACAAGGACTCCGCAGGGGGTCCTTGCTCTCGTACGGCAGTACCATTATGGGTTGGAGGATTTACTGGGCAGGAGTGCCCCGGGGTCTGGTTCTTCTCGTGCATCAGCGCAGTGCGAAGCTTATTTTGGAGCGCCCTTCGGATCCGCACAGTCTGGATGGACTGCTGCGGAAAAAACAGGAATGAAATCCATGGCGGAAAATCCGCTTGTACTGGCACTGGAAAACCTGCAGGATCCTGGCAATCTCGGCACCATCCTGCGCACGGCGGAGGGGGCCGGCGCGACAGGCATTTTGCTCGGCCCTGGATGCGCAGATATTTACAATTCAAAAGTAATTCGCTCCACCATGGGGTCCGTTTATCGGATGCCTTTTTATTATACGGACGATTTGCGGCGGGATATTCTTGTGCTGCGGGAAAAGGGCGTGTGCTGGCACGCGGCGCATCTGGAGGGCAGCGTCCCCTACGATGAGGCGGATTATTGCGGCCCGTCCGGCATATTAATAGGAAACGAAAGCAAGGGCCTCACCGCAGAGACAGCGGCACTCGCCGACCGGCGCGTCTGCATCCCCATGTGCGGCCAGGTGGAATCGTTAAATGCCGCCGTGGCGGCATCGATTCTTGTCTACGAGGCAAACCGGCAGCGGCGGAATACGGCGGGAAAGCGGGCTGAAAAGAGTCTGTGGAAGTGATATTGAAAAGGATTCGCTGAGGGGAAAGCTGAGCCAGAAAAATAAAAAATGACGTTGACAGAACGTATGTTCGATAGTATAATTGGCTTTATAGAATACGCATAAACGAAAAACGAAGAAACAACAGAAGACAATAACGAGTGAAAAGCTATGGATGAAAAGCTACGATTAAAAAGCTGTGGATGAAAAACTACGGATGAAAAGCTACAGAAATGCGTAATAAAAACGAAATCAGGAAACATAAAAATGCGAAATGGATAATTTTAAGATAAAAAGACAGGAAACATGTAAAATCTTAAAAAGAAATAAGTAGAAAGAAGGCAATTTTCAATGGGAGAGCAACTGACGGAATCGGATGTAAAGAAAATTCAGGAAGAGATCGAATACCGCAAGCTGGTAGTGCGCAAGCAGGAGATCGAGGCAGTCAAGGAAGCCCGCGCACACGGCGACCTGAGTGAGAATTTTGAGTATCATGAGGCAAAAAAGGATAAAAACAGCAACGAGAGCCGTATCCGCTATCTGGAGCGGATGCTGAAGACAGCGCATGTGATTTCGGATAAGTCCAAAGACGACGAGGTCGGGATACACAATAAGGTGGAGGTCTATGTCGAGGAGGATGACGAGACCGAAGTCTATCGGATCGTGACTTCTATCCGCGGAAATTCTCTGGACGGCAGGATCAGCATTGAGTCCCCGATGGGAAAAGCATTACTGGGGCACAAGGTCGGCGACCGGGTGTATATTCAGGTCAATGAGAACTATGGGTATTATGTGGTGATCCGCAGCATTGACAAGACGGCGGATGAGGATGACGAGGAGATGCGGAAATATTGAGTGAGAATGGCGGCTCGACCTTTAACATTGAAGAGGAGCTTAAGAAGCTCCCGGGGCGGCCCGGCGTGTATATCATGCATGACGCGCGGGATACGATTATCTATGTGGGCAAGGCAATCAGCCTGAAGAACCGGGTGCGTCAGTATTTTCAGACCAGCCGCAATAAGGGACCGAAGATCGAGCAGATGGTGAGCCGGATCAGCCGGTTTGAATATATCGTGACGGATTCGGAGCTGGAGGCGCTTGTCCTGGAGTGCAACCTGATTAAGGAACACCGTCCGAAGTACAACACGATGCTGAAGGATGATAAAAGCTATCCCTTTATCAAGGTAACGGTCGGGGAAGCGTTTCCCCGCGTCGTGTTTTCACGTGATATGAAAAAGGATAAATCCAGATATTTCGGCCCGTATACAAGCGCCGGCGCAGTCAAGGACACGATTGAACTGATCAACCGGCTGTATAAAATAAGAAACTGTACACTTTCTTTACCGCGTGACATAGGAAAAGACCGCGCGTGCCTGTATTATCATATCGGGCAGTGCCCGGCGCCCTGTCAGGGACTGATCAGCCAGGAGGAATACCGGAAATCGGTCGACGCGGCGCTGGAGTTTTTAAATGGGAATTACGCGCCGGTGCTGGATGACCTGCAGCGGCAGATGGAGGAGGCTTCAGAGGCACTGGATTTTGAAAAGGCGATCCAGTACCGGGATCTGATCAGCAGCGTGCGCCAGGTCGCGCAGCGACAGAAGATCACACATGAAGACGGCGAGGACAAGGACGTGCTGGCGATGGCAGTGGACGGCAGCGACGCGGTAGTGCAGGTGTTTTTTATCCGCGGCGGCAAGATGATCGGCAGAGATCATTTTTATCTGCGGGTCGCCCCGCATGATACGAAGGGCACGATCCTGAGCAGCTTTATCAAGCAATACTATGCCGGGACGCCGTTTGTGCCGCGTGAGTTGATGCTGGAGACGGAGATTGAAGACCACGAGGTGGTTGAACAGTGGCTGACGCAGAAGCGCGGGCAGAGAGCTTACCTGCGCGTCCCAAAGAAGGGCACGAAGGAAAAGCTTGTGGAGATGGCTGCAGAGAATGCGGCGATCGTCCTCCGTCAGGACCGTGAGCGGATCAAGCGCGAGGAAGGCCGCACCATCGGCGCCGTGCATGAAATTGAACAGCTGCTCGGCATTGACCGGGCGATGCGGATGGAGGCTTACGATATTTCCAATATCAGCGGCTTTGAGTCCGTAGGCTCGATGATCGTCTACGAAAAAGGCAAGCCGAAGCGCGGCGATTACCGCAAATTTAAAATAAAGACGGTGCAGGGACCGGACGACTATGCGAGTATGGAAGAGGTGCTCACCCGCCGCTTTGAGCATGGCCTGAGGGAACGCCGTGAGCTGGATGAAAAGGGCATGGGCTATGAGATGGGCAGCTTCAGCCGGTTCCCGGACCTGCTGCTGATGGATGGCGGGCGCGGTCAGGTAAACGTCGCACTTCGGGTGCTGGAAAACCTGGGCATTTCTGTTCCGGTCTGCGGCATGGTGAAGGATGACTATCACCGCACACGCGGCATTTATTTTGAAAATGTAGAGCTGCCGATCGACACGCATTCGGAGGCTTTTCACCTGATTACACGTATACAGGACGAAGCACACCGCTTCGCGATTGAATATCACCGCAGCCTGCGCAGCAAAAGTCAGGTGCATTCTCTTCTGGACGAGATTGATGGGATCGGTCCGGCCCGCCGCAAGGCGCTGATGCGGACCTTCAAGTCCCTGGAAGCCATCCGGGATGCATCATTGGAAGAGCTTTCTGCCGCGCCGTCCATGAATCAGCGGAGTGCGCAGAAGGTATACGATTATTTTCACGGAGAAGCGCAGAGCGGAGCGCAGATTGAGGAAGAGAGCTGAGAAACTCCGCAGCTTTCCCTTTTTTGTCTGGACAAAGCAGGGATAATCGAGTACAATTTAGGTTATTCTACTGTGAAAACTGTGATTTTTTAACAGTGGCCGTGTTTTCATGTACCGTTATGTATGAACAGCAGCCGCGCTTTCGCATTCCATTAAAGTATTGAGCGTGAATTGAAATGAATATATGAAAGGAAGGGACATATGCCGACAGCCAGTGTACCTCTGCAGAAAATTGCAGATAAAATGAATCTGACCAACCTGACTCCGGAGATTGATATTTCCAACAAAAAGGTTGTCACTTCGGAGATTAACCGCCCGGCCCTGCAGCTGACCGGGTACTTTGACCACTTTTATTCTGAGCGTGTGCAGATTATCGGGTATGTGGAATATACTTATCTGGAACACCTTTCCAGAGAGACGAAGGTTCCTGTGTATGAAAAGTTTTTATCCTACAATGTACCCTGCATCATTTATACGACCATGACAGAGCCGGACGAGGACATGCTCCGTCTGGCGAAGCAGCATGAGGTGCCTGTTTTTATCACAGAGCAGACGACATCAGGCTTTATGGCGGAGATCATCCGCTGGCTGAATGTGGAGCTGGCGCCGTGCATCTCCATTCACGGGGTGCTGGTTGACGTGTATGGCGAGGGCATCCTGATCATGGGCGAGAGCGGGATCGGAAAAAGTGAGGCTGCGCTGGAGCTGATTAAGCGTGGACACCGCCTGGTGACGGACGATGTAGTGGAAATCCGCAAGGTCAGCGATGCGACGCTGATCGGTGCTTCTCCGGATATTACGCGGCATTTCATTGAGCTGAGGGGCATCGGCATTATTGATGTGAAGACCCTGTTCGGTGTGGAGAGTGTGAAAAACACGCAGCAGATCGATTTGGTGATCAAGCTGGAGGAGTGGAGCCGTGACAAGGAATACGACCGCCTTGGCCTGGAGGAGGAGTACACGGAGTTTTTGGGAAATAAGGTGGTGTGCCACTCTCTGCCGATCCGCCCGGGACGGAATCTTGCCGTGATCGTGGAAGCGGCGGCGGTCAACCACAGACAGAAAAAGATGGGCTACAATGCGGCGCAGGAGTTGTACAACCGTGTACAGAACAGCCTGATGAAAAATTCACAGAAGAAGGAGCAGTGAGAGATGGAAAAATATTGTTTTGGCATAGACGTTGGCGGCACAACCATTAAATGCGGGCTTTTTGATACGGAGGGGACGGTACTTGATAAGTGGGAGATTCCGACCCGGATGGAGGAAAACGGCAGTCACATTCTGCCGGATGTAGCGGAGACGGTTCTGGCAAAGATCGCAGAAAAAGGTATTGCGAAGGAAGAAGTGGCCGGAGTCGGCATTGGGATCCCGGGGCCGGTCAATGAAGCTGGCGAGGTGCCGGTGGCGGTCAACCTTCACTGGGGCTATGTACATATCGTGAAGGAGCTCGGAGCGCTGACGGGCCTGAAGGTAAAAGCCGGTAATGACGCGAACGTGGCGGCTCTCGGCGAGCTCTGGAAGGGCGGCGGCGCCGGCTGCCAGGATATGATCATGGTAACACTCGGCACCGGCGTAGGCGGAGGCATTATCCTGGGCGGAAAGATTCTGGCCGGTGCGCATGGTGCTGCGGGCGAGATTGGCCACGCGCATGTGAAAGACAATATGGAGGAAGCCTGCAACTGCGGCAACCACGGCTGCCTGGAGCAGCTGGCATCCGCCACAGGCATTGCGAATCTGGCTAAAAAAGCGCTGAGCGCCAGTGAGAAACCTTCTCTGATGCGCAAAGCGAAAAATGTTTCTGCAAAAACCGTTTTCGATGCGGTAAAAGAAGGCGATGAGCTGGCAATTCAGGTTGCCGCAGAGTTTGGAAATTACCTTGGAAAAGCACTGGCTGTTTTTTCTGCGGTGGTAGATCCCGAGATCATTGTCATCGGAGGCGGTGTGTCAAAGGCCGGACCGGTTTTGCTGGACTATGTGACCGGACCTTTCCGGGAGCACTGCTTCCCGCCGTGCCGCGATACCAGATTTGCGCTGGCAACACTGGGGAATGATGCAGGTATTTATGGAGCTGCGAAAATGCTGCTGTAAGGGTGGAATTGGACGGACGAAGGCACGAAGCGGATTGCGAGGTGAGGAATATGATGAAATTTAACAATTCCAAAAAGAATCAGCGTATTGCGGCAATCATTATTGTTGTGATCATTGTGGCGATGGTGCTTGGGACCGTGGTGTCGGCATTATATATGTATTAAGCGTGCGAGTGTTAAAGGGGTACGATTCTGCGGATTGTTCTGTACTTCTCACGTTTGCATTCCGGATATCGTGTCTTTTGTATCATTCATTGCTGCGCGGGGAGCGCAGGAAAATTTTCAGATTTGTTTTTGTGAAATGTAAGAAGGGGATTGTATGTTAAAAAAATTATTTAAGGGCTGCCTGTTACTGTGCACGCTGCTTTTTTGCCCGCTCCTGGGATCCGCTGAGGGGACAGCAGTGATCAGCGACGGCGTATTTATCGGAGATCAGGATGTCAGCGGCATGACGGCGGATGAGGCGCAGGCTTATGTGGAAAGCGAAGTGGAAACACTTGCGGCTACCACGATTACAATTCAGATGGGAGACGATTCGGTCACTGCGACCTGGGCTGATCTGGGACTGACCTGGACGAATACCGATCTGGTGCAGGAGATCAGTGAGCTGGGTACGACCGGAAACATCATCAAACGATATAAAGAGCAGAAGGATCTGGAAAACCAGAGTACCAATTATGAGATTGAATATGAGCTGGATGAGGACTCTGTAGAGGCATTTGTGGAATCACTGTCCGCATACAATTCGGAGCCGGTCGAGGGTTCGATTTATATGGATTCGAATGGATCACTCTGTGTAGAAGGCGGGACAGACGGTATGACGCTGGATGTGGACGCCACGCTTGTGAGTCTGAAAGAATACTTGTCGACCTGGGAATCCGGGGATGCCCTGATACAGGCGACGGCGGATACTGTGTCGCCGACGCTGACAGCAGAGCTGCTCAGTCAGATGACAGATGTGCTGGGGACTGCGACGACGAGCTATGCTTCTTCTACATCGAACCGGGCGCAGAACGTGCAGAATGGCACATCGAAGATTAACGGCACTCTGCTGATGCCGGGGGAGTCTTTTTCCGTGACGGAGGCGGTGGCCCCATTTACAGAGGAAAATGGCTACGCACTGGCTGCTTCTTATGAGGCCGGACAGGTAGTGGAGTCCTATGGCGGCGGAATCTGCCAGGTGTCCACCACGCTGTACAATGCTGTCCTGAAGGCAGAATTGCAGGTGGATCAGAGACATAATCATACCATGCTGGTTTCCTATGTGGATCCGTCAAAGGACGCAGCGATTGCGGAAGGCCTCATGGATTTTGTTTTTACCAATAGTCTGGATTATCCGGTTTATATTGCGGGGAGTGCATACTCGGGCACCCTGACATTTACGATCTACGGAGTGGAGACCAGAGCTTCCAATCGGACGATAGAACTCGTCAGTGAGACAATCAGCCAGACAGATCCGGCGTCCAACATCACACTCAGCGCAAATACGAGTCAGAATGTCGGCTACCTGGTCCAGGTGCAGAGCGCGCATCAGGGACTGAGCGCTGTACTCTGGAAGAATATCTACATTGACGGCGTGCTGACGGATACTGTGCAGGTGAACAGCAGTACCTATACCGCTTCACCGGCTATTTACGAGGTCGGCGTGGCGACGAGCAATACTGCGCTGTCCTCCGCACTCTATACGGCGATTGCCGCAAATGACCTTTCTCAGGTGCAATACCTGATCACTTATGGGGTGGCTTCTGAGACTGAGAGCGAGGTAGAACAGACAGAAACGACGCAGAGCGAGACGACGCAGACAGAGACGGCTGTCCAGAGCGAGACAACGCAGACAGAGACAAGTGCACAGACGGAGACAACCGCGCAGACTGAAACTGCTGCACAGACGGAGGCGGCTACCCAGACGGAAGCATCTGCAGATACGACAGCGGAAGCTACGGCGGAGACATCAGGAGAGACTGTGGTAGTAGAGTAAACAGGAAAAGGCAGGCATATGCAGATGCAGACGGGAGAACTGACAGAATCAATTAAAAAGCGATCTGTTTTTAGACCTCTTCACATGGAGGTAGTGAAAGCTTCCGGTTTGTGCAAGGAGGCTCTTCCAGGCCGGTCGGGGCTGGTCTGTTCCACTGTGGGACCACTGCCCGGCTATCGAAAAAGTCCCTGGCGGCAGGTGACAGCCGCTGCCAATGCGGTTGCCGCCCGCGGCGGAGTCCCTCTGGCAGTCAGTCTGCAGGGATTGCTTCCGACAACATACGAGGAATCCCGCCTGCGTGAAGATATGAAAAAATTTGCTGCCGAAATACGAGAAAATGGATTACATGACGACAGGCTGCAGACAGATAGCTTGCAGGCCAATGAGCTGCAGAGAGCCAATATCGGCAAAAATGGGGATCCGCCGGCAGGCGGACTGGAGGCCCGGGATGTACCGCTGGTTGCTGGACTGGAGATGCGGGAAGAGCAGCCGGCTGCTGAAATGGGAATGCAGAAGGATCCGCCGGCAGGCGGACTGGAGATTTTGGATGCCCAGATACAGGTGTCAGATCAGGTGTCTTTCCCGCAGTATTTTGTGACCTGCCTGGGAAGCACTCGTATCAATAATGGCAGTTTTCAGGTATGGGGAAAAGATATTGGGGAATGTCCCGAAAAACCACATAAGGCGGAAAAGCTGGCGGCATTAGAATCAATTTTTTTGCAGCCGGGGCAGGAGCTGATCCTTACCAGACAGATCGCCCTGGCAGGTACGGCGGCGATTGCGAGAGCCCGTGAGGAGGAATTGCTGCGGAAATTCCCGGCATGGCTGGTCGAGCGTGCAAAAGGCTTTGACCAGTGGATGTCTGTGAGGGATGCCGCAGAGACTGTCAGAAGATTTGGAGTAAGGCAGGGAATTGCGGCCTGCCCGATGCACTGCCTGTCAGAGGGCGGGATCTTCAATGCTCTCTGGAAAATGGCAGAGACCTCTCATGTCGGTCTGGAGATAAACCTGCGTGAGATTCCCATCAGGCAGGAAACCGTGGAAATCTGTGAGACTTTTGACATCAATCCCTATTACCTGTATTCGGAGGGAGCGTTGCTGATCGGTACAGGCCAGGCGGCTCAATTACTCGGTGCTCTGCAGGACGCAGGGATCCCGGCGGCTGTGATCGGGCGGGCGACAGACAAAAATGACCGCCTCATTCATAACGGGGAAAATTGCAGATATCTGGATCGTCCGAAGCAGGACGAGCTGTGGAGATTTGGCAGCTATTTGGGATAGTAAGTTAGCGGCAGACCTTTGCCGCTGAAACATAATAGGAGGAGATATAGACTCATGAGAGAACAGATTTTAACGTTTCTGGAGAAAAACAGTAAGATAGACCTTGGTGAGCTGGCCGTCCTGCTTGGTTCCAGTGAGGAGGTCATTTTGCAGGAAGTGCAGGCGATGGAGCAGGAGCATGTTATCTGCGGCTACCATACGCTGATCGACTGGGAAAAGACGAATTCAGAAAAGGTGACTGCCCTGATTGAGGTGCGTGTGACCCCGCAGAGAGGGCAGGGGTTTGATTCCATCGCGGAGCGTATTTACAATTATCCCGAAGTGCAGTCTGTATACCTGATTTCCGGCGCCTATGATCTGCTGGTGATCCTTCAGGGCAAGACACTCCGGGAGGTTTCCGGTTTTGTTACAGACAAGTTGTCTACACTGGATTCTGTGCTGAGCACCGCTACCCATTTTATTCTGAAAAAATATAAGGATTATGGGACAATTCTGGATAAAAAAGAAAAAGACGAAAGGATGTTGGTGACGCCGTGAGAGACCCGCTATCACAGAAAGTAACGACAATTGAGCCGTCAGGCATCCGCCGCTTTTTTGACATCGCCAATGAGATGGAGGATGTCATTTCCCTTGGTGTGGGCGAGCCGGATTTTGATACGCCGTGGCACATCCGCGATGAAGGTATTTATTCGCTGGAAAAAGGACGTACCTTTTATACATCAAACTCCGGGCTGCTGGAGCTTCGAAAGGAAATCTGCCGCTATCTGAAAAGGCGCTGCCATCTGGACTATGACCCGGTGCATGAGACACTGGTGACGGTCGGCGGCAGCGAAGCCATCGACATCGCTCTGAGAGCGATGCTGGATCCCGGTGACGAGGTGCTGATCCCTCAGCCCTGCTATGTCTCCTATCTGCCCTGCGTACAGCTTGCCGGAGGTGTTCCGGTCATTATTGAGCTGCAGGAAAAGGACGAGTTCCGCCTGACGAAAGAGGAGCTGCTGGAGAAAATTACCGACAAGACCAAGATCCTGGTCCTGCCGTTCCCCAACAATCCTACCGGTGCGGTGATGCGCCGTGAAGACCTTGAAGCAGTCGCGGAGGTCGTGATCGAGAAAGATCTTTTCGTCCTTTCGGATGAGATTTATTCGGAACTGACCTTCCAGGGAGATCATGTATCCATCGCGAGTCTGCCCGATATGTGGGAGCGGACTCTGACGATCAACGGCTTTTCCAAATCCTACGCGATGACGGGATGGAGACTCGGCTATGTCTGCGGACCGCGCCAGATCATCGATCAGATGATGAAAATCCATCAGTTCGCGATTATGTGCGCACCCACGACCAGCCAGTACGCCGCAGTTGAAGCCCTGCGCAATGGCGACGAGGATGTCGCCCGGATGCGGGAATCCTACAACCAGCGCAGACGTTTTCTGATGCACGAGTTCCAGCGCATGCAGCTGCCCTGCTTTGAACCATTCGGTGCCTTTTATGTCTTTCCCTGCATTAAGGAATTCGGCATGACCTCCGATGATTTTGCGATGCGCCTGCTGGAGGAGGAACACGTGGCAGTTGTGCCAGGCACAGCGTTCGGAGCCTGCGGTGAAGGCTTTCTGCGTATTTCCTACGCTTATTCTATCGATGCCCTGAAAATCGCCCTTGCCAGACTGGAAAAATTTATCATCCGGCTTAGAAATTAAAAATGCGGTTTAGAAGTAAAGTTTATAGAAGCTTAAATGGAGCAGGAAAATGAACATCGTCTTATATGAGCCGGAGATCCCCGCAAATACCGGAAACATTGGCCGCACCTGTGTGGCGACAGGATCCCGGCTCCACCTGATAGAGCCGTTGGGATTCCGCCTGACGGAGAAAGCACTCCGGCGCGCCGGTATGGACTACTGGCCGCAGCTGGACGTGACACGTTACATCAATTATGAAGATTTCCTGGAAAAAAATCCCGGAGCGAAGATTTACTTCGCGTCAACCAAGGGCCGGAAAATGTACACGGAGGTATCGTATGAGCCGGACTGCTATCTGATGTTTGGCAAGGAAAGCGCGGGGATTCCGGAAGAAATCCTTTATGCCCATCCGGATACGACCATCCGCATTCCCATGATCGGAGAGACCCGCTCTCTGAACCTGGGCAATTCGGTAGCAATTGTCCTCTACGAGGCATTGCGCCAGAATCAGTTTGCGCAGATGAAAATAAAGGGAGAGCTGACCCGGTATACATGGGTATAATTAAAAATACAAGAGACGACACAGACAGGGAAGGAAAGGATCATGAATCTGACGACGGAGCTTCTTCCAAAAGAATTTCAGAGCCGGATGGAAAAACTGTTAGGAGAAGAATATCCTTCTTTTCTAAATTCCTACGAAGAAACCCGCCGCTACGGACTCCGCGTGAATACGCTGAAAATCAGCGTGGAAGAGTTTTGCAGGATTGTCCCCTTCCACCTGACATCCATTCCCTGGATCCGCAGCGGCTTTTTTTATGAAAAAGAAGACCTGCCCTCCAGACATCCCTTTTACTATGCGGGTCTGTATTACCTGCAGGAGCCAAGCGCCATGACACCGGCACAGGTGCTTCCGGTCACGCCCGGAGACCGTGTCCTGGATTTGTGCGCGGCTCCCGGAGGGAAGGCAACTGCCCTTGCGGAAAAACTGCAGGGGAAGGGATTGCTTGTCGCAAACGATATTAGCGCGTCCCGCGCAAAGGCACTTCTGAAAAACCTTGAGATGTTCGGAGTGACCAATTCCCTTGTGACCAGTACGACACCCTTCCGGCTTTCGGAACAGCTCCCTGAGTTTTTCGATAAAATTCTCGTAGACGCGCCCTGCTCCGGCGAGGGCATGTTCCGAAAAGATCCTGCCAGCGCCAAAGACTGGAGCCTTTCCAAGGTGTACACCTGCGCAAAAAGACAGAAGGAAATCGTGCGCCACGCAGTGTCCATGCTGCGCCCCGGCGGCATGATGCTGTACTCTACCTGCACCTTTTCCCCGGAGGAGGATGAACAGGTAATCGCCTATATTCTGGAAAACTATCCGGAAATGGAGCTTCTGCCAATTCCCATGGCAGAGGGCTTTGAAAACGGCCGGCCGGAGCTGGCAAAAGAAGACTGGGAGGAAACCGCTCAAAACGATCGGCCTGGTCAGACACCGGTTTTGGAAGTATCTGACCGGGCAGAAGACCTGAAAAAATGTGTACGAATTTTTCCGCATAAAGTTTGCGGGGAGGGACATTTCCTCGCCTTACTGAAAAAAAGAGAAACTTTGGAAAATACCCAAAAGGAAAATACCGGGATGGGAAACACTATAATGGAAAGGACCGGAACGGAAAGCGCTGCAATGCGAAGCGTCGAAATGGAAAACTTTTCATTGCGAAATGTTGGAAGCGAGAGTGCCGGAAAGGGAACTATCGGAAAGCAGAAGCAGAAACAGAAAAAGAACCGAAAACAGCAGGCGTCTTCAGGTTCTCAAAAAGCTGCATCTGCGGAAATATCTTTCGTTACATCTTTCCTGAAAGATTCCTGGGGAGCGCATTCAAATGGGAATGATATGGCTGACCAAATAGAACTCCACGGCAGCCGCGCATATTATGTTCCGGGAGGACTGAATCTTCTGAATGCATTATGGGATCAGCGGGACATCCAGATCCTGCGCAGCGGCCTTTATCTGGGGGAGATCCAGAAGGACCGTTTCGAGCCGTCGCAGGCACTGGCAATGGCATTCCGGCGAGAAGACAGTGTTTACACTGACAAGCCGAAAGAGAACGCTTGCGGTTCGTACAAGTCAAATGAGAACGCTTCTGAGCCGGATTATCTGAAAGAGAAAGTTCCTGATTCGGGAATACTGAATTTTGACCAGGCGGATGAACGAGTTTCCCGTTATCTCCGCGGAGAAACGATAGAGATAACAGAAACTAACAGACCTGACGGACCAAACAGCAGGAATGGCTGGAAACTGATCTGCGTTAACGGCTATCCGCTTGGCTGGGGCAAGCTGGTCAGCGGAACTCTCAAAAACAAATATTTGCCGGGATGGCGTATGCGCTGATTGACGTAAAAATACCGACAGCTTGATATAAATAGTATATTGGCAGCCAGATTTGCAGTTAAAACCCGTCCGGGCTACGGTACTCTTCGGTCAGCATTAAATGAAGAGAGGGGAGAAGTACTCCCTTATCCGATTATTACAAAAGGAGGACATACGAATATGAAAAGAAACTGGATATGTATGATGGCGGCATTTTCTCTTCTGGTTACTGCGACGGTAGATAATTTTTCAACCGTCTCAAAAGCGGCATCCTCTGACGACGCAGCGATTGTTCTGGAAACCGCTATTTCCGGGACGGAGGGTGCCAATTCGGGCGAAGGCTATGAAAATATTTTTGACAACAATGCGGCAACCAAGTGGTGCGTGACCAATTTTTCCGATGCATACGTGATCTGGGAAGTGGAAGAAGCGATCAGCGCAACCGGCTATACAATCGTAACTGCGAATGATAACAGCAAATATACAGGCAGAAATCCGGCTTCGTGGATCCTCTACGGCAGTAATTCTTCAGACGAACCCGACAGGAACGACAGCAGCTGGAAGAAAATCGATGCCGTAAGCGGCGACAGTACGCTGCAGGATGAAGATTACACAGACTATTATTTCTCTATTTCGAAAAAGACGGCTGAATACAAATACTATAAGCTGGAAATATCCCAGACGCAGGGAGCGTCTGTCATGCAGCTCTCCGAATTTGCCCTGGCCTGTGAAGGCAGCGACTATGTTTATGCAGTAGATACGGAAAGCGCTGATGCGGCATCCGGAGGATATTCGGGATCTGTCTATGTGCATGACGGATCAGAATTTGAAATGAGCGTTGGCTACAGTATGACCTTCTACAATCCCAAACAGGCAGGGAGCACCTATTATGCCTACGGCTGGGATGTCGTAGAAGGAGACGAAGATCTGGTCGAGCTGGACAAGGACGGTCCGACCTGTAAAGTGACCGCCAAGGGAGAAGGCACCGTAAAAATTCTCGCATTTCTGGACTATTCCATAGGAAGTCTGGGCAACTGGACACAGTATTCCTATGACATCTATTTTACCATAAATATTACAGATGATGGGGATGCCACATATTATGGAAGCGTAGCTGACGGCGTGTGTCCCCGCTGTAAGGGCAGAAAAATCATAGAGACCTCGGATGGCTGGACCGTCTGCGACTGGTGCCTGGGATCCGGGAAGTGGACGAACTGATAACAACGTCAGGACGGTGCACCAGCGCAGAGTGGAAGCATCAGACAGTAACGAAAAACACAGCAGTGGAATTAACTATAAAAATGAGGCTATCCGGACATTTCGACTCTCGGATGGCCTTTTTTATGCACAGGGCCGGGCAGGGAATTTTGCGGCTGAAGCCGCACCCGGCCCGCGCGGGCGGATAGGGGAGAGGGCGTTCCTCTATCCGATTGCACAGGGCCAGGCAGTGAGTTTTGCGGCTGAAGCCCATGTTATAAGCTCCGTAAGCGCAAAACCATCCGCCGTCAGGTAAAATTCATTCGCCTTTTGGCGATCCGGTGTGCTCATTGCTCTTATAAAATTTTCATAAAATGATTGCATGTTCTCCCGGATGTCATTAAAATGAAAAAGAGAAAGAAAAGAGAAATGACAGCACGACAGAGAATGGTGCCTGGTGCTGCAAAATAAGCCGGGCGCAATTCCACTGGCGTTTGACGATGGGGAGTTTACGATAGAACAGCAGAAAGGACGCACACTGCATGGATGCATATGTAAAACTGGAGCAGGTGACGAAGATCTACCGCATGGGTGAGGTGGAGATCCACGCGGTGGACGGCATTGATTTTGAAATTCAAAAGGGAGAGTTTGTCGTCATCGTTGGGCCGAGCGGTGCGGGAAAGACAACAGTGCTGAATATCCTGGGCGGGATGGATTCGGCGACGACCGGGCGTGTGCTGGTGGATGGCCAGGATATTGCGAAATACAGTCAGAAGAAGCTGACGGCCTACCGGCGGGATGACATCGGCTTTGTTTTTCAGTTTTACAATCTGGTGCAGAACCTGACCGCGCTGGAGAATGTGGAGCTGGCTCTGCAGATCTGTAAAAATCCACTGGACGCAGAGAGTGTGCTGAGGGAAGTAGGACTGGAAAAGCGTATGAAGAATTTCCCGGCGCAGCTCTCCGGCGGCGAGCAGCAGAGGGTGTCGATTGCCCGTGCGCTGGCGAAAAATCCGAAGCTGCTGCTCTGCGATGAGCCGACCGGCGCGCTGGATTACCTGACGGGCAAGGCGATTCTGAAGCTTCTGCAGGATATGTGCCGGGAGCGGGGGATGACGGTGATCGTGATTACGCACAATTCGGCGATCGCGCCGATGGCGGACCGGGTGATCCGTATTAAAAATGGGCGGGTATCCGAGATGCATCTGAATGAAGCGCCGATGTCGGTGGCGGATATTGAATGGTAGTATTACACTTTTCTCTTTCAGAACTGTAATATGGAACAGCGATATGTCGATATGGAGCGGTAATATTTAGCAGCAACATTGCCTGGGAAATCGTTTCCAGGCGAATAATGATTTTGATGCCAGTAAAGACTGGCTGACAGAAAAACTCGAACAGCAGAAGACGGTGGAGGATTTCTGCCGGGATCAGGCGTAAGGCCAGTCAATGTTAATGAAAATAAAAGTGGGTCAGATATGAGAAAACGCGCGTTAAACAAAGATTTCCGGATGGAAATTAAAAAGAGCATGAACCGGTTTCTGTCAATTTTTTTGATAGTAGCGCTGGGCGTGTCTTTTTTTTCTGGTCTGCAGTCGGCGGCGCCGGATATGCGCGTGACGGAGGATACCTATTTTGACGATTCGAACCTGATGGACATTCGCGTAATCAGCACGATGGGGCTGACGGACGATGACCTGGAGGCAATCGCGGCGGTGGACGGCGTGTCGCTGGTGGAAGGTACCTATATGGAGGATGTTTACTGCGGCGATGAGGAATCACTGTCCGTTCTTCATGTGGAGGCGTTCCCGGAGACGATGAATCAGGTCGCGCTGATGTCCGGGACGCTTCCGGATGAGGCGGGCGAGTGCTTTCTGGATCAGGCTTATGCAGACTCGATGGGGTATGAAATTGGGGATTCGCTGGAAATTACGGTGGAGGACGAGGAGGAAAGCTATCTGGTGCACCGCTCTCTGACGATCACCGGCATTGGCTACAGCCCCTGCTATGTCGCGAATAGCCGCGGCACGACGACGCTCGGCACAGGGTCGCTTTCCGGGTTTGTCTATGTGACGGCGGAGGAATTTGATTCGGATATATATACGGTCGTCTATGTGCAGGTGGAGGGCGCGAAGGAGGAACTGGCCTATACGGATGCTTATGACGACCTGGTGGCCGAGGTGCTTGCGCGGATCGAGGCGATCGCGGATGTGCGCTGTGAGGCGCGCTATACAGAGATTACAGGGGAGGCAGAGTCGGAAATCGAGGAGGCCGAGCAGGAGGTTGCGGACGGAAAAGCGGAGCTGGAGGATGCAAAGGCGGAGCTCACGGATTCGAAGGCGGAGGCGGAGTCGGAGCTTGCCGAGGCGGAATCGGAGCTGCTGGATGCAGAGGATCAGCTGGAGGACGGCAAGACGCAGCTCACGGATTCAAAGACTGAGGTGGCGGATGCGGAATCTGAGGTCGCGGATGGCGAGACGACGTTAAGCGAAAATGAGGAGACGGTCGCGGACGCACAGCGTGAGATTGCTGATGCGCTTGGTACTCTGCAGTCCAATGAAGCAAAGTATCAGAGCTCCCTTTCCGAGTATCAGAGCCAGTCGGAGTCCGCGGCGGCTCAGCTGGAATCGGCGCAGGAGGAGATTGATTCCGGCTCGGCGCAGATCGCGGATGGCTGGGCGGAGTATGAAGCGGGCCTGGCGGAGGTCGCGGATGGCGAGACGCAGATCGAAGCGGCGGAAGTACAGCTGGAATCGGCGAAAGAGGAATATGAACAGGGTGCGGCGACGCTGGAAGAAAATCAGAGCGAATACGATGCGTCGGCTGCGGAGGCAGAGGCAGGCCGTGAGACTCTGGAAGCAGCGAAAACAGAGCTTGCCGGCCAGCAGAGCAGCTATGAGACCGGACGCGCGGCGCTGGATGAGGCCTGGGAGTCTTATGAATCGGGCGCGGCAGAGCTTGCCGCCGGACAGGAGGCGTATGATGAGGCTGTTGCGCAGGTGGAGGAGCTGCGGACGGCGTATGATACGGCGGCAGAGTCTTTGAGCAGTGCACAGGCAGCTTATGATGAGACAGTTACGGCAGCGGCGGAAGCGCAGAGCGCGTATGCTTCGGCTGCCGCATTGGAGCAGTCTGCACAGACGGCTTATGACACAGCGGCGTCTGCGGCGGCAAGTGCGCAGAGCGAATATGATACGGCCTCGGCTGCGGTGAAAAGTGCACAGAGCGCGTACGATACGGCCTCGGCGGCGGTGACGAGTGCACAAAGTGATTATGATACGGCCTCGGCGGCGGTGACGAGTGCACAAAGCGCGTACGATACGGCTTCTGCGGCAATGACGAGTGCACAGAGCAAATATGATACCGCGGCGACGGCAGTGGCAAGTGCGCAGAGCGCGTATGACACCGCTGCGGCGGCGGTGACGAGCGCACAGAGCGCTTATGATACGGCCTCGGTGTCGGTGACGAGTGCGCAGAATGGGTATGACACAGCTGCGGCGGTAGTGAAAAGTGCACAGTCAGCTTATGATGAAGCGGCGGCAGATGGTGCGGAAGCATCTGAACTTGAAGACCTTGCTCAGCAGCTGAAATCGGCGCAGAGCACGTTAGCAGCAAAAGAATCGGCGCTTGCGTCAGCGAAAGAAACGCTTTCTTCAAAGCAGTCGGCGCTTGCGTCAGCGAAGAGTGCACTTTCCGAAAAAGAATCAGCACTTTCATCTGCGAAAGAAACGCTCAGCGCCAGGAAATCCGCGCTCGCGTCTGCGCAGGAAACGCTTTCCGCAAAAGAATCGGCGCTTGCAACTGCGAAAACAGCTCTCTCAGAGGCAGAGTCGGCACTGACGGCTGCGAAGAATGCTGTCCCGGAGGCGGAATCGGATCTTTCTACGGCGAAGGCTGCCCTTTCCGAAAAAGAGACAGCTCTTGCGTCTGCTAATGCCGCCCTTTCTCCAAAAGCAACGGCGCTTGCATCGGCAAAGGAGGTCCTTTCAGAGGCATCGGCGGCGTTGACCGCAGCGAATGCGCAGACGGCAGCGGTGGAGGAGACGATTGCCACGCTGAAGACCACGGTTTCTACGCTGCAGGCACAGCTCTCGGCGGGAGATACCGCGCTTGCGGAGCAGAAGACGGCGCTGGAGACGGCATCCGCGACACTCACCGCGACAAAAGCACAGCTGGATGAGCAGGAGGCCACACTTCAGGCGGCGAAGGCTTCGTTGGATGCTGGGTCAGAGCAGATCGAGGAACAGGAGGAAGTGCTCTCGGCCGGGGAAGCACAGCTGGCCGCGGCTGCGGCGCAGCTGGAGGAAGGCTGGGCGCAGCTTGAGGCCTCGGCGGCACAGATCGAGGCGGCGGAAAAGGAACTCGCGGCACAGAAGGCTGCACTTGCCACGGCGCGGCAAACCCTTTCCGCGACGAAAGCGCAGCTGGAGGCTTCTGAATCAGAGCTGGCTGCCGCACAGGAAGAGGTTGACGAGGGGTATGCCGAGCTTGCAGACGCAAAGGCGCAGCTCGGCAGCGCACGGTCGCAGCTGGATTCCGGGTGGGCACAGTATTATTCTTCCCTGACGGAATATAATTCCGGCCTTTCTCAGCTTCGGGAAGGACGCCAGGAACTGGAGGATGCCAGAGCGAAGATCGCGGATGCGCTGGAGCAGATTGCGGAGGCGGAGTCTGAGATTGAAGAAAACGAACAGAAAATTGCGGACGGCTGGGACGATTATGAAGAAGGCAAGGCGGAGGCAGAGCAAAAAATAGCGGACGCGGAGCAGGAAATTGCGGATGCGGAGGAAGAAATCGCGGATGCCGAGCAGAAAATTGCGGACGCCAGAGCAGAGCTCCTGGGTGTCAGCTATCCGGAATGGTATGTCTATGACCGCAGTACTTTGCCCGAAAATACAGGATACGGAGAAAACGCAGACCGTATGACGAACATTGCGCAGGTGTTCCCGGTGATCTTTTTCCTGGTGGCGGCTCTGATCAGCCTGACGACAATGACGCGGATGGTCGAGGAGGAGCGCACGCAGATCGGTACCCTCAAGGCATTGGGCTACGGTAAATGGGATGTGGCGAAGAAATACCTGAAATACGCGTTCTGGGCGACCCTGTGCGGCAGTATCTTCGGTATCCTTTTCGGTGAAAAGGTCTTCCCGTGGGTAATTATCAAGGCTTACCAGATTCTGTATGTTTATCAGCCCGCGATCCTAGTGCCTTATCATTGGTCCTACGGCCTGATGGCGGCCGGCATTGCTGTGGTCTGCACAGTAGGCGCGGCTCTTTCCGCCTGCTACCGGGCACTGGGGACGGTGCCTGCCGAGCTGATGCGCCCGCCCGCGCCGAAGCAGGGCAAGCGCGTGTTCCTCGAACGGGTGCCCTTCCTATGGAAACATCTGAATTTCAACTGGAAATCGACCGTCCGCAATCTGATGCGCTACAAGAGGCGCCAGATGATGACGATCTTCGGCATCGGCGGCTGCATGGGTCTGCTGCTGGTGGGCTACGGCCTGCGCGACTCCATCGGCGATGTCGGAGTGCTGCAGTTCAATGAGCTTCAGACTTATGACGCGATGCTGGTATACGATGCGGATGCCGATGCGTCAGATCTGGAAGAACTGGAGACAGCGGTCGCCTCGGAGAGCCGGATCCAGACCTGGAAACGGTTCTATATGCAAAGCATGGACATTGCAGACCGTGACGCAAGCGGCACCGGCAAGCAATGGTCGATCTATGTCTATGTGCCGGAAAATCTGGACGACATCGACGAATTCCTGACCTTCCGCGGCCGCACGACCGGCGAAGTATACGAGCTGACCGACGAGGGGGCGATCATTACCGAAAAAATTGCGAAGGAGTTTGACCTTTCTGTCGGGGATACGATTTCCATCAGTCTGGACGATGGGGGTACGGCCGTAGTTCCGATCGCGGCTATCTGCGAGAATTATCTTTACAATTATATTTACCTGACGCCGACCCTCTATGAGGAGCTGTTCGGCGAAGCACCAGAATACAACAGTATTTTCTTCTGTATGGCGGAAAATGCCCAGAAAGATGTGCAGACGGATGCTCAGGCTGACATCCAGAACGATGCGGAGGCAGTGCTCGAGGAGGTCGGCACGGAGCTGCTCTCTCTGGACGCATCGCTGAATATTACCTACATATCCTCTCTGCAGGAGACGATTGAAAACATGCTTGGCGCGCTGGATCTGGTCATCATCGTGCTGATCGTGTCGGCGGGACTGCTGGCCTTTGTCGTGCAGTACAACCTGAATAACATCAACATCAACGAGCGCCGGCGGGAGCTGGCGACGCTGAAGGTCCTCGGGTTCTACGATGGGGAGGTGTCTGCCTATATTTTCCGTGAAAATGTGGTCACGACCATCATCGGCGCTGCAGCCGGCTGCCTGATCGGGAAGGGACTGCATGCGTTTGTCATCACGACCGTCGAGGTCGACACCTGCATGTTCGGGCGGGCAATTTACCTGCAAAGCTATGTATATAGTACGTTGTTTACGATTGCGTTTTCTCTGATCGTAAATATCGCGATGCATTTCAAACTGAAGAAGATCGATATGGTCGAGTCGCTGAAGAGCATTGAGTGATGTTGAGAAGAACACACCAATTCATTTGAAATGTGTCAACAGCGGGTTTATAAATTATGCGCGTTTTTAGCAAAAATTTACTAGACGGATGAGAGAATTCTGTGTATGATAAAATGAAAGCCGCGCAATTGAAGTTGCGCTTCGCGCAAGGCGCGGCCTTCGTCCATACTTGCTGCGCAAGTACGGACATGTGATACAGGGAAAGCCGCGCAATTGAAGTTGCACTTCGTGCAAGGCGCGGCCTTCGTCCATACTTGCTGTGCAAGTACGGACATGTGATACAAGGAAAGCCGCGCAATTGAAAATCGCTGCGCGATAGGCGAATAATGGAGAAGGGGGCGTATTTGTTTTATGCTTGAAGAGCTGAAGAGGCAGGTCTATGAGGCGAATATGGAGCTGCCGAAGCGGGGGCTTGTCACGTATACCTGGGGGAATGTGAGCGGCCTCGACCGGGAGACGGGGTATTTCGTGATTAAGCCGAGCGGTGTGGATTATGATGATCTGAAGCCGGAGGATATGGTGGTGATGGATCTGGAGTGCAACCGGATCGAAGGGCGCTATAAGCCGTCTTCGGATACGGCGACGCATGCGGAGCTTTACAAGGCATTTCCGGAGCTGGGCGGCGTAGTGCATACGCATTCCCCATGGGCGACTTCGTGGGCGCAGGCGGGGCGCGACATTCCTTGCTACGGCACGACGCATGCGGACTATATGTATGGTCCGATTCCCTGTGCGAGAAATCTGACTCCGGAGGAGATCAACGGAGAATATGAGAAAAATACCGGACTGGTGATTATTGAGACATTCCGGTCGCGTGGGATCAATCCGGTCTATGTGCCGGCGGTTCTCTGTGCGAACCATGGTCCCTTTACCTGGGGAAAGGACGCAGCGGAGGCGGTACACAATGCGGTGGTTCTGGAGGAGGTCGCGAAGATGGCCTGCCGCACAGAGCTGATCAACCCGCAGGTGGCTCCGGCGCCGGACTGCATCAAGGAAAAGCATTTTATGCGGAAGCATGGGCCGAACGCATATTATGGACAGGCGTGATGTCAGATTACGATGGATCTCATCGATAACGCAGATTTGCAGAGGCAGGTGCTTTTGCTGCTTCTCGATAAATTATTTATAAGGAAGGAACCGACCAATGACAATTCTTGAATTGCAAAAAATGGCGAACGAGGTTCGCAAGGGCATTGTGACGGGCGTGCACAGTGCGAAGGCGGGGCATCCGGGCGGATCGCTCTCTGCGGCGGATGTTTTTACGTATCTGTATTTTCAGGAGATGAATATTGATCCGAAGAATCCGAAGGATCCGGATCGTGACCGTTTTGTCCTCTCTAAGGGGCACAATGCACCGGGATACTATTCGGCGATGGCGCACAGGGGCTATTTCCCGGTGGAGGATCTGGTGACGCTGCGGCACACCGGATCTCATCTGCAGGGGCATCCGTGTATGCAGCACATCCCGGGGATTGATATGTCTTCGGGCTCTCTCGGACAGGGTATCTCAGCGGCAGTGGGTATGGCGCTTGCGGGCAAGATGGATCAGAAGTCTTACCGCGTGTATACGCTGCTTGGCGACGGCGAGATCGAGGAAGGCCAGGTCTGGGAGGCGGCGATGTTTGCCGGCCACCGCAAGCTGGACAACCTCTGTGTGATCGTGGACAACAATGGCCTGCAGATTGATGGTAAGATTGAGGATGTCTGCTCCCCGTATCCGATCGACAGGAAATTCGAGGCGTTTAATTTCCATGTAATCAACGTGGCGGACGGCAATGACATGCAGCAGCTGGCGGATGCGTTCGCGGAAGCGCGCACAGTGAAGGGCATGCCGACGGCGATTATTATGAAGACCCTCAAGGGCAAGGGTGTTTCCTTTATGGAAGGCCAGGTGGGCTGGCACGGCAAGGCGCCGAACGATGAAGAATACGCGATCGCGATGGCAGATCTGGAGAAAGTGGGGGAAGCATTATGTCAGAAGTAAAGAAAATCGCTACAAGACAGAGCTATGGAAATGCTCTGGTAGAGCTTGGGAAAGAGCATGACAATCTTCTGGTACTGGACGCGGACCTTGCAAACGCGACCAAGACCGATACATTTAAAAAGGTATTCCCGGAGCGCCACATTGACTGCGGAATCGCGGAGTGCAATATGATGGGCATCGCCGCGGGACTTTCGACGACCGGCAAGGTGCCGTTTGTCAGCACATTCGCTATGTTTGCATCCGGACGTGCCTATGAGCAGGTGAGAAACTCGATCGGCTACCCGCATCTGAATGTTAAGATCGGCGCGACCCACGCAGGGATTTCTGTGGGCGAGGACGGCGCGTCCCATCAGGCAAATGAGGATATGGCACTGATGCGTGCGATCCCGGGCATGGTGGTCATCAACCCGTCGGACGACGTGGAGGCCAGAGCGGCGGTAAAGGCTGCATACGAGTATGAAGGACCGGTTTACCTGCGCTTCGGGCGCCTGGCGGTGCCGGTGATCAATGACAGACCGGATTATAAATTTGAAATCGGAAAGGGCGTTGTCTTAAAGGAAGGCACCGATGTGACGATCATCGCGACCGGTCTTTGCGTAAACAGCGCACTGGAAGCAGCCGAATTGCTGGCGGCGGAAGGCATTTCCGCGCAGATCGTGAATATCCACACGATCAAGCCGCTGGATGAGGAGCTGGTAGTCGCCTGTGCGAAAAAGACCGGTAAGATTGTGACGGTAGAGGAGCATTCCGTGATCGGCGGTCTCGGCAGCGCGGTGTGCGATGCGCTCTGCGCGAACTATCCGGCACCGGTGCTGAAGATCGGTGTGCAGGATGTCTTCGGCGAATCCGGCCCGGCACTGGAGCTTTTGAAGAAATATCAGCTGGACGGCCAGGGGGTATATGAGCAGGTGAAAGCCTGGGTGTAAGGTGAAATATCAGGAACGGTCCTGGATAGGTTAATTAAAATGTACAATAGACACGGCTCCGCACGAAAGTGCGGAGCCGTTGCTGTCGTCAGTGTCTACGCGCTGGTGCCTGGGCAACGGACAGTCTTAAAGTGCGTGTTTCGGAAAACATTCTTCTCAAATCAGCTGAAGCTGTGCGGCCGAAAGAAGATTCATGCTGTGGTTTTATTCTGGTACTCCGTCAACATCTTCACAGTCAATAGCACAGGTCATTTTTTCCATCTGCGCGGCGCTTTCTTCATCTGCGGTGATGGATGTCCGGCTAAAACGGATATCGCGCGCATTGCGCATGTAGAGGCCCCGCAGGGAATCCTTGAGAATGGTATTGTCAGCATCCGGACGCAGGTCGTGAAGATCCTTTGGCCAGTCTGTGATCCGGCGGATGTGCAGGCGGATCCCGTCAAAGTCGATATCGGAAATATTTTTCGACTCATCGCCATAGATCAGGATGCCGTTTTCCCCATCGCAGGTGATGTTCTGAAAACGGATATTCTGAATCTGACCGATGGGGCTGTCTGCTTTGCGCCTGACGGCGGTGATGGCAATCGGCTCTGCTGCGCCCCACCAGTGCGCCTTTGAGAACATCCGGGTCTGGATGCTTATGTTTGAAAACTGGGCGTTTTCGATACTGCCCTTGTCGCGGAGCATCAGGGATATGCCGCGGTTGGTCTGATAGATAATGCAATTATCCACCAGAATATTGCGGAATACATCCTCGGACTCCGTGCCGATCTTGATGGCGGCGCTGGTGGATTTCAAAGTGCAGTTTGTGATAACAATGTTTTCACAGGAGCCGTAGTGCATGGAGTGAAGCGTGTTTTTCAGGACAATGCAGTCGTCGGCCGTCTCAATGTGGCAGTTGCTGATGTGGACATTCTGGCAGTGGTCCGGATCTATGCCGTCACAGTTAGCCAGGCGCAGGTTGTTCAGAATGCGGATGCCGTCGATCACGACCCTGCTGCAGCCGACCATGTGTGTGGTCCAGAACGCGCTTTTGGTCAGTGTGACGTCGCGTAAGGTGAGATTCTCAATATGCTCCAGAAACAGCAGCGGCATCCGCGGATAGAAGGAGCCGTCGATGTGCCACTTCGTGATGGTTCCGTAGAAGATCTCCTCATTTCCGTCGATGGTCCCGGATCCGGTGATGGAGATATCCTGCGCATCCTTGGCATAGATGAAGTATAAAAAAGGTGCACCGGCATACTCGCAGTTCTCATAAGTGGGGACGTCCAGACCCTTCTCAATGACCACATTTTTATGGAAAAGGTCAAAATCCTGCAGGTTGTCGCCTGCCTTCAGCGTGGCGCCGGCTTCCAGATGGAGCTCCACAAAAGATTTCAGTACAAGCGAGCCGCTGCGGAATGTATTGCCGCCCGGCAGCAGCACCTGTCCGCCGCCGTTGGCGGAGCAGAGATCGATGGCCTTTTGAATGGCCGCAGTATCTAATGTCACACCGTCTCCGACGGCGCCGTAATCAAGTATGTCGTAAATCATAAATCCTCCTGAATGTAAAATGTCTGTTAAACCCGCGAAGCAACGAGCCGGGTGGCCGAAGTCATAAGGGCACTGAGTGCCGGTGTATTTCTTATGTATAGTGCCTTTTGACAATACCATAAGTTTACCAGTGGGTCAATCCGTATATTTCGCGTGCCCTGGAAAGAACATCAGCAGAAAACAGCAGGTTATTCTGAAGCCTCTGCAGCTTTTTTGCGGTAATCGCGCGGAGAAATCCCGGTCATCTTCCGGAAGACATCTTTAAAATAGTTGCTGCTGCCGAACCCGCAGCTGATCGCGATCTTGGTGACAGAGTCGTCGGTGGAGAGCAGCATCTGCTTCGCGTTCAGGACGCGGATTTCGTTTACGTATT
Organism: Lachnospiraceae bacterium; assembly: GCA_021201095.1. Lineage (GTDB taxonomy): Bacteria > Bacillota > Clostridia > Lachnospirales > Lachnospiraceae > Choladousia. The sequence goes on from JAJQFO010000158.1 coordinate 34,141, forward strand.
TTTTATAGGTGCTGCCGGTCTCCTGGTGAAACTTTTTGGAAAAATAAGTAGGGCTTAAGCCCGCTTTCTGAGCGGCCTCCTCAAGCGTCAGCGGGAGAGAATAGTTTTGCCGGATGTACTCGATTGCGTCCAGAATGTGCCTGCTGCAGGCCTCTTTTTCTTTTACCTCTACTGTGAAATGTCCGTCTCGTTTCAGGGAGATCAGCAGGCAGAGTGTCAGATAACGGATGGACTCGGGCGCATAGGCATCCATCTGAATGCTTTCCTGCAAAATACGCTGAACCAGTTTTTCAGCGTCCAGCTGTTTTTTGGGAGTCAGAGTGATCTTGCTGGTCTGATCCAGAATGTCCGTTACTTCCGGATGCTTTTCGCGGAATTCCTGCGGCAGGGAAGATTTCTGGCAGTAAAAGGTAATCCGCTCGCACTGGGTTGGCCCTTCGTAGCGGGTGGAGTGCGGCTTGCCGGGGGCAATGACCAGAAAATCACCTGCGTCCAGCTGGTATTCGAGCCCATTTACGATGTAGACACACCGCCCTGTCTTCAGATAAAAAAGCTCACTGAAATCGTGGCAGTGCTCACAGGACATCTGATAAGAAGGCGACCGCGTCTTTTTTTCTATAAATAAAAAATAGTCCACCTTTGCCGTGTTGGTTATTTTATCCATATTTTTCTCCTGAAACACATAAATTTTATCTGATTATAGCACAAAAACTTTTTGGAAGAAAGAATAACTAACACGACGCAGACTTCCTCAGCGCATTGCTCTATGTCAGCAATACAGTGAGATATCCGGTCAGCCTGGCTCTGAAGCTGTTCTGTGATTCGAGTTCGTCTTCAGACTATGGCGCGATGCTCGCCATGGCTACGCTGTCGATTGTTCCCACAGTACTGATTTTCCTGTGTTTCCAGCAATATCTGGTGGAAGGCGTCAGTACATCCGGCCTGAAAGGGTGAGCAGGCGGCTCTTCATGATCTGCGAGGGATGCTTAAAATAAGGTAATAAGGTAATCTAAAAATATACAGAACGGATACGCCCCGGGGCTGCAAAACAGTGGATTTGCAGCCCCGGGGCGTAAAAAAGCAGCGGGAATTTCCTCCCGCTGCCTGGTGGAAAGTCCGCCAGGAATGATCTGGCCGGATCCTTACGCCCGCAATGCTTTGAGATAGCTGGTAATGATGGTTTCCAGATGCTCACGCTTGTTTTCCGGGCAGGATTCGATCAGGGCCTCAAAGGTTTCCATATCGGTATCTTCGGACATATTGGCGGATTCCTGTTTCGGGCCAAAGAGAATATAGTCCGTGCTGACGTTCAGAGTCTGGGAAAAGGCGCAGAGGGTTTCCAGAGACATCCCCTTTTTCCCAAGCTCGATATCATAGCAGAATCTGGGGGAAATATTCAGGAATTCTGCCATCTGCTCACGGCTGTATCCGTGTGCTTCCCTCAGACGGCGGATTCTCTGGCCTATTTCAAGTTTGCTTTGCATTGATACACCTCCTCTTTTGTGTTATATGGAAGGTAACAGCGCAGAGATGAAATCGAAATGAACCAGCAGGCAAAATAAAATGAATTTACAGGCAAAAATAAATTGCCAAAAAGTTCCTGCTGTGTTATATTGGAACAAATTGGGGGTTTCTGCCCAAAAGAAGGTCTGCACCGCAGGCGCAGGACTGATTGACAGAAAGAGCATTTGGACATAGCTGGCGAATCGGCGAATCCAGGACCCCCGCGCAGCGATAGACCCTATAATATAAGGAGGAAATGAGTCTATGAAAGTCAAGCAGCTTAGAAGAATTCTGAGCGTCACTCTGGCGTCGGCGATGCTGATTACAAGCATCCCGGTCTCGAGCGTTGCAAGTGAGGAGCCTGCAGCCGCTGAGGAGACGACAGAAGCAGCCCAGGCAGATCCTGCAGAGGAAGCAGATGCCGGAGAAACAGCCGGGGCGGAAGAAACGGCCGATGCAGAAGAAAAGGCTGATGCTGAGGCAGACGCAGACGCGGATGTAACAGCGGATGCGGCAGTTTCAGCAGATGCAGAAGACGCAGCCACCGCAAAAGCTTCAGCGGATGCGGAAGTAGAAGCCGCCGCGGAAGAAACAGCAGAGGCAGACGCGGAAGAAACGGCGGATGCAGAAAAAACAGCCGCCGCAGAGGGTGCGGACAGTACGAGTGATGCAGAAGATACAGAGGACGCGGAGAATGCATCTGTCCGGACAGAAACGTCGGAAACGGCAGTTGATGCAGCCCAGGAGGGTGTAAAGCCGGAAGAGACAGACTCAGCAGAAGAGACTGTGGAAACAACAGCGGCTGCGAAATCCGCAGTGAAATCTGTCAGGTCGAGTTTGCTGGCTTCTACGCCAAGCTTGACGGCGGAGCAGGCATCGACGCCAACACTTTCCTGGTCAATAGACGACGGATATACAAAGGAATACGACGAAGAGCCGATTGTTCCTACTGTAATCGTGACTTTGGACAATACAGAGGTTACAGGGGACTATACAATCACTTATGAATATACCTGGTGCGAGGAAGGTTCTTCGGTGTCCAGTTCGATTGAACTTAAGGATGCATACAAACCGGGTACCTATACCGCGGTTGCGAAAGTAATCTCTACGGCTGACGAAACAGTCATTTCTGAGGATTTTACGGTATCGTACTCTATTACCAAAAAAGTCATTTCGGTTGAATGGTCTGGTGACTCTTCAGCGGTATATACGGGCAGCGCTATAGAAGCTTTGCTGGAACCGTCAGTTGACGATGCTTATACGAGCATGCTGACAACACCTGATGAGATTGCAGTTGTTGTTTATGATGCAAACGAAAGGGAGATCGTCAGTCCCCAGGATGCGGGTACATACACTTTACAGGCAAAAGCAGCCCTGGCAGACGACTATTCTTCTTATTACGAAATTGATGAAGATAGTTTGAAAACGACATTTTCGGTTACGCCTATGTCATTGACCTTAAAGCTGAAGGAGTCCTCTGCGGAATATAGCGGCTCCGTTATTAGCCCGACGATATATGTGACGCTTGCTGATGGAACCAGTACATTAGAGGCAGAAACGTATAGCATTACTATGGACGGTGCAGCTGTTGCAGCGATACAGGATGCCGGAAGCTATGTCCTGTCGGTAGACACGACTGATATAGAAAGTACTCTTAATGAAAAGTATCCGGGAAACTACACCATAGACGAAAGCAGTAAATCTCTGACTTTCAAGGTTGATCAAAAGGCAGTTAGCTTCTCGCTCCCGGTGATGGAAGCGGAATATACCGGCTCTGCGATCCCTTTGCCGGAAGTGACATTCCCACTGGTTGCAGGAGGAGACGCAGCAGCCGACGTCGCGATTTCAGGCTCTTCCGATTCAATGATTGAGGTTGGAGAGTATCAGCTGGTATTTTCGATTCCGGCTGATTACGCAGATAATTATGTAATCGGCAGCAGTGCAGCGTCGACGGCCACATTCACAGTGAAAAAAGTTACGGTTTCTGGCGCGATTACCTGGAGTACGGATGAACTGTATTATGATGGCACATATCAGTATCCGACAGTGGTAGAAATTAAGGGTTACTCGAATTCTGAGATGGAGGATCTGGGCCTTACCTATACGGTAAAGGATGCCGACGGCGTAGTGACGGGTGCGACCGTTCCTGATACAGACTATACAGTGGAAGTGACCAGCGATCATTACAATTTTACAGACGAAAGCGCATCTTGCTCCTTTACTGTGCAGAAAGTCCAGATAAATTCTTTTACCTGGAAATATAATGACAGCACGACATTGGAGGCGACTTATTCAGGAGAAGCGATTGACACAAGTAAAATTGTGGCGGAATACACGGGCTATGATGGGACTACAACCCTGCAGGCATATGTATATATTGACCCTGCTCTGAATTCCGCTTTGGACGCGGACGGAAATATTGTCGTAGCCGGGGATTATATTCTGGAAGCAAAGATTTCTGCAAATGGCAACGAAGAAAATGATAAATATTACGAGATTGCGGCGGATGCGGCTGATGTGACAGCAACCTTTACGGTAAACCAGAAGGAGATTTTGCTCACCTGGAGTGATACATGCTCTTTCACCTATGATCAGGCCGCTCATCAACGCACAGCGACTGCGGAGGGCTATACATTTACATATACCTTTGCTGTTGGAACTGAGAATGCAGCAGCAGAGGATGGTTTCGACTGGACAGCCATTGACGGTGTCCCGACAGAGCCGGGGACCTATAAAGTCACTGTGGAGGTAGCAACAGGCCCGTCAGATGCTGACAGTAAGAAGCTGGCAAATCCGTCAGAAACATTTACGATTGTGACCTATCCGGTGGATGGGTTTACCTGGTATAAGTCCGGAGAGGCTTTGTCCGGCAATACGACATCGGATGTTTATAAGAATGCGGCTTTCGACATGCTGGCTGCGAAGTTTGATCTTACAGATGACATTACAGTAGAAGCAGATGTGAAGATTACAGGATATACGGATCCTGACGGAAATGTGGCTGTGAGTCTTCCGACAGAAATCAAGGATGCCGGAACATACACACTGGAAGCTTCTATTAAAAGTGAGGATATCGAGAAGTATGAGATTTCTTCAGAATGCGCTTATACAACTGCGACCTACACGGTTGAACAGCTGCCCATCACGCTGACAGCGGATAACCAGAGTATTTATTATCAGGAAGATAAACCGGCCTGGACAGAAAGCGAGGCGGAGGATTATAGCATCAGTGGCCTCGAGGACACGGGTGTGGCAGAAAGTGATGTCAGAGCTGCTCTGAATGTCACACTCTTGATTAAGGATACGGATGCAGCTGCCAGTGTGGATGCCGGAACCTACAGCATTATTCAGATTTCGGCAGAGCAGACTGCAGTTTCTGCAACCGGGAAAAGCGGTAATTATAGCATTACTACGAAGGTTGGCAGTCTGACAATTAAACAGCTTCCGGTCACTCTTACGATTGATGCGGATCAGTCCAAGGTATATGGGGAGGCAGATCCGGAATTGCTGACCTATACGCCGTCAATTATCGCTGAAGATTATAGCGGCAGCGCAGATGCGGACAGCATTGTTGCTGAGCTGAACGGTATTGGTACCGTGCTGACGCGTGAAGAGAATGAAAATGTCGGCTCCTGGCTGATTTCCTTTAATCAGGATGTGCTGGATGCGGCGGCTAATTATGAAATTACGACAAGTACGGATGATGTATATTTCACTATTGCGAAGCTGGCAATTGCACTTAAGGTGACCGATCAGACCAAAGTCTATGGAGAAGCGGATCCGGATTATTTGCCTTATACAGTAGAGATTAAGACGGAGGACTACGCCGGAGAAGAGAATGACTTTGATGCGGAAGCTATCATTGCTGAACTCGATGAGATCGGGACTGTCCTGGAGCGCAAGGACAGTGATGAAAATGTCACGACGGATACCAATATCCATGTAATTGGATTTGTTGACGAGACAATTCAGGCAGTAACGAACTATTCGATTGAAGATGCAGACCTGACAGAGGGGACACTCACAATCGAGAAACTGGATGTTTCACTCGCAGTTGTGAATAAGGAAAAGACCTACAGCTATGGGGATCCGTCGCTGGATTATACGGTGACTATAAACACGGAAAATTATAATGGCGAGGCGAACGGATTTACGGTAGATTCCGTGAAGACAGAGCTGAATGCCATTGGGACTGTGGTTGAGCGTACAGATGCGGGGACGGACGAAGGGGAGAATGCAGGTTCTCATGCCGTCACGTTTATTGAGGACACAATTGCAGCGGCGAATGCCGGGAATTATACGATTGAGTCTTCAAATCTGACCGAAGGAACGCTTACAATCAACAAGCTTGAAATTTCTATCGAGGTTGATGCCAAGTCGAAGTATTACGGGGATGTTGATCCGACATTGTCGTATACAGTTACCAGTATTCCGGACGGCGCCGGAAAAACGGCTGAGGATATTATTGCTGAAATTAATGAAGAATATGGCGATATTCCGCTTTCGAGAGCTGCCGGTACGGATGTGGGCAGCTACACGATCCGCTTTTTAGCGGTTCCGGGTAACTATAAGGTAAACGATACTTCCTCGGAACTGACGATTATGCTGCTGCCGGTTGTTGTAACAGCACAGGCGGATCAGTGGAAGTATTACAGCGAATCAGAGCCGGAGCATTTTGCGTATGATGTAGCGATAGGAACAGATGAATCCGGAAATACGGCGGCAACGCAGCTGTCAACAGAAGCGATTAAGCTGGAGCTTGATGAGAAGAACAACTGCGATATTCTCCAGAGGGAATCCGGTGAAGAGGCATGGGTTTATGCATACGAACTGATTAATAAGGACAGAATCTACGGCAACTTTATTCTGACCTTTGACGAGTCGGTTGATGAGGACTTTGAGATTGTAAAGCTGCCTGTAACGATCACGGCAGATGCCGGACAAAGTAAGTATTATGGAGCGAACGATCCGGAAGTCTATACCTACACAGTGACCAATACCTCCGATGTGGAGAGTACACTTGAGCCGGAGGAGATTATCGGCGAACTTGAGAAAGAGTTTGACCTGGAAGTCGTTTCTGATACAACGGTATTCCTGAAGCGTGAATCGGGTGAGGATGCAGACACCTATGCACTGTTTCTTGTCTTTGACGAGACGACATCTGATAATTTCGCGATCACCTACGAGGCAGATGTGTTCACGGTGAAGAAGCTTCCGGTTACCATCATCCCGGATGCGAACCAGCAGAAGATTTTCGGTGCAAAGGAGCAGGAATTCTATACGTACACGATAGACTTCAGGTCTTCCCGCACAACTCTGACCTCGGATGAGATTATGGATGAACTGGGCAACTATGTACTGGCGCGCGAGTCGGGCGAGGCTGTCGGCATCTATGACTACTATATTGCTGAGGATCCGGACAACTTTACGCTGACTCTGACGGATGACCCGTTGATTTACTACGAAATTACTACCATCACGATTACATCTGTTGACTCCATTACCAGCCGTCAGACCAGCTTCGGTGTGACGACAGATCTGGTGGGAGAGAGACAGGCTGGCGTGACGACGAAGATTGCGGTTGATGTGGTATCGTATCCGAAGTCGGCGGACGGTATTCTGTTCAGTGACAATATTGACGATTACATTACGGATGCGACAGCTGGTATTGCATTCACAGGTGAGTCCCAGACGATCAATGTGAATGAAGTGACTTACCAGAAGCTGAGAAAAGACACAGAGAATAAGACGTATCTGAGCTGGGCCGGATATCTGCCGGCAGGCACGGTGCTGCGTGTTTCCATCGTGGATGGCGAAGGGAATGTTGTCAGCGAGAAGGCAGTGGAAGTGACTGTCAGTGCGGTGGCGGTATCCTTTAACTGGGATCCGGCTTCCTACTCCACCAGTTCTTCTACAGGCAATTATGTCGTTTCTAATAATGGTACGACAGGAGCGCTCGCGCTCGTAGTTGCAAATGGCTCCGCCGGAGCCGGCGAGATGGTAGAGCTCGCATACAGCAAGGAGAGCGGCAGCACAGCATATCACTATGGTGCGCTCAACCTGAACTTCATTCCGGAGGTCAACAATTCCGGCCTGGTACATGTGGGACAGAGCATTACGGCGGGCATTGTCGATACACTGAACCTGACATGCGAGTCCAAGACTCTGAACTTCTACGTAGATGACACGGCCTTCGATATTCCGGCGGCTTCGATTTCATTTGCGAACCGCAGCAATGAAGTGTCGATTACACTTCCGGAGGTTGGTACGGTGACCAGCGTGACGATTGCCGGAGCGACCGTGGCGGTGTCCGGTGAGATGGGCACGACCTTTACCTTCCCGGTAGAGTGGTCCGGAGAAAATCTGGTTACTTCCGGCTCTGCCATCAGCGTGGCATATACGGATCAGGCAGGACATCAGGGGACCGGCACCGGAACGGTGACAAAGTCTTCTGTGGCGACGCCGATTACCTTCACAATGCGTCCGGCGCTGAACTCTGCCGGTTACCTGAACGGTGCGAGCAGCACTCTGATCATCAGCGGTACGGCGTGCGCATGCGAGCCGATTATTGTGACAGTTGCGGGTACGGCACAGACCACCTACGCGACACAGCAGGAGGCCTGGAGTGATGAAAACGGCTCCTGGGAGATTATCGTTTCCATGTCCTCTCTGCCGGAGGGCGAGAGCTTTACAATCAGCGCAGAATATGCGGACGTAGTTGGAACCAGCTATTCGATCACGGCAAACTACAATGAGTATGTCGCTGAGGCGACACTGCTTTCACCGGTCTATGAGGCGATGACACATCTGTCAGGCCTGGTGGAGCCGGGTACCTCGGTTGCTCTGGTAATCAACGGTGACACACAGAACTATTATGAACTGAGCGTGGATCAGTACGGACATTTCTCAACAGACAATATGCCGATGCTGTTCGCGGATGAGGACTCATTTGATATTTATGTAACAGATATTGCGGGCAATGTTTCGATTCTGCACTATGAGGTGACGGATTATGTAGAGACAACCAGCGTATTATCTCCGATGGGCAAATTCCTGTACTCGGAAGAAGCAGATAATGCTTCCGGCTACGTGGTTCTTCCGGTCGCTGCTTCTGACTTTAAGGCGGAAGAAGAAGGCGGAGAGGATCTGGAGAGCATTGAGCTGCCTCTGCTGATGGGCGCGTCCTACATTGTCGGTACCTTTACCGTGGATCGCACGGAGAATGGCATAACTGTAACCTCTGCGGTTGAGCTGGACGAGGAGTTGATTGATCCGGAGGATTACAGTGTGGAAGATATCATTCTGCTGGTATTTACCTCAGAGCCGACTGCACTGGAGCTGAAGGCTATCCAGAATGCTATGGAGTCCGGGAATGAGGAAGCTCTTCAGAATGTATACGAAGCTTATGGAAATGTCTATGAAGCCGCTTACGGTGAGGAAATCGAGCTGCCGGAGAATGGCAACATCTGGATTGCAAGTGTACAGGAGATGACGATCCTGACCGACGCGATCGAAGAGTTGGAACTGTATCAGTACATCTACGACGTGGTTGATGAGGAAGAGGAGAATCCTTACGACCTTGACAAGGATCATTACGATGATCTCTATAAATCTTATCAGGAAAGATAATATTCCTGGCAACTATTTTGGAACAGGTAAAATTGTAATTGCCTGACGCATTTCCTGCCGCGCATTTTCTGGCGCGGCAGGAGAAAAAAGACAAAACATCTGACAGGGAGAAGAGTATGAAAATGATACTGAAATTGGTGACAAGGGTGGATTTCTGGATTTATGCGGTCATGGCGCTGATCTTTCTGTCCGGGATTCTGCTCTGCCTTTTCCCTGTGCGGAAGGTGCAGAAGGCTCTTCGGCGCGCTATGGGAAATCTGGGATCCCGCAGGTCGGACGGCAGCTATCTTTACATGTCGCCGGACTTTTTAAATTGCAGGGCACTGGATGACTGCTGGAGAAGATTTTTAAGCAATCTGGATCTGATGAAGAAAAATAACGCAGCCTGCGAGGTCTATGATTTTATCAATCCGCAGACAGCGATACATGAACCCGGACATTCTGCGTATGGAGCAATGATACCGGGTGCTTTGACAACTCTTGGAATTCTTGGATCGTTTTACGGAATCGTAAGCGGTCTGTCTACACTTGATTTAAGTACAACGGAGACTATGAGCCAGTCCATTTCCGTGCTGATATCCGGCATGAGGACGGCATTTAATACATCGATTGTCGGCGCGGTTCTCGCGCTGATTTTCCAGTTGCTTCGGCGAGTCGTTATTGGAAGCGCCGAGCATACTCTGAAATTATTTATCAATAGCTGTCAGACGGAGATCATGGCAATGCTCACGCCGGACGCGACTCTGATGCAGACGCTGCATGCCATTCTTGCGGAGCTGCGCACACTGAATGCGAAGCAGTAGAGCGATGTTTACAGAAGGAGGCAGAGCAAAGATATGTGCTTTAGGGTGGTGACAGTGGTAAGACAGTTCATCCAGATAATGACATGGTAAAGGCATGTGTCTTCTGGCGTGACAGTGTATAGGCATGTGTCTTCTGGCGTGACAGTGCATAGGCATGTGTCTTCTGGCAGCGACAGTGTATAGACATGTGTCGCCGAGGAGTAACAACAGCATGTAGAATCAGGGCCTGAGAGGAGGCAGGAGCGGATGCGCAGAAAATACGATGTGGAATACGGGGAAGAAAATGCGTACAGCCCCTGGGAAACCTATTCTGATCTCTATTGCGGGCTGCTGCTGGTGTTTGTATTGCTGTTCTTTTTCGCAATTTACCAGTATATAGATGCGAGGGAAACCAACGATGCGGACACGGCTGCTTTGCAGGAGTCGATGCTGGAGGAACAGGCGAGTGTGCTGGCGATTTACAAGGCCGACCTGGAGGAACAGGAGGCTGCGTATCAGGAGAAAAACGATGAGCTGGCAAGCCAGCAGTCTGTGCTGGCGATTTTGCAGGCGGATCTGGAAGAGCAGGAGTCGCTGATTGCCAGCCAGCAGGCCGAGCTGGAGGAAAAAGAGAGCGAGATGGATGCTCAGGCGAGTCTGCTGGCGGTGCAGCAGTCGGCTCTGGAGGAACAGGAGGCAGCTTTAAGCGTTCAGCAGGCGACCTTGAGCGAGCAGGAGACACAGCTGTCGGCACAGCAGGCAACGCTGGAGGAGCAGGAGACGCAGCTTTTGACGCAGCAGGCAACGCTGAAGGAGCAGGAGGCGGCACTGGCAGAGCAGCAGACGACGCTGGCAGTGCAGGAGGAGGAGCTGGCCGCGCAGCAGACTACGGTCGAGTCCCTGCAGGCACAGCTGGATGAGCAGGCAGCGCAGATTGAGCAGATTATCGGTGTCCGCAGCCAGCTGATTGAGCTTTTGAATGAGGAACTGACCGCGCACGGCATCGCGGTGCAGGCGGATCTGTCGACTGGTGCCATCGTTTTTGAAAGCAGCATTTTATTTGACAAAAACAGCATGGAGCTCAGCGAAGAAGGGAAGGAATTCTTCCGGGAGTTTCTGCCGGTATATCTGGAAGTCCTTCTGCAGCCGGAGTTTCTGGACTACATTGCTGAGATTTTGATCGAGGGGCACACAGATGACAGCGGAACCTACCTGTACAATCTGCAGTTATCTCAGCAGCGCGCGTACAGTGTCTCGGAATATTTCCTGGGAGATGACTGTGATTTCCTCGATGCGGAGACAATTGAGGTGCTGAAGACGCTGGTAACAGTGAACGGATGTGCGGACAAGGATCCTATCTGCCTGGAGGACGGGACAATTGATGAGGAAGCCTCGCGGCGCGTGGAGATCAAATTCCGGCTCAAGGATCAGGAAATGATCGAAGAACTGGATGAAATATTAAATTGAATGGGGAACGTATCATGAAGAAGCATCGGATTTGGACAACCTTACTGATTTTATTAATGGCGCTGCTGGTTTTCCCGGCTGCCGCTTCTGCGGATGCGAGCAAGCTGCGGATCAGCCAGATTGTACAGAATGGTAATGACGTAGACCTGTACGTGAGCCTGCTGGACGACTCGGATCAGCCCGTGACGGAATCTGTATCTGCAGATCAGTTTACTGTGACGATCGGGGAGGACGGATCGATTCCCGCCACCTCTGCGCTACAATTTTCCTCGACCGGGGAAGGGGTTTCCTATGTGTTTGTGATCGATATTTCCAAATCGATGACAGAGGATGAGATGCAGCAGGTGCGCGATGCCCTTACCTCGTTTGTGGGGGAGATGACTTCGAATGATTATATGCAGATCATTACGGCAGGGACACAGGTTACCTCGCTGTGTGAGCCGACGCAGGATCAGAGCGTGCTGACAGGTGCCATACAGCAGATCGCGCGGACGGACAACTATACATATTTGTACAAGGCGATCTCCACTGCACTGGAAACGCAGCGAAAGAACATCGAAGCACTGCCGGACAGGGTAGTTCTGGTCGTAGTGACAGATGGGATGGATGATTCGGATGGGGCAACCGATGAGAATCAGGTCCTGACGGATATCGCGGAGACAAGGGTTCCGCTCTACGTGGTCGGTGTAAAAGGCAGCGATTCCACGGCCAGTCTTTCAAGTGTGGGTACGATCGCGCGTCAGTCCGGCGGTCTGATTTTTTCCTACAATGACATGTCCGTCAGTGAAGCGATGAGCAACATCAGAAATATTCAGAACGCGGTCTGCAAACTGACGGTCCAGCCGAAGGAAAGCAGCTTCGGCTCACAGAACCTTTCCTGGTCTGTCACATACAATCCGGGAAGCTATACCCTCTCGAGCTCCAGCTATATATATTCGCTAAGTCTGGAAGGCGTGTTGTTTGAGACCGAGACAGAGACCGAAGAGCCGACGGAGGAGCCGACCGAAGAACCAACCGAAGAGCCGACGGAGGAACCAACGGAGGAACCAACCGAAGAGCCAACGGAGGAGCCGACCGAAGAACCAACGGAAGTGCAGACAGAGCCTGCGGTAAAGGAAGGGACAGCTCTGTTGGGCAAAATTACCGGATTTTTACAGAAAAACTGGATGATCTGTATTGCGGCGGCACTGATTCTGATTGCACTGCTGATCATCATCATCAGCGTTGTATTGATGAGAAAAAATAAGGACTTTGAAACAGAATCCTATGACGATTCTTCCTATGAGGAGACTTTGGCGGATATTCCCGGAGAAAGATCTGGGAGCGTAATGGACAGCGAAGAAACGGTCGATGAAATCGACGAGTATGATGATGAGCGGACAATTGACGAGGCGACAGGCGGCGGGATCCGTCTGCGGCTTGAAATCACCTTTGACGGACGCACAGAGGTGGTGGAACGGACACTGGAAGGCCAGCTGGTGCTCGGACGCGGGACGGAATGCGATGTGGATGTCGTCCTTGGCTCTACCATCCCGGAGCGAAAAATGATTTCCAGACACCATGCATTTATTGTGGACTGTCCGGATGGACTGTATGTGAAGGATAACGAAAAAAACAAGACCTATCTGAACGGTACGGAAGTATCGGGCGAAGCTGTCCTGCGGGATGAGGATGTCCTGCAGATGGGCAAGGCAACGGTTAAGATCAAGATATTGAACTATTGATCAAAGATATTTGAGGGGGCTGCCGGGAGGGAGAAGCTGTGAAAAAAACAGTATGCAAAATATTGGTGTGGGTACTTTGCCTGCTGATGATGGGGACGGCGGCTGCCGGCGCCAGAGAGCAGGTGATCTTCGGTATTCAGAACGAAGAGGTAAAGTTTGGACTGAGGGATGAATTTGAAGTGACCGGGGATACTTATGCATTAGTTATTTTTGCAGAAGCAGTCTGCGGAGATGACGAAGTATGGGTTTCCGTTTACGAGAAAACGTACAGCGCGGAAGAACTGACGGAAACATTTCAGGAAGCTGCTGCTGTGATTGAGGAAGTACCCCGGGCGGAGCAGTTGGCCGTAAAACTGTTTGAAAAAAATGATGGCGAGTGGAGTGTGTGCCAGGAACTGGTGCAGAGCAGCCGCACTTTTTCGGAACCCTCGTATTTTCTGACGATTATTGGTGCGGACTCTGGGATTAATGAATCAGCAGACGAGGCGGAAACAGAGACTGAGACGGAGACCGCAGCAGCTGCAGGTACCAGGATGATTATGGGTTCCGATACAATTGCCGGAGCTGGGGCGGCTGCAGGCACCGAGGCAGATGCAGAAACGGAGCCGGGACTTCATTTTGATTCAGAATGGCTCGAGCTTCGGATTGAGAGTGAAGGATATCGGGATCAGGAGCTGTATATTCTGGCTGATGAGCAGGATTCTACGATTCTGAGCCTGACACTGGCTTCTGAGTTGTATGGATATGATATACAGATAGAAGATTCTGTCGTGCGAATTCACGACGCGGATGGCGTACTTTCGGAAAATCCGGTTCTGTTTTTTGGCAGACAGAGCAGCGAAAATGACCTGATATTGCAGGATTGCCAGGTGGAGGTTACGACCGGGCAGGCATGGCCGGGCTTCGAGCTCGAGACGGAGATCGAGACGGAAAGTGAGACTGAGACCGAAACGGATGCCGGAATTGTCAGCGAAACTGAAACAGAAAGCGAAACCGAGACAGAAAGCGAAACCGAGACAGAAAGCGAAAGCGAGACCGAGACGGAAAGAGAAACTGAGAGCGAAACCGAAACAGAGACCGATACAGAGACAGAAAGCGAAACCGACACCGACAGCGAAACCGAGACAGAAAGCGAAACTGAGACGGAAAGCGATTCTGCGATCGTGGTCGAGACAGGAACCGAGCCTGAAACAGAAATTAAGACAGAAGCAGAAACAAAGTCGGAAATCGAGATCGAAACTGAGCGTGAAAGCGAAACTGGGGCAGAAAGCGAAACTGGGGCAGAAAGCGAAACTGGCACAGAAAGCGAAAACGGTATTGAAACCGAAACCGAGACGGAAAGCGAGATAGAAACCGAGAGCGAGACAGAAACCGAGGCTGGGACCGAGAGCGAGACGGAAACAGAGACCGAGACAGAAAGCGAAACCGAGACAGAATCGGAAACTGCGGCTGCTGTGCAATCCGGCGGCTCTGCGGGCGGATCCGCGCCGTCTGGTTCGCAGCAAAAAAGCATCTGGCTGATCGTGCTGGCAGTATTGATTTTGATAGCAGCGTTAGTTGTTGCCTGGATGTGCGTAATCCGTTCGCCTCAGAAGAACAGGCGAACGGGATCGTATGGTACTCCGATGGGGGACGACGAGGATACACTCGTTCCAGAGGATGAGAAAGCTTCAGCAGTAATGACAGCTGCGGCAGCAAGGGGAGCAGCGGATTCCGTATCCGGAGCATCCCGTGCCGGGCTGGTACTACGCGGTGTGGTCGTGAATAATAAGGGCCGTGTCCGCGGAAACAATGAAGACAATTTCTGCTTTAACGGAGAATATATGAAGCGCAGCCGCATGGATCAGGGAGCGTTTCTGAGAGCAGAATGCCGCGAAGATGCACAGCTGTATGCAGTCTGCGACGGTATGGGCGGAGCGGATTCCGGCGAGGAAGCTTCCCACAGGGCGGCAAAGGTACTTGCACAGAAAAAAGACCAGTACTCTCAGCTGGCTGACACAGGCGAACTGACAAAGATTCTGCGGGAAATTTCGGAACGAATTTATGAGGAAGCACAGCAGAGAGGGCAAAAGTCGGGGACGACGATCGCCATGATGGTGCTGATCGGACGCAGAGGGATTTTCGCGAATGTCGGGGACAGCCGCGTCTATCGGTTCCGCGATAAAAAACTTTCGCAGATAACGGTAGACCACTCGAAAGTGCAGAGGATGATTTCCATGGGGCTTTTGACACCGGAGCAGGCTAAGACCGATCCGAGCCGCCATGTGATCACGCAATATCTGGGAATGCCGCCGGAGGTAAAGGTGTCGCCCTATTTTGTGACGGATCAGGCACTACGTGAACGCGATATTTATCTGCTGTGCAGCGATGGCCTGACTGACATGGTGGATGATTCCCGGATTGAATCGATATTAAAGGAAAAAGCAAATCTGGACGAGGCAGCGCAGGAGCTTTTGAAGGCCGCTTTGAACAATGGTGGAAAGGACAACGTGACCATTATGCTTGTCTGCGTTCAAGCGTAGCGAATATGCGGGAATGGTGTCAGACCGTGTTATAAGGCGGTGATGTGTGGGCTGTGCTTCAGACAGCAACATAAGGCAAAGAATGTGTGGGCATCCACAGGATGACAAGAAAGAGCGTACATTTATCTCATAGTGCAGCGGAAGCAGTGAGCAGGCAGATCTGCCTGCATTGGGATATTGATTTGGGGACGGTGAGATAAGAAATGCCATCAGATGATTTCAGAAAATATGAACCCTTTTTCGGGAAATGGAGACTCGCCAGAGAGGAGCCTTTGGGAAGAGGAGCTTTCGGCGATGTATATGAGATCTGCTGGGACGATGATCTGGGGGACAGAGCGGTATCGGCCCTGAAGGTGATGCATATCCCGCGCGAGGACGCGCTGCGCTCTCAGATGGAAGTGCAGCCAAATAAAGATGCTGTCCGCAGCTATTTTTCCCGGCAGGTAGACCGGATCAAGGGCGAGATCCGCATCATGCGCAGATGCAAGGGCCACAGCAATATCGTCAGCTATGAAGATCATCTGATCATTGAAAACGGCGGGGAATACGGCATCGGCTGGGATATCCTGATCCGGATGGAGCTGCTTCAGCCAATTACTGTCGATTATCTTCGTGAAAAGAATGCCACGCAGTACGATATTATCTGCATGTGGCGCGATATTGCCAATGCGCTGATTTTCTGCGATAACGCCAATATTATCCACAGAGATATCAAGCCGGCGAATATACTGGTCTCGGAGAGCGGAAGCTATAAGCTGACTGACTTCGGCGTTGCCCGGGAAGTGATGGAAAGCGATGCGCTGGCTTCTACGCGTGTCGGCACGGAAGTCTATATGGCGCCCGAAGTCTATGACAAGAGGAACCACCAGTATGACAAGAGAGCGGACTATTATTCACTTGGACGTGTGATTTATTACTATCTGAATAATTTCCGGCATGCGTTTTTGCCTCCGAATCCGCAGGAAGTGACGATGGAGGATATGGACCGCGCGGAGGAACTGCGTCTGAAAGGTGAGAAGCTTCCGAAGATCAACGGCGTCTCGAAGGAAATTAATCAGCTTCTGGAAAAATCATTGTCCTTCCGCCCTGCCGGGAGACCGAAAAATGCGCAGGAGCTTTATGACGCGATTCAGAAGATTCTGGACAAGCAGGGTGCGGAGCTGAGGAAAAGGCCGATAGGCGGTGTTGAGGGAAACTCTCACGGCACAGCTTCAGTTTCTGGGAAGGGAAGTTCTATTAAAAATAAGAAACCCTCAGACGAAAAACCGATATCCAGAGATCCTGTATCTTATGGAAAGGGAAGCATATCCAGAGATGTCAAGCCTGTAACTTCCTTGAACAGCGCGAAGAAAAAAACGATGAATCTGGCTGTACCGATCGCCGTGGCGTCTGTGATGCTGGTCGCGGGAATCGGCGGCGTTACATATGGCATTTATAGCAGGAATAACCAGATGCAGATGGCGCATGGAAACGCATCAGGCAGTGCGCAGGGCATTCTTTTCGGGACGGAGACGGAGTCAGAGACTCCTCTTCTGACAGGGAATGAGACAGAGAATGCGGCTGGTTCCGTGTCCCAGACAGGACTTTCTACAGAAACACCGGCGGAGACGGCTGCTGTGACTGAGCCGATTACCGAGCAGGAGACAGAAATTGTGACCGAGCCGGTCACTGAGCCGATTACAGAAAATGTGACGGAGCCCGGGACGGAAACGGATATCGAGACGGAGACTGTGACGGAATCTGAGAAAGAGACTGACATCGAGACAGAGAGCGACATTGAAACGGAGTACATGACAGAGACGGGAACTGAAACGGAAGCAGTAGCAATGCCAATAACAGAGATCGAGACGGAAACAGAGATCGAGACGGAAACAGAGATCGAGACGGAAACAGAGATCGAGACGGAA